>NZ_DASVGN010000018.1:0-66410 GCF_036379515.1 Castellaniella sp.
GCCTCACGCACCTCGTCGAGCTTGAAAGGTTTGACGATGGCTGTGATCTGCTGCATGTCGGTCTGCGCCATGATGTCGATGATCCTGCGGAAAAGCAATTAATATAGCGCAGGTCGGGTGCTGCGTCCGCTGCCTGTACAGGCAAGGCCCGTGTACCCTCTGCAGTGCAGCCCTGCAGGTCTTCTTCTCACCTATTCGTCACTATGACCGACACGCCTTCCACTCACAATCAATTCGACAACAAATCCAAAGCCTGGTCCGCCCGGTTCTCCGAGCCCGTCTCCGAGCTGGTCAAGCGCTACACCGCGTCCGTCGGGTTCGACCAACGCATGGCCACCTTCGACATCCAAGGATCGCTCGCCCACGCCGACATGCTGGCTGCCGTCGGCGTAATCAGCCAGGGAGACCTGGCCTCCATCCAGCGTGGCATGGAGAGAATCCTGGAAGAGATCAAAGACGAACGCTTCACCTGGTCGCTCGATCTCGAAGACGTTCACCTGAACATCGAAAAGCGGCTGGTCGAACTCATCGGTGACGCCGGCAAGCGCCTGCACACGGGACGCTCACGCAACGACCAGGTAGCCACGGACATCCGCTTGTGGCTACGCCACCAGATCGACGTGTGCAGCGGCCTGTTGCGCGACTTGCGCATGCGTCTGGCGAGCCTCGCGCTCGAGCACGCCGACACAATCCTGCCCGGATTCACGCACCTGCAGGTCGCCCAACCCATCACCTTCGGGCACCACATGCTGGCCTACGCCGAAATGTTCGGCCGAGACGCTGAACGTCTGACCGACTGCCGGCGCCGGGTGAACCGCCTGCCGCTGGGCGCGGCTGCCCTGGCCGGTACGACCTATCCCATCGATCGCGAGCGCGTCGCGCGCACGCTGGGCTTTGACGAAGTCTGCCGCAACTCGCTCGATGCCGTGTCCGACCGCGACTTCGCGATCGAATTCTGCTCTGCAGCCGCGCTCATCATGATGCACATCTCACGCCTGTCCGAAGAGCTCGTTCTATGGAAGAGTTCGCGCGTGGGCTTCATCGACCTGGCCGATCGATTCTGCACGGGCAGCTCGATCATGCCGCAGAAAAAGAACCCGGACGTGCCCGAACTCGCGCGTGGCAAAACGGGGCGCGTCTACGGCCACCTGATGGCACTCCTCACTCTGATGAAAAGCCAGCCCCTGGCCTACAACAAAGACAACCAGGAAGACAAAGAGGGACTCTTCGACACCGCCGACACCATCCGCGACACGCTCACCATCTTCACGGACATGATGGGTGGGGTAAAGGTCAAACCCGAGGCCATGCGTGCGGCAGCGCTGCAGGGCTATGCCACGGCCACCGATCTGGCCGATTACCTGGTCAAACGTGGCCTGCCTTTTCGCGACGCACACGAGACCGTGGCGCTGGCGGTACGCAGTTGCGAAGAGCGCGGCTGCGACCTGGCCGACCTCACGCTGGAAGAACTGCGCAGCTTCAATGCCGGCATTGGCCCGGACGTCTTCGAAGTGCTGACCCTGGAAGGCTCGGTAGCCGCCCGCAAGCACGTGGGGGGCACGGCGCCTGAGCGCGTGCGCATCGAGGCCCAGCAGATCCTGGATCAGGCACACTGAAGAACGGATCAGGGCTCGAAGACCGCCATGGACTCCACGTGAGCCGTATGCGGGAACATATTGACCGCACCAGCCGCCTTCAGGGTCCAACCACCCACGTGGTGCAATACGCCGGCATCACGCGCGAGTGTGGCGGGGTTGCAGGACACGTACACCACCCGCCGGGGCCGCTCTTCGGGCGCGAGTGCCGCCAAGGCCTGCGCAACCGCCAACGCCCCTTCTCGAGGCGGGTCGATCACCATCCGGTCAAAGTGCCCCAACCGCCGCAGCCAGTCGGCGTCAACTTCGAACAGATTCAGCTCGGTGAACGTTGCGCGCACCGCCAAGCCCTGATTTTCCGCATCTTCGCGTGCTCGGGCAACCAGCGTGGCACTGCCCTCAATGCCCACGACCTCACGAGCCTGCGTTGCCAGAGGCAGGCTGAAATTTCCCAAGCCGCAGAACAGGTCCGCGACTCGATCCGTCGCCTGCACGTCCAATAATTGCAGTGCGCGCGCAATCAACGCCTGGTTGATGTGCGGATTCACCTGCGTGAAGTCCGTAGGTCGGTAATGCATGCGCAGACCGTACGCCGGCAAGGAATAGGCCAAGGCATCCCGCTGCAGAGGGTCCAGAGGGTGCGCCGAATCGGGCCCTTGGGGCTGCAGCCACCAGACGATCTGATGGTGTTCACCAAAAGCGCGCAACTGTGCAATGTCCTGATCGGTCAGAGGCTCCAGATGACGCAGACAGAACACCGTGGCCTCGTCGCCCACGGCAACTTCGATCTGTGGCATGCGATCAGGATGCGACAGGCTTTCGATGAGCCGCCGCAAGGGTACGAGCAAAGCGGACACATGGGGAGGCAGCACCAGACATTGTCGAATATCGGCTACATAGCTACTTGCCCGCTCGCGAAAACCAACCAGCACTCCCCCCTTCTTGGCCACGTAGCGCACCGACAAGCGAGCACGATGGCGATATCTCCAGGTGGGCCCCTGAAGGGCTGGCAGGATCTGGCAGGGAGGGACCTTGGCAATATGCTCCAGCGCGTCTTCAAGAGCCCGCTGCTTGATGGCCAGCTGCGCTGCGGGTTCAAGGTGCTGCATCGCGCAGCCCCCACAGACGCCAAAGTGCGGGCAGGCGGGGACCGTCCGCTGGGACGAGGCTTGCAACACCTGCTCGGTGACCGCTTTGTCGAACGAGGGTTTGCGGCGAGTGATGCGCGCCACCACACGTTCGCCAGGCAGGGCACCCTGCACAAACGCGACCTTGCCGTCGTGGTGTGCAATCCCCTGCCCGTCGAGGTCCAGAGACTCGATGTCCAGTGTCAGCAGTTTGGGATCAATCATGTGGCCAGGCGGCGAGGAATTCTTCCCAGTGGGGCGCTTTGATGGCAGCAAGGGAATCGCGCACGAGGGCAATTTCGTCGGCATAGGCCTGAGCGTCAAGCTCGCCCTTGATCAACCGAAAGCGGCAATACAGCAACCAGGTGTTGACGACATCGGTTTCGCAGTAATTGCGCACGTGTTGACGATCTCCCACCTGCCACGTCTGCCAGACTTGATCGCCGTGAATATCCAGTTTGCCCGGAAAACCGCACAGTTTGGCGAGTTGATCCAACGGCGCGTTCGCGCGACCGTTGAATTTCGCCAGCACGTCCATGAGATCGACGTGTCGTGTGTGGTAGCGGTTCAGGTAGTTGTTGAAGCGGAATTCGCGGTCGTCATCTCCGGTATCCCAGTAGCGCGGTGCCGAAACCCCGTGGATGAGACTGCGATAGTGCAGCACCGGCAAATCGAAGCCTGACCCGTTCCAGCTGACCAGAGTAGGCGTGTAATGCCCCACCGTCTTGAAGAACGCTGCGATGAGCGATTCTTCGGGATCATCAGCCTGCCCGAGGGCGCGCACGCGGAACCCCTGATCGTCGCGAAACACACAGCCCACTACGACGATCTTCTGCAAGTGAAGCGGCAGAAAGTCATTGCCATGCGTCTCGCGGCGCTCGGCCAACGCAGCCTCGATCACAGCAGCATCGTCCCGCCCTTGCCAGTCGGGATTCAGACGACGCAGCCCCTCCGCATCGGGAATGGTCTCGAGATCAAAGACCAGCGTAGGAATCATCGCGCAGGCAGATAAGACAGAGGATTGACCGGTGTGCCCTGGCGCCGGATCTCGAAGTGCAGACGAGGTGAAGAGGTATCCGTCTGACCCAAGGTGGCGATTTTGGTGCCCTTCTTGACGGTAGCCCCCGTCTTGACCAGCAATGTCTGATTGTGAGCGTACGCCGTGATGAAACCATTGGTGTGGCCCAGCAAAATCAAATTACCCAGGCCCCGTACGCCATTGCCGGCATACATGACCTTGCCATCTGCTGCTGCCAGTACCGGAGAACCCAGCGGCCCTTCAATGTCGATCCCCTTGGTGTTGCTGTTGAACCCTTGAATGATCTTGCCAGTTGCCGGCCAGCCCCACGAAACCAGGCTCGCGTCGCTGGCACGGCTGGCCGAGGTGGTGGACGCGGGCGCTTGTTCGGCAGCCCCTGACGAACTGGGTTTGGACGACGAGACAGGTGACGCCACCGGCACTGGCGTGGCCACGACCGCAGGAGTTGCGCTGGAAGAGGCGGACGCGCTGCCGTCCAGTCTGAGAACCTGACCAATGGCAAGCTGGCCGGGATCGTTGATGTTGTTCAACTGCTCCAGCCTGGACACCGACACTCCATGATCACGCGCAATTTTGTAGAGCGTATCGCCGGAACGCACCGTGTAAGTGCCCTGAGCCGAGGCGGACGAACCTGCTGAGGTTCCGCCTGTGGACTGATCACTGACTGGGGCCCGCGACGTGCGCGACGCGCAGCCTGCCAGCACAGCAGTGGACAGCAAGACGGTCAATAGCAGAATGCGCCCGGTGCGGCGGGATTGAATGAACGGGCCTTCTGTTACCAGCGTCCCATCGAGCATATGGTTCTCCTACTCAGAGCTGCGTGCCAGGACGCAGTGGTACAAATCGGACATCCTGAAGCTCGACACGTTGCCAGGAAGTGGCAGCCGTGCGTTCGATCAGGATCAAGCGCTGATGCGTAGTGCCTTCGGGCGCAATCAAACGCGCACCAACAGCCAACTGATGCAGCAGGGTCTCTGGGATTTTAACGCCCGCAGCCGCAACAACAATGCCATCAAAAGGGGCATGGTGTTCAAGACCCAACATCCCATCCCCAAACACCAGACGCACCCGGCTGCGCGAGCGTCCCTGCGAGAGGTTCATGCGTGCCTGTTCAAAGAGGCCACGGACGCGCTCGACCGCAAACACTTCAGGCACATACTGTGCCAGCACGGCGGCCTGATACCCGCAACCAGCGCCAATCTCAAGCACCCGTTGCAGGCGACGGCCTTCAGAAATCACCGACAACATGTGCGCCACGACCCAGGGCTGGGAAATCGTCTGACCATAACCAATAGGCAGCGCAGCGTCTTCGTAGGCCCGGCTCGCAAGCCCCTGGTCGACAAACAAATGCCGAGGCACAGCCTGCATCGCGGCCAGCACCCGATCGTCGGCAATGCCTTGCTCACGCAGGCGGCGCACCATCTGGGTGCGCAAGCGGTCGGAATTCAGTCCAAGATTGGCCGCAGGCGCAGGTATCGGATGCCTATCTGGCGTTTCCGGAAGGGTAAAGGGTTTGGGCCCATGGATACGGGTATTGCTGTTGGCCGGCGAATACCCCGGCCCAGGCGAAGACCCCCAGTTGGTCGTGCCAGGGCGACGCGGCCTGTCAAGCGGATGACGCGGCTTATAGTTGCCCATCAGGCCTCTACCCAGCCCGCGAGGGCGGCGGCTTGCGTATGATCAGTCAAATCCAGATGTAGCGGGGTCAGCGAGACCGCACGATCATCAATGGCACCGAAATCAGTGTCGGGGCCGCCATCCAGCGCACATCCCACCGGGCCGATCCAATACACGGTTTCTCCGTAGGGCGTGGTACTGCGTACCACAGGTTCTGCAGGATGCCGACGGCCCAGCCGCGTGGCCCTAAAACCTGTGAGTTCGGAATAAGGCACCGCAGGCACATTGACGTTCAGCAGCAGCGGCTCAGGCCACGGCCGGGCAGCAAAACGCCCCACCAGTTCGTGTGCCACTCGAACGGCACAATCAAGATGCTTCCAGTCGCGTTCGACCAATGAAAACGCCATGGATGGAATGCCGAAAAGATAACCTTCTGTGGCGGCGGCAACCGTCCCGGAATACAAGGTGTCGTCGCCCATATTGGCGCCATTGTTGATCCCGGAGACCAGCAAATCAGGGCGAAAATCGAGCAAACCGTGCAAGGCCACATGCACACAATCGGAAGGCGTGCCATTGATGTAATAGAAGCCGTTGGCAGCCTGACGCACCGAGAGAGGGCGACGCAACGACAAAGAATTGGACGCACCGCTACTGTTGGTTTCTGGAGCGACGACTGTCACTTCGCCCAATGGCTGCAGGGCGTGCGCCAGCGCTTCGATGCCAGCTGCGGTGTAACCGTCGTCATTGGACACCAATATGCGCATCCCCTCGTCCTCGTCCGTATGAATCCAGATGATGCGAATTGTACCCGGGGACAAACCCGAAGGTGCCGGCAGGCGGCAAACGATGCTATAGAATGTCTCTCCATCTTCCACCCCCTTTCCTTGCAATGTTCCAGTCATTCGCGCCGGCAGGCACTCTCGTAGCCCTGATTGTTGGCTACCTGCTGGGCTCCATTTCCTTCGCCGTCGTCATCAGCCGGCTGATGGGTCTGAGCGACCCCAGAACTTTCGGATCCGGCAATCCAGGCGCCACCAATGTTCTGCGTAGCGGCAACAAGCTGGCTGCAGCACTGACGCTGATTGGAGATGCCGCCAAGGGCTGGGTAGCAGTTGCGTTGGCTGCCTGGGCACTCGAGCAGGGCCACGTGGGGGCAGCAGCCGTGCCATTGGCAGGCCTGGGAGCCTTTCTAGGCCACTTGTATCCGGTGTTTCTACGGTTCCACGGCGGCAAGGGTGTGGCAACGGCCCTGGGGATATTGCTTGGGCTGCAGCCCTGGCTGGCGTTGGCGACGGTGGCCACCTGGATCATCATAGCGGTTACGCTGCGATATTCATCGCTGGCCGCGATCATGGCGGCCATCTTTGCGCCGTTCTATTACATCTTGGGCGCGGATGTCGCCTGGCGCATGAACTCGCTCACGGCAGCTGTCATCACCTTCGTCAGCGTCATGATTCTGGCGCGCCACAAAGCCAACATCAGCCGGCTACTGGCAGGCAAAGAAGGCCGTATCGGTGCCAAAAAAGCCGCCGCAAGCGCCCGTGCCGAACAGGCCGCTGCTGCAAAGCAGGCAAGCGGCGGCCATCACCACGCCCACAAAAAATAAGCAACACCAGGCCGCACCAGCCTCGCGTCACGCAACACAGATATCCTGCAGGTCCCAGCGCGGATACACCCCGAAGGCAGGGTCGCGCAGAGCGGGCAGATCTACCAGGCCGGCACGCACGCGCTGCACGGCTGCCCAGGCAATCATTGCGCCATTGTCGGTGCACAAAGACAGTGGCGGAAAATACACGCGCCCTCCCGTCGAGGCTAGCGCAGCCTGCAACTTGGCGCGCAAATGCCGATTGGCACCTACCCCGCCCGCGACGACCAGAGTGTTCAAGCCAGAAACACGCAAGGCCTGCAGCGACTTTGCCGCCAGCACGTCCACAATGGCGGCTTGCGTAGAGGCCGCCAAGTCGGCTCGGGCCACCGCATCAGTGGCCCGGCCCTCGGCCTCAAGCGCCCGCATGCGGGTCAACACAGCCGTTTTGAGGCCACTGAAACTGAAATCCAGGTCATGGCTGTGCAACATGGGACGAGGCAAGGCATAGGCGTCCGGATTACCTGATTCCGCGAGCTTCGAAAGCTCGGGCCCTCCGGGGTAATTCAAGCCCAGCAATTTTGCACTCTTGTCAAAGGCCTCACCGGCCGCATCGTCAAGCGTTTCACCCAATAATTCATAGCGCCCCACACCTGACACACGCATCAGTTGAGTATGGCCACCTGATACGAGCAGCGCCACAAATGGGAATTCGGGCGCATCGTCGGCCAGCTGAGGAGATAACAGATGGCCTTCCAGATGGTGAATGGGAATGGCAGGAAGGCCCCGCGCCCAGGCAAAAGATTTGGCAAAACTTGCGCCCACCAGCAACGCACCCGCAAGGCCGGGTCCAGCGGTATACGCCACCGCATCCAGGTCGGATGCCTGAATACCCGCTTTTTGCAAAGCCTGTCGCGTCAAGGGAACGATTCTGCGGATATGGTCGCGTGATGCCAGTTCGGGCACGACCCCGCCATATTCTCGGTGCATGGCAATCTGGCTATGCAACACATGCGCCAGCAGGCCTTTTTCAGTGCTGGCGACCGCGACACCGGTCTCATCACAAGAGCTTTCAAATCCAATAATCAACATGGCGTGATAGTCGGTATCAGGGCCGAATAACATGGTGTTTCCCAGTATACGGCCGTTCACAAAAGGGCTTTAGAATGAGGCCGTCTCGCAATAGGCCACGACAATCGGCCGTCACCCAAAGGACCCATCCACATGTTCGAACAGCTCTTCAAGCTCAGGGAACACGAAACCACAGCCCGTACCGAATTACTGGCCGGTGTCACCACGTTCCTGACGATGTCCTACATCATCTTCGTCAACCCGGCGATCCTCGGCAATACCGGCATGGACAAAGGAGCCCTGTTCGTGGCGACCTGTATCGCCGCCGCAATCGGCTGTCTGATCATGGCCTTCGTCGCAAACTGGCCTATCGGGCTGGCACCCAGCATGGGGCTGAACGCCTACTTTGCATTTACCGTGGTGCTCAGTCTGCACTTTACGTGGCAACAGGCACTGGGTTGCGTCTTCATTTCAGGCGTGGTCTTTGTTGTCATCACCATCACCGGCATACGAGAATGGCTGATAGACGGCATCGCACATTCGCTGCGAGCCGGTATCGTGGCCGGCATTGGCATGTTCCTGGGGATTATTGCGCTGATCACCTCAGGCGTGGTGGTGGCCAACAAAGCCACCGTGATTGGCATGGGTGACCTCACCCATATCAATACACTCTATGCAATCCTGGGCTTCTTCATCATCACCGCCCTGGACGCCATGCGCGTGCGCGGCGCCATCTTGCTGGGTATCCTTGCCATTACCCTGCTGGCAGTGGTAACAGGTCAGGTGCAATACGCTGGCATCATCTCCATGCCCCCCAGCATCGAACCGGGCTTCTTCAAGCTCGACATCATGGGTGCCCTCAGCCAAGGCTTCTTCCACGTCATCATCGTGTTCGTGCTGGTCGAAATCTTCGACGCCACAGGCACCATGATCGGCATCGCCACCCGTGCGGGTCTGGTCACTCCCGAAAACCCAGGTCGTCTGGGTCGCGCCCTGCTGGCCGACAGCACCGCCATCTTGGCCAGCTCCGTACTGGGAACCAGCAGCACCACCGCCTACATCGAAAGCGCCTCAGGCGTGCAAGCCGGCGGCCGTACCGGCATGACGGCGGCCGTGGTTGCCATCCTGTTCCTGCTGGCGCTGTTCTTCTCGCCCATCGCGGGAATCGTCCCCGCTTACGCCACCGCCCCCGCTCTGCTCTATGTGGCCTGCCTGATGCTGCGTGAACTGGTGAACGTCAAATGGGACGACATCACCGAATCCGTACCCGCCGCCATCGCTGCCATCTCGATGCCGCTCACGTACTCCATCGCCAACGGCCTGGCATTCGGCTTCATCAGCTATGTGGCGATCAAAACCCTATCCGGGCGCTTCCGCGACATCCACCCAGCCGCATGGCTGGTGGCCATCCTGTTCGTGATCAAGTTTGCGTTCTTCCCCGACTGATCTCGGACACCCAGGCCTCCTCACGGGGCCTGGGTCAGCAGGACAACGCTTGACAGTCAGCGTACACTGGCGATGTGGGGTGGCTTTGCGCCACCCTCTCGATTTTTGGAGTCGCCATGAGCGTTATTGAACTGACCCAAGCCACCTTCCAGGCTGCCACCCAGTCCGAAAAGCAGCCCATCATCATTGATTTCTGGGCGCCGTGGTGTGGTCCCTGTCGGCATTTTGCACCTACGTTCCACACCGCCGCCGATAAACACGAAGACGTGACGTTCGCATCGGTCAACACCGAGGAACAGCAAGAACTCGCCATGGCCTTGCGCATCCGCTCCATCCCCACGCTGATGGTGTTCCGTGAAAACGTGCTGCTCTTCCAGCAGGCGGGTGCCCTGGGTGCCGCACAGCTCGAAGATCTCATCACGCAAGTCAAGGCCGTGGACATGGCCAAAGTGCACGCCGAAATCGCGACGCAAGAAAAGGCCACTGCCACGACGCACTAAGCGGGCGCACTGCCAGGCGTTCACTCGGCTCAGTGGTTGTAAGCTGCCCACAATAAAACAGGGCGCCCTGTTTTATTGATACATGGACAAGAGGTCTCAAGCCTCGATCCCCTGAGACCCCAGATATTCTTCATAAGTACCCGGATAATCATTGAGCTTGCCATCTGGCAAAATCTCGATGACGCGCGTGGCCACTCCGGACACAAACTGACGGTCGTGCGACACGAATATCAACGTGCCTTGATACTGCTCCAGGGCATACTGCAGCGACTCGATGGATTCCATGTCCAGGTGATTGGTGGGCTCGTCCATCAGCATCACGTTGTGGCGACCCAGCATCAGGCGGCCAAAACTCATCCGATTCTTTTCGCCCCCGGACAACACCCGCACTGCCTTGGTGATTTCATCACCAGAGAACAGCAACCGGCCCAGCACCGAGCGAAGAGACTGATCTTCATCACCAGGCTGGCGATAATCGGTCATCCAATCGAACAGATCGCGATCGGAATCGAACTGATCCGACACATCCTGTGCCATATAGCCGATATCTGCATTTTCTGACCAACGAATCCCGCCTTCATCTGCTGCAAGGTTCCCCGCCAACATGCGCAACAGCGTGGTCTTCCCCACCCCGTTGGCCCCAATGATGGCAACTTTCTGGCCAGCCTCGATCATCGTGTTCAACTTCTGGATGATGGGCCGATCGTACGCCTTGGAAAGGTCTTCGATATGCACGGCCTGGCGGTGCAATACCTTGTTGACCTCGAAACGAATGTAAGGATTCTGCCGCGACGAGGGCTTGACCTGCACAGTCTCGGACTTGATCCGGTCAATCTGCTTCAAGCGCGACGTGGCCTGACGCGATTTGGACTTGTTGGCCGCGAAGCGCCGCACGAAATCCTGCAATTCGGCCACGCGTTCCTTGGCACGGGCATTGGCTGCGACCTGACGCTCGCGTGCCTGCGTGGAGGCCAGCATGTATTCGTCGTAGTTGCCGGGATACACCTGCAGCGTGCCGTAATCCAGATCGGCCATGTGCGTGCACACTTCATTCAAGAAGTGTCTGTCGTGGCTGATAATGATCATGGTACTGTCGTAGCCATTGAGCACCGTCTCAAGCCAACGGATCGTGTTGATGTCCAGGTTGTTGGTAGGCTCATCAAGCAGCAGCACATCTGGATTCGAAAACAGTGCCTGCGCCAGCAATATCCGTAGCTTCCATCCGGGTGCAATTTCGCGCATGGCGAGATTGTGCTGCTCTACCGGGATCTCCAACCCTAGAAGCAATTCGCCGGCCCGGGCCTCGGCCGTATAGCCGTCGTACTCGGCAAACCGCCCTTCGAGCTCAGCGGCATGCATGTAGTCGTCTTCAGTGGCCTCTGGGTTGGCATAGATGGCATCCCGTTCCGACATGGCCTGCCACATTTCGAGGTGGCCCATCATGACCACGTCCAGCACCCGCTGGTCCTCAAACGCAAACTGGTCCTGACGCAGCTTGCCCAGACGCAACCCCGGCTCCAGTGTGACCGAACCCGCTGTCGATTCCAGGTCACCGCCAATGATTTTCATGAGCGTGGACTTACCCGACCCGTTGGCACCAATCAGGCCGTAGCGATTGCCATCGCCGAACTTGACGTTGATGTTTTCGAAAAGCGGCTTGCTGCCAAACTGAATGGTGAGGTTGCTGGTGGAGATCACGGGCGATATGCTTGAAAAGATTAGAGAATAACCTGACATTTTAGCAGACCATCCTTACAATCTTTCCGTGCTAACGCCGAGGCTGCAGGGGTACAGGTTCACCTCGTCCAGCCCCCGCAACTCTCGGCTGCCCCTACCCGCTCGCAAAAACTACGACAGCAACCCGCGCGCAGCCAGGTTGCGCATCAGTTGCGTGATACCGAACGTCCATGCTGGTGCATCTTCGCTGTATACGACACGGTTCTGCAGCAGGCCAAGCTGCGGCGACGCGATGCGCACGACATCGCCAATCTTGTGTGTGAAGCCCTCACCCGGCCTATCACGATCGTCGGTCGGCGCGAACAGGGTTCCGGTAAACAGCATGAAACCGTCAGGGTATTGATGATGAGGCCCGCACGTCTGGGCAACCAGGTCGGCCAAATCGCGACTAATCTGGCGGATTGAGCTTTTGCCGCTTAGCTGAAAGCCGTCAGGACCATGGACCTCGAGACTGATGTCGAGCTGTCGTGCGGTATCCAGCGTGAAGCCAGAGTCAAAGACCCGAATGAAAGGGCCAATAGCGCATGAGGCGTTATTATCCTTGGCCTTGCCCAGCAAGAGCGCACTGCGCCCCTCAATGTCTCGCAGATTGACGTCATTGCCCAGCGTCGCGCCTCGAATTTGCCCGCGTGAATTAACCGTAAGGACCAGTTCAGGCTCGGGATTGTTCCAGTGCGAAGCCTTCAGAATGCCGATGTCTTCGCCAGCCCCTACCGCCGACAGGACAGGCGCTTTGGAAAAAACCTCGGCATCAGGGCCAATGCCGACTTCAAGGTACTGCGACCACAGCCCCTTCTTGACCAAGAATTCTCGTACTTTCAAGGCCTCTTCAGTTCCCGGACGGATCTTGGAGACCGCACTACCGATCGTTTCACCGATCTCGGCCCGGATACTGGAGGCGAGCTGCACGTCGCCAGCCGCTTTTTCTTCGATGACGCGCTCGAGCATGCTACCGGCAAACGTCACCCCGCACGCCTTGATGACCTGCAGGTCGCAGGGCGCCAGAAAACGAGGCCGGCTGCGGTCGTTATGCAAGGTATCATGCAGCAAATCCTGCAAATTCCAGTGTGCCGCGATTGGAGATTGCGCCACAAGAGCAGCAATATCGTCTACCTCCATCAACTGGGAGACAGTGGGAGCCAGAGCCGTCAGATCACGCACCTGCCCCGCATGAAGGGCCACGACGCTAGGCCCCCCAATAGCGGGATCGAACACCCGCCCCACTAAAAGTGCCCGATCGGAATCAGAAGGAAGAAGAGAAATTTCAGTTTGCATTTTCATTCCTGAAAGTCGTAATGCTCTGTACTGCACAAAAACGGCAGGCCGTGCGCAGTACCTCGGTGGCGATGCTCACGGCGGGAAATGCGCCGCCCTCAGCCGATAACGGCCATGAGCCTGGCATAGGCGCGCGATAGATGCCGCTGCATGGCAGCTTGCGCTTGCAGCGGATCTCGACTCACGACCGCATCGTAGATATCTTGGTGTTCCTGGATGGCGTCCTGCCAGACCGTCTCATTGTCGAAAAGCCGATGCATGGACCCGCCAACAGGGCTATATCGCTGGTCGAACAAGTCTCGCAACAAACGAGACACCAGTTCGTTGTCGGCCGCAGCCGCCAATACCATGTGGAAGCGGCCGTCAGCATCTGCAAGCGGCTGATCACCTCGGCGCTTGCGCTGGCGCAGCGCACGCCGCATATCGCTTAATGCCGCACCCAAATCGCGTAGCTGCGCGCGGGTCATAAAGCGCGCCGCATGGGCAGCCACGCCGCTCTCTAAAAAATAACGGGCCTGATTGACTTCACGCGGGCTCTGGCCAAGCCGCCCATCGTCGGCTTCAGACGCAGCAACCGCTGCGGGTTCTTCCGCCTCTGGGTGCTGCACTTCTTTCAGGTAAATGCCCGACCCCACCCGAATGTCGATTTCACCCTGCAGCTCAAGCACGATCAAGGCCTCGCGCAGGCTGGTTCGGGAGATTTTGAGTAGCCGGGTGAGTTCACGTTCGGAAGGCAGGCGCCCCCCGCCGCCCACCCCCATGGAACGGATTTCGCGGCGCAATACCTCTGCCACATGCAGATAGCCACGAGCCGGATGTGTCGAGGGGAAGGCGGTATCGGGCTTATTCATGGAAAGAATGCTCACGTTGTCGTTGAGTGTACAAAAACATTCTAAGTGGTCTGGCCACCTCTGTAAAACTCAAATAATCGGGGAAACTACCAATTGGTTTATCCGGTCTGACCAAATAGCATGATTCAAGCTATCAGACCACTTTTTCAGTGCTCGGCGTTTCCACTGATTGTGACATGTCCTACCACTTCGACTTCACAGCTGTACTGCAATACTGGCCCATGTTCGTCCAGGGCATCGAGACCACGCTGCTCATGTCGCTATGGTCCACGCTCGCGGGCTTCGTCATGGGCGTACTGTGTGCGATGGCCCGTAGCTCAGGCGGCCCCATCCTGAAGCGCTGCGTGGGTGCCTATGTAGAGATCATTCGCAACACACCTCTCATCATCCAGGCTTATTTTTTCATCTTCGGGCTCTCCAGCATCGGGCTCACCCTGTCGATCATGACGGCAGCCATCCTGGCGCTGGTCATCAACATCACCGCCTACACGTGCGAGATCGTGCGCGCCGGCATCGAATCCGTACCCCGCAGCCAGCGCGAGGCAGGTGAGTGCCTGGGGCTTTCGCCGCTTCAGGTGTACTGGCATGTCATTCTGTCGCCGGCACTGGAGCGCGTCTACCCCGCATTGACCAGCCAGTTCATCCTGCTCATGCTGGTAACCAGCCTGCTCTCAGCCGTGGGTACCGAGGATCTATTCGGCATCGCCGGCAATATCCAGGCACTGACCTTCCGCAACTTCGAGGTCTTCATCGTGCTATGGGTGCTTTACCTGCTGATGTCGTGGTTGGTACGCATGCTATTCGCTCTAGCCAGCAAACTCCTGTTTGCGCGCAAGCGCAAGCTGGGCACCCCGCTTTAAGGCCGCCCCATGAACGAAGACCAAATTCTCTATCTGCTTCAGGGTGCCTGGGGAACAGTACTGCTCTCGGTACTATCCTTCGTGTTCTCGGCCATACTGGGCCTGATCATTGCACTGATGCGGGTGTCTGGCCATCGCGCCGTGCGCGGCGTGGCATTCGGCTACATCAATATCATCCAGGGCACGCCCTTGCTGGTCACCATGGGCATCTGCTTTTATGGGCCTTCGGTGCTGGGTTTCGAAGGTGTCTCGGCGCTCTTTGCCGCCGTGCTGGCGTTAACCATACAAGCAGCTGCATTCCTGGGTGAAATCTGGCGCGGCTGCATCGAATCCGTGCCCAAGAACCAGTGGGAAGCCGCTGAGTGCCTAGGTTTGAACAGCGTGCAGCGAATGTTCAAGGTCATTCTTCCGCAGGCTCTCAAGATTGCCACACCACCTACAGTCGGGTTCATGGTGCAAATGGTTAAGAACACCTCGTTCGCCTCACTGGTGATCGGCTTCGCCGAGCTCACCTACAACGCCAAGATCCTGAACAATTCAACCTTTGAGCCATTCCTGTACTTCGGTGCTGCCGCCGTCCTCTATTTCGTAATTTGCTACCCCTTGTCCTGGCTCAGCCTACGGCTGGAGCGCAAGCTGACACTGGCGCGCAACTGACACTCTGCCAAGGAACTCTTATGTCAGAAATCGTACGCCTGAAGAACGTCCACAAATGGTTCGGACAGAACCACGTGCTCCGGGGCATAGACCTTGCTGTCAATCGCGGCGAGATCGTTGCCATCATCGGGCAGAGTGGGTCGGGCAAAAGCACCGCACTGCGCTGCATGGACCGCCTCGAAATCATCAACGAAGGCGAAATCACCGTCTGCGGTCACCAATTCGGCAACGACATCAGCCACCAAGACCTCAAACAGCTGCGCCAGGATGTAGGCATCGTCTTCCAGAGCTACAACCTCTTTCCTCACCTGACGGTCGAGCAAAACATTACTCTCGCGCCACGCTCTGTACGAAAGATGGCCAAGAACAAGGCAAAAGAGGTCGCGCGCCATGTACTCACACAGGTCGGCCTGCTCGACAAGCTCGAGGCCTACCCGGAGCAACTGTCGGGCGGGCAACAGCAACGCGTGGCGATTGCGCGATCGCTGGCCATGGACCCCAAGCTCATGCTGTTTGACGAAGTCACCTCGGCGCTGGACCCGCAGCTGACAGGCGAAGTCCTGCGCGTCATCGAAAACTTGGCAGCGGGCGGCATGACGATGGTGCTAGTGACCCACGAAATGGCTTTCGCCCAAAAGCTTGCACACCGAATCATCTTCATGCATCAGGGCCGCATCCATGAACAGGGCAACGCAAAGATCCTGCAAGCCCCCGCCACGCCCGAGCTACAAGAGTTTCTCAGTACCGGGCTCTAAATCTTAATGTATGAGCCTATTCCCACCCCACTCAGGAGACACAACATGCCTGGCTTCAAACTGACTCGCAGCATGGCCGCCATCGCAGTGACGACCGCCACCTTACTTACCACAGCACTTCCCACCCAGGCCAACACGCTCGCGCAGGTTGAACAACAGAAGGTGCTCCGCGTGGCCATCGACCTGAACGCCCCCCCCTTTGGCATGAAGAACAGTGATCTTAAGGCCGTCGGTTCGGACGTGGAAACAGCTGAGCTGCTGGCCAAGGATCTCGGGGTGAAGCTCGAAATCGTGCCGACCACACAGGCAAACCGCATTCCGTTTCTGCTGACCAACAAAGCCGACATTGTCGTGTCCAGCTTGTCGATCACCCCACAGCGCAAGGAGGTCGTAGACTTCTCCGTGCCGTATGCCGCCATTCAGTCGGTCATCGCGGCACCCGCCACTGAAGACATCAAGAGCATGGCCGACCTCAAGGGGAAGACGGTTGTGACAGCACGCGGGACCACCAACGATGCAAATGTCACCAAACTCGCACCAGCAGGTACCAATATCGTGCGCTTTGAAGACGACGCCACTGCCATGACCGCAGTCACCAGCGGGCGCGCACATATCTATTCCGGTGCTCCGGCCATCATCAATTCGCTGAACAAGAACCTGGAGAAACAGGGCAGCAAGCCCCTGGATATAAAGGTTGTCATGGCAACCGCCATGCTGGGCGTAGGGGTGGCCAAGAACAACCCTGAATTGCTGCAAAAGATCGACGAGCTGATTCGCCAAGATCTGAAAAATGGCAAATTGAACACCATCTACAAGAAATATCACGGTACCGACCTACCCGCAGATGTCATGGCAGGCGCCAAATAGTCTCTACCTGCCACACAAGATTCAACTCGGGGCCTACGGTGCAGGCCCCACTTACCCCCTACCGATCATGACTCTCATCAAATCATTTGAAGTCCTGGACGTCCGCTTCCCGACGTCCAAGGCACTGGATGGCTCCGATGCCATGAACCCCGACCCCGATTACTCGGCGGCTTATGTGATCCTGCATACAGACGACCCAAAGCTGGAAGGCCACGGGATGACGTTCACCACCGGGCGAGGCACCGAAATCTGCTGCGCGGCTATCCGGGCGATGGAGCGTCTGGTGGTGGGGCTGGATCTACGCGACATTGCCGCCGATATGGGTCAATTCTGGCGCCATGTTACCTCCGACAGCCAGCTGCGCTGGATCGGCCCCGAAAAAGGTGCCATCCATATGGCAACCGCTGCTGTCGTCAACGCGGTGTGGGACCTTTGGGCCAAATCCGAAGGTAAGCCCGTATGGCGGCTAGTCGCCGACATGACCCCCGAACAAATCGTGCGGCTGATCGACTTCCGTTACATGACGGACTGCATCACTCCCGACGAAGCGTTGGCACTTCTGACGGAACGCGCTCAGGGCAAGGCCGAGCGCCTAAACGATCTGGAGCGCAACGGCTACCCCTGCTATACGACCTCAGCCGGCTGGCTGGGCTACGACGACGCCAAACTGCGGCGGCTCGCCACGGAAGCAGTCGACGCAGGTTTTTCCCATATCAAACTCAAGGTTGGGCGCGATCTGCAAGACGACATCCGCCGTTTGCGCATTGCCCGTGAAGTCATCGGGCCCGATCGGCATCTGATGATAGACGCGAACCAAGTCTGGGACGTGCCCCAGGCCATCACTTGGCTCAAAGAGCTCGCCTTTGCCAAGCCCTGGTTCATCGAAGAACCCACCAGCCCCGATGACATCGCCGGCCACCGCAAGATCCGCGAAGCCATGAAGGGTGCCATGCAGGTCGCTACGGGCGAGATGTGCCAGAACCGCGTGATGTTCAAGCAATTCATTATGGAAGGCGCTCTGGACGTAGTGCAGATCGATTCCTGCCGCTTGGGTGGCGTGAACGAAGTACTGGCCGTGATGTTGATGGCCGCCAAATACGGGCTCAAGGTCTGCCCCCATGCGGGTGGCGTGGGGCTCTGCGAGTATGTACAGCACCTGTCGATGATTGACTACCTGTGCATTGCAGGCACCAATGAAGGCCGGGTGATCGAGTACGTAGACCACTTGCACGAGCACTTTGTGCACCCCTGCGTGATCCGTGACGCGGCCTACCTGCCGCCTACGGCACCCGGGTATTCGATTGAAATGAAACGTGCTTCGCTCGAAGAATACCGGTTCAAGGGTTAAGAATCTTCGGCAGTTGCGCTAAAAAATAGGAGGCTCCGCTATGAGTCTCCTGTTTTCATTCAATGTAACCGACGACGCTAGGGACCCACTGAAAAAATTGCCGCACCGTATGCATCTGGGGGTTTAGGTCGTCTTTTTCAAAAAATCGCTAGTGATTCAGGATCTGCCCCAGGAAGCTGCGTGCCTTGGGATGCTTCGGGGAATCAAAAAACTCATCCGGTGGCGCCTGCTCAATGATTTCGCCATCGGCCATGAAGATCACCCGATCGGCCACGCTGCGAGCGAAGCCCATCTCGTGGGTCACACACAGCATGGTGATGCCATCGTGGGCCAGCGAAATCATGGTGTCCAGAACTTCCTTGACCATCTCTGGATCCAGCGCAGACGTGGGCTCGTCAAACAGCATGATTTCGGGCTTCATGCATAGCGCACGAGCAATGGCAACACGCTGCTGCTGCCCCCCCGACAGCTGGCTGGGGTATTTGCTCGCCTGATCCGGTATACGTACCCGCGACAAATAATGCATCGCGACTTCTTGTGCCTTTTTCTTGGGCAACTTCTGTGATCGCACGGGCGACAGAATGCAGTTTTCCAGAACCGTGAGGTGTGGAAATAAATTGAACTGCTGAAAGACCATACCCACGTGCTCACGAGCCTTGGTTGCGTTCGCCTTGTTGGCGCTGATGTCGATGCCAGCGACGGTGATACGACCCTTCTGGATGCTCTCAAGGCCATTGATACAACGGATCAGAGTGGATTTTCCCGAGCCAGAAGGCCCACAAATCACGATCCGTTCTCCCGACTTTACACTCAGATCGATTCCCCTAAGGACCTTGAACTGGTCGTACCATTTCTCGACACCCGTGAAGGTGATGATCTCTTTTTCATTCGGCATAAGACTCAAATCCTGAATGCGCGTGCGCCACCTGGCACACACGCAAGGCCACGCAACACCCATCGCTATTATTTAGCGGCCTGCACGACCGACTGAGGCAAGGGGGTATTCAATGATTTCTGAAACAGCGCGTCGAGCTTCCCGTTTTCAACATTGGTCTTCACAAACTGATTCATGACCTTCAAAAGCTCGGGGCGGTCCTTTCTCATGGTAATGGCCATCAATTGCTCGTTGACGACATACAGCACCTTGTACTTCCCCGGAAAGCGCTTCTGCACATCAGCAGCAATCACCGAAGAGGTTCCCACCGCGTCGACCTGCCCCACCAACATGGCTTGCAGCGCAGAGGCGTCATCGTCAAAACGACGCAGATTGGTTCCCGGAGGCGCAACCTTGGACACGCCAATATCCGTCGTACTCGCACGCGGCACACCAATCTTGAACTTCGGGAAATCCGCGGGGGTGGAAAGCTTCAAATTCTTTGGTCCCAATAGCACCATGCTGGCTGCCGAATAAGGGATCGAAAACTGAACCTGCTTTTCACGCTCAGGTGTGATGGCCAGAGAAGCAACCAGAACATCTGCCTTATCTGTCAGCAGGAACGGAATCCGATTAGGACCGGTCATGATGACGTACTGTAGTTTCAGACCCAGGTCTTTTGCAAGCAATTGGGCCACATCGGCATCGTAGCCGGCAGGCTGGTTTTGGGCATTGGACCCCGCATAAGGGGGCCAATCAACCAGAACGCCCACCTTGATCGTGCCGCGGTCTTTGACGGTCTGCCAATAGCTGTCGGCAGCAAACGATGCACTGGCCGAGACTACGAGCAACGACCCAATAACAGGAACCAGAACACGCTTGAGCAGCCTGCTGAGTGACGAATAACGCATGAATATTTCCTTGAAATCATTTTTGTGATGAAAAAACCGCAATAGGGAACTCAGGACAGCGGTGCCGACAAGCGGCGCTCCAGCTGCCGAGACCATTTCGACAACGGCCAGCAAAGGCAAAAATATAAAAGAGCAACGAGTGAGAACACTGGTAGCGGAGCAAAAGTGGCATTGTTGATAATTTGCGCTGTTCGAGTCAGTTCGGCAAACCCGATAATGGCAGTCAACGAAGTGCCCTTGATGATCTGCACCATGAAGCCCACCGTCGGAGGGATGGCAATCTTGAACGCCTGCGGCAAGATGACATACCGCATGCGATCGAAGCTGCCAAGATTCAGGGCGTAGGCGGCCTCGGTCTGGCCCTTAGGAACCGCCTGAATGCAGCCACGCCAGATATCGCCTAAAAACGCACTGGTATTGAATATCAGAGCCACTCCGGCGGCGAGCCACGGGTTGACGTCTATCCCCAGCACCGGAAATCCGAAGAAGATCAGAAAGAGCTGCATCAGCAGCGGCGTACCCTGGAACAGAATGATGAAGCCACGAGAAACCGCCTGCAACCGCCGAGACTGTGACGTCCGTGCCAGTGCCAACGCCAGGCCGCCTAGAGCCCCACCTGCAAGCGCAATGACAGCCAGTGCGACTGTCCAACGTACAGCCAGCAGTAAAGACCAGATATCGATCACTGAGAAACTGCGCATCTTATCGGCTCTCCGGAAAATACAGGAAGCGCTTCCAGGCCAGCTTGAAAATGCCCATGAAAGCCAGCGACAGTCCAAAATAAATTGCCGTGACAACAATATAGATTTCGAAGCTGCGGAAGGTCTGAGACTGGATATTTGCAGCCACTGACGCCAGGTCATCTGCCGAGATGGTCGAGACAATACTGGAAGTGAGCATCAGCAAGATAAACTGACTGGAGAGTGCAGGAAAAATGGTCTTCAGCGCAGGCCTCAGCACAATAAACAGAAACACCTGATAGCGTTTCAGGTTCAGGGCGAGCCCAGCCTCGACCTGCCCTTTAGGAATAGCCTCAACCCCTGCTCGTAGAATTTCAGTGGCGAAAGCCCCCAAATTTACGAACATGGCCACCAGAGCAGCCGTGGATGCCGACATCTGCACACCCAGAGCGGGCAAAGCAAAAAAGAAGAAAAACAACTGGATCAGGAACGGCGTATTCCGGATTGCCTCTATATAGGCATCAATGGCGTAATGCAACAGACGCGGCCCACTGCTCTTGCCCCAGGAGCAGAACATGGCAATCAAAAGGCCGATGACCATCGCCGACATAGAAAGCTGGATGGTTTTGAGCGTTCCATCCAGCAGCAGCGGCCAAGATTGAAGCACCGCACCAAATTCAAAGTGATAGACCATGCTGATTTCTCAAAGCAAGACCTGACCCCCAGCCGTGACTTCTGCATGCCATGGCTAGAGGTCAGTCATAAAAATGCAATCAATTCAGCAAGGCGGCATCCCAGGCGTGGACACGCTGACTCTGCTCACCCAAGCCTTGGATCCCCAACCGGATGGTGTCGCCGGCCTTGAGGTAGACAGGTGGTTTTTGACCCAATCCGACACCGGGAGGCGTGCCGGTGGAGATGATGTCTCCGGGATTCAGCGTCGTGAAGCGGCTCAGGTAGGAGACGAGTGCGGCCACACCAAAAATCATGGTACGGGTATTGCCATGCTGATAGCGCTTGCCATTGACTTCCAGCCACATATCCAGGCTCTGCGGATCGCCGATTTCATCGGCAGTAACCAGCCACGGGCCCACGGGACCGAAGGTGTCGCAACCCTTGCCCTTATCCCAGGTGCCGCCCATCTCAAGCTGATATTCACGCTCGGAAACGTCGTTGATTACGCAGTAGCCAGCCACATGCGACAGCGCATCTGCTTCGGTCACATAGCGCGCACGCGAACCAATGACTACCCCCAGTTCGACCTCCCAGTCGGTCTTGACGGAGCCCCTGGGCATCACGACGGGATCATTGGCCCCGGTAGGAGCGGACCACTTGTTGAACAGAATAGGTTCCTTCGGAATCTCGGCGCCAGTCTCTTTGGCATGATCGGTGTAATTCAAGCCAATGCAAATGAACTTGCCAGGATTGGAAAACGGCACGCCCAGGCGGCCAGCATTCTGCACCAGCGGCAACTTGGTCGGATCAAGGGCGCGCAGCGCGGCCAGCCCGGCCGGAGAAAGACTGTCCGCTGACAGATCACCCACAATGCCGCTCAGATCGCGCACATTGCCTTGGGTATCCAGCAGGCCGGGTTTTTCGTGGCCAACAGGCCCAAAACGAAGTAGTTTCATGGTTTTTCCTTTAAATCCATACCTGTCGGCGGAGTCCCAGGGACCCTATCCGGCAGCGCACAGGCAAAATCAATTGGACCAGCCGCCATCAATGACCTGAGCGGTCCCGGTGGTGTAACCAGACTCGTCGGACGCCAGATAGAGGGCCAGGCTGGCGATTTCTTCGGGCGTACCAATGCGGCCAATGGGCTGACGTGCCACAAAGGCTGCCATGACATCATCCACGCTCTGGTGTTGCGCCTGTGCCTGAACCGCAATGCGCTGTTTGAGTGACGGGGATTCAACTGTGCCCGGGCAGATGCAATTGCAACGAATGCCTTGACCAACAAAATCTGCGGCAACCGCTTTCGTCAGCCCCACAACAGCAGCCTTGGTGGTGCCGTACGCGAAGCGGTTGGCGACGCCCTTGACACTGGAAGCCACCGACGACATGTTGACGATGGAGCCATGCCCTTGTTGCAGCATGCCTGGCAGCACCGTCTTGATGACTTCGTACATAGCGGTCACATTTAGCGCAAAGGAGAAATCCCAAGACTTTCGGCTGCATTCCAGGATGCTTCCGCTATCCACAAAGCCTGCGCAATTAAACAGCACGTCAATGGAACCGATCTCGTGCACTAGCGCTTGGACAGCAGACACATCAGTCACATCAAGCCGCCGCAACTCGCAGCCTTGAAGGCCAGCCAGCCCGGCTTCGTTGATGTCAGTTGCAAAAACCCGCGCACCCTCTTGCGCGAAACGCAGCGCCGTCGCGCGGCCGATGCCGTTGGCCGCTGCTGTGACCAACGCGGTCTTGCCCTGTAGACGTCCAGCCATGATGCTCCCCGGTGAAGAATCGTAAATATGAAAACAATTTTCATATACAAAACAAGATGGTAAACATATGTCCTATGAGAGACAACAAGGTTGCTTCAAATCTGACTAAGTATTTACCCTATATTTTGTAAAAATTGAGTGAAATCGATGATTTTCTATCATATTTAACAATTAAATTTTGTATGTAAAATAGATGCAAGGTAAACTAAAACTCAGCTTCCGCCGCACACCGCTTATGAACACCTCCGACAACTCAAGCCAATCGGCCAAGGCGCATAGAACCGTCTACAGTGCACCAGCACTAGAAAAGGGCCTGGATATTCTGGAGCTGCTCAGCGACAGCACCGAGGGCTACACGCTCAATCAGATCTCGAAAGCGCTTGAGCGCGGCGTGAGCCAAATTTTTCGCATGGTTGTCACCCTGCACCGACGAGGCTATATCCAGGCAGACGAAAACGACCGCTACACCCTGACACTCAAGACATTCCGGTTAGCTCACAGACATTCCCCACTCAAGCAGCTGACGCGAGCCGCCCTTCCGCTACTGCACGAACTGGCGCAGCGTGCGCAACAGTCCTGCCATCTTTCAGTCTACGAAGGTGGGCAGATCGTCGTGGTAGCACAGGTCGACAGCCCTGATCGATGGTCTTTCGGACTCAAGACCGGCTCTCTCATGGGGTTGACCGACACCTCTTCAGGACACGTTCTGCTGGCATACCAGGATGAAGCGCAGAGAACTCGAATGCTGAACAATCATGTCAAGGTTGAGGGGGAGCTATCTGTGGACCCTGGGCAACTGCTGTCGCTCCTGGCCGACGTGAGGGCTCGCGGATGCTCAGTGATGCCCAGCATTCAGACCCAGGGCGTCACCAACATCGCGTTTCCGGTGCGAGGCCCCAACCAGAAAGTGGTTGCCGCCATCAACGTGCCATACATCACACGGATCGACGGGGCACGTCGCCCGACGGTGGAGAATGTCAAGACAGCACAGGCTGATATCTGCGCCAGGCTTTCTCGCCAGTTGGGGGCAGAAGAAGAAGACTGATTCCCTACCAGACCGCTGCCTGGGCAGCAACCGGAGGGCGGCCGAAAAGGCGTCAGTGGCTATGCTCCTGCAGCACCAGATGCGCCATACCGTCTTCGGTTGCAATCCCGACCTGCACGCCAACCGGAAGTGTGGCCTTGACTTTGACGTGCCCGAAAGGCAGCCCGGTGACCACAGGTACGCGTACAGCTTTGCGCAGCCACTGAATGACAGAGGGCATGTCGTAGCCATTGTCATGAGGAGTCAGGCGGTAGTTGGTGAACTGGCCCAACACAATGGCGTGCTGCTTCTCCAGAACACCCGCGTGCCAAAGTTGAGTGAGCATGCGTTCCACCCGATACGGGTGTTCAGCCACATCTTCCAGAAACAGAACACCGCCTTGAATATCCGGTAAATACGGCGTGCCCACCAACGATGCCACCATGGCGAGGTTCCCGCCCCACAGGATGCCTCGAGCATCCACCGCATCAGAGTCTGGGGACTCAAAGCTTAGAATTTCCAGCTCATTGGAGAGCGTTTCCAGAAACAGGTCTTGCGTCAGGTCATCGACCTTCTTACCACCAAAATCAGCCAGCGCAGTAGGACCCATGAGACTGGCCGCTCCAGTGCGAGCCAGCAGTGCCAGGTTAAAGACCGTAAAGTCGCTTTGCCCGATGAAGGTTTTGCCGCTATCGGCAACTGCCTGCCAATCGATGGAAGGCAACAACCGGCTGAGCCCATAGCCACCCCGAGTGGCCATAACGACAGGGTGCTTTTGCTTCAGGGCACGAGCGAGCGCCCCCAGCCGCTGCTTATCGGTTCCCGCAAACCGTTCATGCACCAGTCTGGCGGCCCTATCGACTGCTACGCCAAAACCCAATGCTCGCAAACGCTCCACGGACACATCCAGCACGGCAGGGTCCGGGACTGCCCCCGAGAGCGAGACGAGATAGATGCCCGAGGGCTGAACATGCCCTGGGTATGCAGCGCTTTCGTCATGGCCTGCCACATGGTCATGTTCGTGCTCAGCAGGCGGCGATGCGACAGCTGCAACATGCTCGTGCGGGATCGGCTTTTGAGCCTGGACAGGCTGACGGGTAGGCATAGTGTCGGGTTCCTGAAGAAGAGAAGGTGTGCGCCGGGCTGTACGCCGGGCCCGAAAAAACTCGCGCAGCAGATCGCTACAGGGCCCAGCCCATAAACCGCCTCGAACCTGTGTATGGTGATTCAGACGAGGCTGGCCAGATAGATCGATAACACCACCGCAGGCACCTGTCTTGGGGTCTGCCGCACCGTAGACGACCTCGCGCAGACGGGCATGGAACATCGCGCCCAAGCACATCGCACAGGGTTCCAGCGTGACATACAGACGTGCTCCCGACAACCGGTAATTGGCGAGCCGTTGGGCCGCCGCCCGCAAGGCGACGACTTCTGCATGTGCCGTGGGATCATGGTCGATGATGGTGCGGTTGTGTCCGGTGGCCAACAAATGCCCGTCGGGGCTCAACACCACGGCTCCCACAGGCACTTCACCCTGTGCTGCTGCCTGTCGCGCCTGGGCTAGGGCCAGGCGCATGGCAGCGTCATCGTCCAGCACGTCTGTGGCACAAGCCACCGAGCATTCGGCCGACGAAGACTTACGCCGCACACTACCCACGATAGGTCCGAGCATTGAGCACGACCTTTGAGGCGAGACTTTCTACCGCAGCCTCTAGCCACTGATACAACTCGGCATTTTCGTCGAACCGAGCCTGATTCAGATTGGAGACGCGGCCTTCCTGGATGAAGCCCCAGGCCCGGCTACGTTTCTCACGGTGGCGCGGATCCCAAACGCCGAAGGCTACGCCGCCTGATCGACGAATGAGCGAAAAACATGGGATATCAGTGTAGCCATCACCCACGAATATCATCTGTTCAAACGGGACGCGAAGTTTGTCGGGGTCCACCTTGCGATTGACTTCGAAGGGTTTGTTGCGGGAGTCGGGACCTATGATGCCCTTCTGGATGTGAAACAGATACCGCGTTTTGTCGGTAAAGCTTACGACACGACGCGGGAAAGCAATGGCACCCTCGTCGTCGTAATGAAACTCAGAAGCCCAGATATCCGTGAACTGCGCCGCAATCGAGGTACTGCGCAGCACATCACCCAGGCCACTTGAAATCAGATAGAACTCGAGTTGCACCGTAGGGTGCGTGACCCGCAGGCTGGCCCGCAGGCGATCAAAGAGTGTGGCGACACCTTCATGCAGCGGCAGCCGCGCCCCCCAGTCCCGCAGCCGTTCGAGCGTGATGGCACCATGGCGACCTGACTGCGACAACTGCAGCATACGGTACAGATAAGCAGGGACAGGGTCCCAGTCTTCGTGATCGAGCAACGGTCCAACCTGATCGCGCCAGAATGCGTCGGAATCGACCCCGATTTCTTGCAGAAACCCCGACGTGCTGTCGGGTGCCAACGTATCGTCGAAATCGAAAACCAGTGCAATGACGTCTGCCATAGCGTGTGATCCTTTATACCCTCAATCCCATTCTGCCAGCGTCTGCAGCGCGGCAGGCAGTGCGCTTGGCAAATCCTCGGCAATCAGCCCCCAGCCTAGCCGATCCGCAGCCAGGCCATGTAACCACACGGCAGCACACGCGGCTTCAAACGCAGACATGCCTGCCGCAAGCAGCCCCACGATCATTCCCGCCAAGACGTCACCTGCGCCCGCAGTCGCCAAACATGGAGGGGCATTGTCATTGATGACGCAGCGGCCATCCGGCGCGGCGACGACCGTATCAGCTCCCTTGAGCACCACGACCGCGCCGCTGTCTCGCGACGCTACCGCGGCCCGGTGCAGTTTATCTCCTTCAAGAGCAAACAAGCGCGCAAACTCCCCCTCATGGGGGGTCAGTACGCATCCTGCATGCAAAGCTTGCACCAAGACCTGAGGCTCATCCTGGAACGCGGTCAAGGCACCAGCATCCAGCACACACGGCCGACGTGTTGCCAAGAGCGCCAGAACCTGTGCCTTGGCGGTTTTCTTGCGCACCAACCCCGGACCTATCAACAAAGCATTGCGCCTTAGATCAGCCACCGCCGCTGCGACGCTCTCGTCCGCCGGTAAGGCTTCCACCATGACGGAGGTGAGTGCCGCTATCTGCAGGGCCCACGCCGATTGAGGGACGGCGAGCGTTACCAGCCCCGCCCCTATCCGCGCGGCCGCCAGGCATGCGAGGCGCCCTGCCCCCAGCAGGCGGTCGCCCCCCACTACCAAGGCGTGGCCCCGGCAATACTTATGGCTGGCCGAGCCCGGCCAAGGGAAAGCAGCCCGCCACAAGTCTGGATGGTTCGCCCAGGTCTCGGAGCCCACCGCACCCAGCACGGCCACCGGGATACCGATTCGAGCGCACACCAGCTCACCACACAGCAGGCGGCCCGGCAACAACAAGTGCCCCGGCTTGCGCCGGAAAAAGGTCACCGTCAGATCAGCCTGAATTGCCGCTCCACACGGCTGGCCCGTGGCACCATCCAGCCCGCTGGGCACATCCACCGCGCACACCGGCACTGCAGCGGCGTTGACCGCAGAGATCATCTCGGCAACCGCCCCCGACACTACGCGATTGAGCCCGGCACCCAGCAGAGCGTCCACCACCAGCTTCGCACCGACGAGACAAGCAGGCCGGGCAGGCTCCACCCCCCCAGCCCAGGCCCTCGCGGCCCAAGCGGCATCTCCTTGCAATTGGGAACGGTCTCCTAATAGGGCGACCCGCACGGGCCAACCAGCTTCTTGCAACAAGCGGGCCACGACCCAGCCATCGCCGCCATTATTGCCCGTACCACACAACACCACGGTTGGCCTCGAAGACCAGCGTGCACGGATGGCCAGGGCCACGGCGGCGCCTGCTGCAGCCATGAGGCTCGCCCCCGGTATGCCGGAATCAATCGTCGCACGATCGGCAGCGGCCATCTGTGTCGGGGTGAGCAGGACGTGTTGCGCTCCCCGCGCGGTCCAGCTATTCGATTCGTTGTCGTTCATCATGATTTCAGCTATCAGGATTCCAGATACCGCCCGCGCGTTGCGTGAGGTGACGCACAGCGTCATCGAGCAACGAAACCGGGCCCGGCAGTACCAGGGACAGCGTCTTTTGAGCCCGTGTGGCCCCGGTATAGAGCAACTCGCGAGTGAGCAACGGTCCGGGGCGATCTGGCAGCACCAGAAGCACGTGCTCGAATTCAGAACCCTGCGATTTGTGCACCGTCAGCGCGTAGACCGTCTCGACAGCGGGCAAGCGCGCGGGCGGCACCCAGTGCACGGCTCCTGGCGCAGCCCCCTCAAACGCAACCCGCAACACCGAATGCCCTGGCTTACGAGAATCGGGCAGGTGCAAAGCGAGCCCTATGTCTCCATTGGCCAGGCCCAGCTCGGGCTGGTTACGCGTGACCAACACCGGGCGCCCGGCGTACCACGGCCCCGCATGGCCAGAGATAGCCCCCTGTGCCCGCAACCGGGATTCAATGAGCCTATTCAGGCCCTCTACCCCCCAGGGACCCGTGCGAAGTGCACACAGAACCTGAAACCGTCCCTGCTGCTTCAAAAGCTCACTCGCCCACGCGTCCCACTGCGAGGGATCAGCATCGGGGTCAGGAACTGCATGGTTCAAGGCTTCAAAGATAGCACCGTACCCCCCGCTTCCCAATACGCCAGCGTGCGCCAGCCAATCGGCCGATGCCGCATCACCCACCCCTTGCAGCGCCAGAACATCCAGACCAGCAGGCGGATGATCACGCAAAGCCCGGACGGCAGGCACATCGCCCGCGTTAACCGCCAGTGCAAAACGCCCAATACCGCTTTTCTCATTGAAGCGATAACTGTGCCTCAACATCACCACGGCTTGATCCAGGGCAGTCCCGTGCTCATCCTGCCATTGGAGCCCGGGCGACTGACCACACAGCGCTTGCAGACGCGCACAATGCTGCGGCAAGTAGTGCCCTTCGGGTGCTCGGGCGCACAGTTCACCCAACATGGCCCCAGCCTCAACCGAAGCCAGCTGATCGCGATCACCCAGCAGAATCAAGCGAGCGGCCGACGGCAGAGCGGCCAGAACGGCATCCATCATTTCAACGTCCATCATGGACGCTTCATCCACCACCAAGACATCAAGATCCAAGGGATGACCGGACTGGTAGATGTGCTGACGGGTCCCAGGCCGACTTCCAAGGAGCCGATGCAGGGTCACGACCTCAGTAGGGATTCGGTCCAGCGCTGCCAGAAGAACTTCGTCTGCCTCTGGCCGCAGGCCGACCAGCGCCCCCGTAATGGAGCTGTTTAAACGTGCGGCCGCCTTGCCAGTGGGCGCCGCCAGACGGATACGCAAACCGCGCACCTGCCCCCGCTGTTGCGCCAGCCCCTGCAGGACGGCCAGTAACTGCACCACCGTACGGGTCTTACCCGTTCCGGGCCCACCCGTCATGATGGCAAAGCGCTGCAACAAGGCGTTGGCACACGCCAATTTTTGCCAGTCCAGTTCCTGCCCACCAGGCGTAGGAAAGACACGCGCCAGCCACTGGCGGGCAGCAGTCATGTCGAACGCTGTATCTTCCTTGATGAGTCGGCTATTCACCGCTTGGCGGATACGCACCCCCGCCCGCCAATAGCGCGCGAGATAGAGCCGGTGGCCATACAGAACCAGGGGTTCACTCCCTGCTCCGCTGCCTACGAACGCGGCTGCATTCAGTGCCTCGCGGCAACCCGACCCATCAATGGGTAACCACTTCGGCCGGACGCTGGCTGCCTCATTACGCCAGCTCTCGGGCAACACGGTGGACCAGTGCTCACAAAGCCCAACCAAATCCAGGCACGGATTGCCCTGAGCCAGCCGCACACTGCACAACACTGCAAGACGTAACGCCAACTCGCTTGCATGAGGCACCTGCTCATGCAGGAATCGCCCCCAGGCCAGGTCCAGATCGCGCAAGCCGGGCGCTGCAGGGTAACCCAACCAGCCGGGGAGTGAATCAGGCATGGGCACTCCCCCCACACTCTTCAAACAAGGCATCCAGTGAATCCATCAACTCCTGCGAAGGGCGCATGGCGCACACCCCTTGCCCCGGTGTATTCTGGCCGCGCAAGAACAGGTACAGTGCACCCCCCATGTCACGCTCATAATCATAATCGGGCAGGCGTGCACGCAATTGTCGATGCAAGGCCAACAAGTACATCATGAGCTGCACGTCATAACGGGCGCCGCACATGGCACGGATCAACGAATCGGGAGCATAGTCAACGGCTCGGGCGCCCAAGTCATTGGACTTGTAATCCACCAGGTAATAACGCCCACCCACTTTCAATGCCAGATCGATAAACCCCTTGAACACGCCATTCAAACGGGCGGGGGCCAAGACCGGGCGCGGGCAGCCGACAAAGAGGTGATCCGTCATCAGCCGATCCAGCCGGGCCACATCCACTTGCGTAACCGGCAGCCAGAATTCCAGCTCAGGCTGGCTGCTTTGCAAAGCGTTGAAGCGCCACTCTGGATGGTCCGGAAGATCGGCCTGCCAAAGGGCCGCGGAGAAATCCAACAACCACTGGTGCAGGACGTCGATATGGGCTTCCCAACCCCGCACTTGGCACCGCCGAGCAATCAGGTCGCGCGCATTGTCCAGATTCTGGAAAGCGCGTTGCCCGGCCCATTCGAGCAAGCCGTGCAAGAAAGTCCCGGCTTCGCTGCCTCGCGGGAACCCGCTCAAGGCTGATGCCAGTTCTGCACCTTCGCTGTCAGCCACCGATTCATCAAGGGATAGAGCCTGCGTACGAGCCTCGCGCAGCACATCTTCTGCGGCAGACTGGGGGGCAGGCCGCACGGCCTGGCCTTCAGCCCGAATTTCATCCAAATGATGCAAGGCCGAATAGCTGGCGATCCACCAAGGCTGAGCCACCACCGGGCCCGCAAGTTGCCGTGCAGGCCCCAGGGCTTGAACCTCTGGCACCTGCACAGCCGGAGGATCAGCAAACAGCGCCTCAGTGCTCCAGACAATGTCGCCTGCCGCACCCTGGACAAGGCACTGCCAAGCCGCATGCAGGTCGCTGCCCAGCACATGACCCATGCCGGTGTTCTCGACCTTGGCCACATCCGCCAGAACCAGCCATACGGCGTGACGCGCTCGAGTGAGCGCTACATAGAGCTTTCGAACCTCTTCGCCCAGGCGTTCGGCGGCGATCTGTACGGATTCTTCTTTATTGGGTTCCACCACCCAGGCAGTCTGCCCGCCTTGCATCAGACGCACAGGCTCCACCCGCTTGGGGGCTGAGCCCCCCGCACAGACAAAGGGCAGAAACACCAGAGGATATTCCAGCCCTTTGGACTTATGGATCGTGACCACGCGGACCAGATCTTCGTCGCTTTCCAGGCGTAGGTGGCGCACGTCTTCGTCTGTAGAGGATTCTTGCTGCTGCTGCAAAAACCGCAGCAAGGCCTGCTCGCCATCCAGGTGCAACGAGGCCTGCTGCAACAGCTCAGCCAAGTGCAGGCAATCTGTCAGTCGACGCTCGCCTTCGGTCCCCGAGGCCAGCAGGTTCGCTGGTATGTTGAAGTCGTGCAGCAGCCTGCGCAACGCGGGCAACACCCCCCGGTCCTGCCAGCAACGGTGATAGCCCTGAAACCGCTCGACCTGCCCGTCCCAGGCACTTTCATCCTCTGCCAGACCATGCAATTCACTCAGCGATAAAGCGAGCAAAGGCGTCGCCAAGGCGGCGCGTACCGCCCGTTCATCATCGGGATGGGCACAAGCCTGCAAACAGACCCCCAGATCCTGTGCCACCGGGGATTCATACACTGATTCCCGCTCGGAAAGATAGACGCTGCGAACCCCCACGCGACTCAGCGCAGACCGGATAATCGCCGCATCTGCATGCGTGCTCACAAGCACTGCAACATCGGCAGGCTGAACCGGCCTGATCAAACCACCTTTTCCAGGATCAAATCCGCTCTGACCACCAGGCGACAGCAGACCCGCAATTTGCCCTGCGCAGAAGGCAGCAGCGCGTTCACGATACGGCCCGGCCGTTATTGGTTTGCCGTCGGCACCCGAAGATAACCAGCACGCGGTCATGGCTGCGCCTGGCTTGCCGTCGCACAACCAGCGCTCTGGACGCCCTTGCGCCTCTGCGCGCTGAAATGCAATGCGCTCGCCCTCAACTCCAGTCACGAAGGCGTCGTCACCCGCTGCCCTGAAAACAGCGTTGACGGCTCCTACCATGGCGGTCGACGACCGATAGTTGCAGCTCAGCGTCTGCACCCTATCGGCACAATCTCGCGCCGCGCGCAGATAGGTATGCACGTCCGCACCCCGAAAGCTGTAGATGGCTTGTTTGGGGTCGCCGATCAAGACGACTGCAGACTCTGGATCGTTGCGCGCGACCCCATAGACACTGTCGAAAATCTGATACTGCAGCGGGTCTGTGTCCTGGAACTCATCGATCAGCGCCACGGGATACTGAGTGCGCAGCGTCTGCACAAGCGATTGCCCCCGATTGCCCTGGAGTGCCCGCGCGAGCCCCACCAGCAAGCCGTCATAGCCCATGAGAGCAGAGGAAGCCAACAACTGCTGCAAGCGAGCCGCGATCCAGCCCAGCGCATGCTGGGTAACGGCGGGCCGAAAACCAGGTAACTCGGTGAGCGCCTGCTGGAGGTCGGCAAGTACCTGACTCAAGGGATGGTGCGGAACTGGATCATCGCCCTTCCACTTGGCTGCAATTCCGCCGGGAGTGAGGCGCTGCCACCCTGTCTTGAGATCCAGTGACTCTTGCGCCGGGTCTTGCGCCCACGTGCGCAAAGCACCGATCCAGCGACCAAAATTGGCCGAGTTATACCCGGTCAAGTGCTCGCGAATGCTCTCGACCCATTGACCAAGTTCGTCCGCCCCTTTCACCCAAGGTTGTTTGAGCACCTGCAAACGCTGCGCACGTTCGGACTGGACCTGCGCACACACTTGCGCCAGAGGCTCTTGCGAGGCATCAGGGAGCCCGTCGCGCGTCAGCAGCGATTGATACGCCAACAGTTTTTCTGGCCCGGACCACACACCCAATACGCTATTGAGGGCGTCTGCGTGCAGGCTCGCCACTTGGGCACGCCAGTAATCCCAGACCACCAGCCGGATTTGTTCATTGAGATCTGGCTGCAGGTTGAGCTCGAACAGGCTACCGCTGTCGAAAGCGTGCTCGCGCAGCACACGCTGGCACCAGCCATGAATGGTAAAGATTGCGGCCTCGTCCATGGACTGCGCAGCCAGCTCAAGCAGGCGGGAAAGGCTTGGCCATTGCGCCGGTGGGTAGTCCGCCTGCAAGCCCGACAAGAACGTGTCACTTTCTGGGAGTTCGGTACCCGCAAACACTGCAGCAGCCTGAGACAAGCGCGCCCGGATACGATCACGCAGCTCCAGCGTCGCTGCGGTCGTAAAAGTCAGCACCAGAATTTGCCCAGGCAGACGAGCGGGCTGGCCACCATGGCCAAGCACCAGGCGCACGTAGAGCGCCGCAATCGTCCAGGTCTTGCCAGTGCCCGCGCTGGCTTCGATGAGATGGCTGCCGCGCAGCTTGAACTGCAAGGCCTGCATGGTGGGAACTTTGGTGTCTACCATCAGGCCCCCCCATCTTTGCCGTCTGGCGAGTGCCCCAGCATCTGATCCAGCGCACCGTACAGCATTCTTGCCCACTCGAAGAAACCATTGTCAGCCACCAGGGCATCAAAATCGGGATAGCTTCGGCGCAAATAGAGGCTCTTGTCGCGCCGTTGCGCGTAGCAATCATGCAGCTCGGACCAGACCTTGCTCTCCGGATCGGTAGACTGCCCTGTGCGCAGCCACAGGCTGGCCGTATGCGCTTCGACAGGTGCCGGACCACACAAGCCATGCGCCCGTGCCGACCACAGCGAGGCCCAGAGTGCCGACCAAGAAAAATCGCCAGCAGGGCTCGGGCTAGCTCCAGGCCCGAAAGTCACCCTCCCCTTGGGGCTGAGGATCAGTGTCGTCAGCGGCCGCCCATGTGCCTGCGCACACACATGTTCCAGCCACGGCTGCAGCATTATCGCCAACCGGTAATGGCTCTTGCGGTCCACTAAATCACTGGCTACCAGATGAATGCGGCACCATTCGCCCGCGGTATTGCGCCGCCAGCCTGCCAGAGTATCGGCAAAGAGAATCGGTTCAGCCGAAGAACCCGGCGTCAGACTGCTTTCCAGGCGCAACGGGTCGTCCACACGTTCCGGCCACCGTGCGCAAGCTTCAGCGTACCCTGACAACGGGTCGGCCAGAGTGTCTCGCAGCGCATCGGCATCCCATTGCCCCAGGCTTCCCGAGACCAGATCGCCCTGGCGCTGCAAGCGAGCAAGCCCTGATTCGAACACGCGGCCCAAACCATCGGTGTCGTGATCGGCTGTCGAACGCTGCATTTCGTCCAGTAAGGACTGCCTGAGTTTCCAGCTCGCTAACCCATCACGAGAATAAGGCTCCACATCTTCGGGCTCGGATTCGGATGCTTCGAACCTAACCCGCAGACGCTCCTGAAAAAACACCCGGACCGGATCGCGCAAGAAACGCACCAGGTCATCCAAGTGCACCGATGCCAGCTGCGCGTCCTGTGACGACAGGGCGAACCCGGCATCGGGGGCAGCAAGCGGATTGCGCCACTCAGAGGCGAACGTGAAGAGCGCCTGTGGCCCTGCTTGGGGGTCCAGCGGAAAATAGCGGCGGCTGAAGGGCTGCAAGGGATGACGACAAGTGAGCGCCTCAGAGACAGGGCCGCCATTTACGCAGACCCAACCCCGATCCAGATGTTCCAGGAGTTGCGACACCAGGACCGAAGGCGCCTGTTCGGTATTATCGTGAATATCTTGCCCCACCCAGGAAACATACAGCTGATCGCGCGCCGATAGCAGCGCTTCCAGAAAGAGGTAGCGGTCATCTTCGCGGCGCGAACGATCACCCGACCGTGTGTGGATCGCCATGAGATCAAAATCTGCGGGGACCCGCGAGCGAGGGTACGCCCCGTCTTGCATGCCCAGCAGGCACACCCTCCGGAAAGGGATCGCACGCATGGGCATAAGTGTCGCAAACGTGACAGCACCGGCAAAAAACCGTTGCGACAACCCACCCTGATCGAGTTCGCTCAGACAGTGTTCGGCGACCACTGCCACCGGCAAGGCCTCGACAACGCCTGCGTCATCGCACAACTGTTGCCAATCTTGCAAGCACTGCCGAAAACGCATCAGCGTATGCTCATCTTCGTCGGTGACTGGCAGGAAGAAATCCTCTAGCAGATCCCGGCAGCGAGCCACCCACACCTCGGGGGCTGCGGGTTCGCACAATGACCGCCACGTCTGCCCAATTCGTTCCAGCAAGCGCGCAAGCCCTCCCAAGGCAGCGGCCTGGAGCCCCCCCGGCTCATCGTACGGCTCGATCCCGTTCCAGGGGCCTGCTTCGGCACCGGCTGCATAGCCCAGCAGCATTCGTTGCAGCCCGAATGCCCAGGTGTACTGATGGGCAGCCTCGGCCGATTGATGCAAGTTGAAGCTGGCGCGCTGTTGGGCATCCAGCCCCCAGCGCACGTTGGATTCGCGGGCCCAGCGCTGCAAGCGCGGCAAGTCCTCATCTGCTACCCCAAAACGCGCGCGCACCGCTGGCACATCGAGCCATTCAAGAACCTCTTGCACGCCCAGCCGCAAACGCGGCAAGGACAACAACTGTTCCAACACAATGACCAGCGGATCGGCGTGACGCTGCCCGCGATCAGCTAAGGCATACGGGATGTGTCGCCAATCCCGGCCCTCGTGCAAACCGAATACCGCCTGAACGTGCGGTGCATAGGCCTCAATATCGGGCACCATCACGATGACGTCACGCGGGCGCAAAGTGGGATCAGCTGCAAATGCGGCCAGCAGATGATCATGCAAGATCTCGACCTCGCGCTGCGCACTATGTGCGCTCTGAAAGCACATGGAGGTATCCTGCATCGGGTCAATCGGCGGCCACAGCGCCTGGGTCTCTTCGAGCGGTCTCAGATCTCGAATGTCATCCTGAAGCTGCTCCAGCAATGTCGCACCTGGCAAGGCATCGAAGGAATCAATCCGGTGATGCAAGGCGGCCAGCGCACCCCCGCAACGCGCACGAAACTCGGGGTCGTCAAAATCATCCAGCAGCCCCATGAAATCGCGGCCCTGCCGCCCCCACGAAGCGAGCAAAGGCTGCGTCTGTTGATGCAGCTCAGCTTCATCCTGGACATCGACCCGGTTGGGGCGTCGTTGCTGCCGGCGGAAGCGAGCCCGCAACAGATCTCTATCGCCTTGAATATCGGCCCAATAGTGGGCGCACGGGTTGTTCACACACACCAGAATCTGCACCCAGCGCGCCAGCCCAGCCAGTGCCTCCAACGTCTGGCGCGGCATGGAGGACACGCCAAACACCACCACACGACGCGGAAGCCCTGTCGGGCGCGGCTCACCCACTGCTGCAGCCCGCACTTTTGCCATGAACGCCTCGTGGATAGCGGCCCGCCCTATCGGATTCTCGTCAGCCCCCAAATCTGCGAGCAACGCCTGCCAGAGCCTCGCTTGCCACGCTTGGTCCTCTGATAAATCAATGTGGCCACCCCGCACGTCAGGCAGTATGAGCTCGCCCTTCGCCCAAGCCTGGAGCCAGTCGGCGCGATACACCTGGTACTGGTCGAAGAGGTCAGCGAGCCGTCGTGCAAGCTGATATCGCTTGCGGACATCCGCGTCGTCAGCGAGAAACCGTTGCAATGGCGCATAGCCCGGCTGCTCTGCGCACTGCGGCAAAAGCCGCACCAGGCGCCATGTGAGCGGGTCCTTGTCCAGGGGAGAATCTTGCGGCACCTCGCCAAGCACCGTACGATATGCCTGCCAGATGAAGCGCGACGGCAACAGAAAGTCGAGCGCAGCCGCAACGCCACAGCCCGTGTCGGATTGCGCCAAGGCCAGGCGCAGCCACTGGGCCACACCGTTGCTGTGCACCAGCAAACACTCGTTTTCAAGAGGTTCAAGTGGATTGCCGCGCAACCAGGCGACCAGCACGTCGCGAAGCTGTTCTGCGCGATTGCCATGCACCAGCATGAGCCCGGGTTGCAATTCCACCGTCCATCCTCCGAAAGCGACGTGCCTCCCGCATCATAGAGCCTTTCCGCGACGTGCCTCCCCATCCCGCGCCAGAATCGGCGCCCTCGTCGCCATAATCCAAAGGCGCAACCCCATTCACAAAATGTGGCAGTTGAGGGTATCCTAAGAAAGATTTGCTTTGCAGGACCTGTCCATCCGATGAACGCCGAGTCTTCCGCCCTATCTCGCCCTCTTTATGAAAAGGCGTCCACACCCGAGGAAATCCAGTCCAACCTTGCGGACATCCATCATCGTATCGAGGCGGCCTGCGCACGCTGCGGGCGTGCACCTTCTTCGGTGCGCCTGCTCCCTGTCAGCAAAACCGTGGACGAGTCCCACATCCGCATGGCGTACGACTCCGGCTGCCGGCTCCTAGGCGAAAACAAAGTCCAAGAGGCGTTCGGGAAATGGGAATCCATGACCGACCTCACGGACCTGCACTGGGCAATCATCGGTCATCTGCAAACCAACAAGGCAAAATTCGTGGCGCGCTTTGCGCACGAGTTCCAGGCGCTCGACAACCTCAGGGTGGCCGAAGCGCTCGATCGTCGGCTGCAGGAAGAAGGCCGCAACCTGGACGTCTTCGTTCAGGTCAATACGTCGCACGAAGAAAGCAAATTCGGTCTTGCACCGGCTGACGCCCTGGCCTTCGCCAAGGCCTTGCCGGCTTACAGCGCGCTCAAAGTGCGCGGCCTCATGACGCTGGCACTGTTTTCAGCCGACCAGGCACAGGTCAGGCCATGTTTCGTGCGCCTGCGTGAGCTGCGTGACCAACTGCGCCAAGACGCACCGCAAGGTGCCGCATTTGCAGAACTCTCGATGGGCATGTCCGGAGATTTCGAATGGGCCATCGAAGAAGGCGCCACCACGGTGCGCGTGGGGCAGGCCATTTTTGGTTCACGCAACAAACCCGACAGCTACTATTGGCCCGAAGACCGCAAGGCCTGATCCGGACGACGCATTCATGGAAGCGACCTCCTCCCTCAAAAGCTTGCCTCACCTTCTGATTGCCTGTGCGCTCTGCGTGCTGCTCGCGGCCTGTGCCAGCGCCCCGCCCCACCCCGACGCAGCCCGCACGACTACAAAACCAAAGGTCACGCTGCGCCCGGTTCAAATCGACGCAGACCAGCGCGCCAACGTCATCATGACAGCCCTGAGCCTGCTTGAAACCCGATATCAATGGGGGGGCTCGAACTTCCGACAGGGATTCGATTGCAGCGGGCTGGTGAAATACGTCTTTGCGCAAGCCACCGAGGCCGATCTGCCGCACAACACGGCACAAATTGCACGGATCAGCCGGCCTATTCCTCGTGACCAGTTGCAGCCCGGCGACCTGGTCTTCTTCAATACCACCGGCCAACCCAACTCCCACATGGGGATCTACCTGGGCCAGAACCGGTTCATCAACGCGCCCTCGACCGGAGGTCAAGTCCGGGTGGACAGCCTCAACAACGCTTACTATCGGCGGCACTTCGAGTCCGTCAGGACGCTGTTCGCGCGCTGAATACACGCCTTGCCTGCAAAGCGAAGGCACAGCCCGTGCCTTCGCCATAGGCTGTGCCTTCGCGTCAGGGACCGTTATGACTTGGCGGACTCTTTGGCGCCCTTGTGATGTTTTTCCCAGCGTTGCGCCAGTTTCTGGCGCTGTTCGGGTGTGAGCACCGCACGAATCTGCGCCTGAGTCTCGGCGCGCAATAGTGCCAACTGCGATTCGGCCGCGCCCACGGCATTGGCTGCCTGCTGCGCCTTGGCCTGGTCAAAGGTATCGGCAGTGGTCACCTCGCGCAACGACTTGGCCGCCAGCTTCAGGGCCTTGTGTTGATCGTAAAACGCCGGAGCCTGGTCATGCCGAATCTTGAAGATCTGGTCTTGCTGGGCTTGGGTGAGGTTCAGTTTGCGCAGCATGGGGCTGCCCCAGCCGTCGTGCCCATGGTGACCATGATGCATCATCCTCTGATGCTGCTGGGCTCCGCCATCCTGACCCGCCATGGTGCCTCCCTGGGTAGCAGCCTGTGCGGCCAGCGGAGCAGCAGCGATTGCAGCCACCAGCGCGAGCGTGGAATAAGTGCGTGTGAAGGTAGAAGCCATGTTGTCCATCCTTGAGTCGGTGCGGCTTCAGGGTGAAACCGCAATGTGACCAGATTACGGTTCAACTGCGGCGCAAGCGTGGACGGATTGTGGAGACATCATGGAGATTCGTCAGCATCCGCCAACAGATCCAACCGGTACCCCACTCCGTACACGGACCGGATGAGATCGCGGCCCGGACGTACGCTCGCAAGCTTGCGACGCAGATTCTTGATGTGGCTATCCACCGCACGATCCGTCACCACCCTATGATCATCGTACAGGCCATCGAGCACCTGATCGCGGGAAAAGATCCGCCCCGGGTGGCTGGCCAGCAGTGCCAGCAGGCGGAACTCCACCGGCGTCAGATCCAGCGTGACACCATCAAGGCGCGCGCGGTAGGCGGACGCATCCACCTCGAGTCCATCTGTTTCTCCCGTGAGCGCGGCCAATGGCTGAGCCTGCGTGCGCCTCAGGACGGCCTTGACTCGCGCCACAACCTCACGCGGGCTATAGGGCTTGCAGATGTAATCATCCGCGCCCAATTCCAGCCCAATCAGACGGTCGATCTCCTCGGTGCGCGCCGTGACCATAACGATGGGAATCGCCATCTGCGCCCGAAGATCGCGGCAGACGTCGAGGCCATCGCGCCCCGGCAGCATCAGGTCGAGCAGCACGAGATCAGGCGGGGCCTCGTGTACCGAAGCCATCACATCAAGCCCATTGGCGACCCAGACGACCTCATAGCCCGCTGCCTCGAGATACGTACGCAGAACCCCCGCCAGCTTGGGTTCATCCTCGACGACTAGAATTCGCATCTTCTTTTACTCCTCGTCCGGCGCATAGACCGGCCATTCCACCCTGATTGCCACACCGCCCAGGTCAGACGCCAACGCTCGGATCTGCGCACCATGCGCCTGAGCAATGTGGCGACAAATTGCCAGGCCCAGACCGGCGCCACCATGCTCGCGACTGCGGGACGCTTCGACACGATAGAGTCGCTCGAACAGCCGCGGCAGCTGATCGGGCGCTACCCCCGGGGCACTGTCGGCCACCTCGAGCATCAAGCCGGGACCCACTTGGCAGGTCCTGACGCGAACCTGTCCGGGTGCATCGGTATACCGCAAGCTGTTTTCCAGCACGTTGGCGAGCAGCTGAGAGAGGCGCCGCTCGTCGCCCTGAATCATCAGCCCGGGTTCGAGCTGGGCGTCGATTTCAAGCCCTCGGCGCATAAACCGTTCGCGCACTGCATCGACCGCCCGAGCCACAACCTCCGACAAATCCACCGCCTGCATGTGATAGTTCAACGCCCCGGCATCGGCGAGCGACAGTTCGTACAGATCGTCGATCAGTTGGCTGAGCTGCCCCACCTCGTGTGCCAGAGAGGCCAGCGCACTTTGATCCAGCGGCCTGAGGCCATCCTGCAGGGCCTCGATTTCACCTCGTAACACAGCCAGTGGCGTGCGCAATTCGTGAGAGACGTCTGCCATCCATTCACGCCGCAGACGCTCGTTGCGCGCCAGGCTATGCGCAAGACGATTGAAGTCCAGAGCCAACCGCCCCAGTTCATCGCGCGTCCCCACCTGTACCCGCGTCCCGTAATCGCCGCTGGCCAGCCTGTGAGTGGCCTGTGCCACGCGCCGCACAGGCACCAGCAAAATGCGGGCCAGCCAAAGACTGACGAGCGCTGCGAGCAGCACCGACAGCCCCACAATGATCCAGGTCGCCCGAAGCTGACGGGCCTGAAACTCGCGGTCAATCTCGTCGTTGATCACCATGGGCACCAAAGGCGGGCTCACCAGCAACCCGACCGTTTGATCGTCCACTTTGACGGGGTAATGTCGCCACCCCGGCCCCGGATGCAATTTGGGGCCTGCCAGCCACCGCATGTCCACGTCCACCAGCATGACCCGAAAGGGCGGCAAGCGGGCCGATCCAGGCCCTGGGGCGGGCATCTCGCGGCGCGACAAACGCAGGCTCCGCCACCAGCGCTGATGATCGCGCTGCAGAAACCGCCAGCTGCCTGCCTCGGCGTATTCGATTGCCAGCGTCTGCGCCAGGTCGTCGAGGCGTTGATGTTCACGTTCCTGGATGTAATCGTCGAACCCACTGTCAAAGCTGTAGCGAACGGCCCCCCCCATGGCCAGGGCGACGACGATACAGGTCGCGAGCAGCGCCAGAAACAACTTGAATGTAATGCTGGTTCGCACGTATTCTTCCCGACTATGAAAACACGCTCCACCTCTGACGACATCGTCATATCGGTCACCGGCCTGAGCAAGACCTACGCCAGCGGCCTCCACGCGTTGGACCACATCGATCTGGACATCCGGCGTGGCGAGATCTTCGCGCTGCTGGGCCCCAACGGCGCAGGCAAGACCACACTCATCAGCATCCTGTGCGGCCTGGTCAACCCCGGCCCCGGCACCGTGCAGGTGGACGGACACGATATCGTACGCGACTACCGCGCCGCACGTGCAAGGATCGGGCTGGTTCCCCAAGAGCTCACCAGCGACGCCTTCGAGACGGTCTGGAACACAGTGAGCTTCACACGAGGACTGTTCGGCAAAGCCCCCGACCCCGCCTGCCTGGAACGCATTCTGCGCGCCCTCTCGCTGTGGGACAAGCGCGACAGCAAGCTGTACGCGCTTTCAGGTGGCATGAAGCGACGTGTCATGATCGCCAAAGCGCTGTCTCACGAGCCCCCGGTGCTGTTCCTGGACGAACCGACGGCCGGCGTGGACGTGACCCTGCGCAAAGACATGTGGAGTCTGGTCCGTTCCCTGAGAGCCACTGGCGTCACCATCATCCTGACGACCCACTACATCGAAGAAGCCGAAGAGATGGCCGACCGTGTCGGCATCATCAATCATGGCAAGCTGTTGCTGGTGGAAGAAAAAGAGCAACTCATGCAGCGCCTGGGTCAAAAGCAGCTCATCATCCATCTGCGCGAGGGCTTGACCGAAATCCCCGCCAGTTTGAAGCACTGGGCGCTGGAACTGGCCCACGAGGGGCAGGCCCTGCACTACCGCTACGCGTCCGCTCAGGCAGGTGCGAGTATTCCCGCGTTGATCGCCGACCTGCAGGCGGCAGGCGCCTGCATCGAAGATCTCGAAACAGAGCAAAGCAGTCTGGAGGAAATTTTCGTGACACTGACTCAGGAGGCCGCATGAACCTGCGTGCGATTGGCGCCATCTATCGCTACGAGATGGCCCGCACCGGACGCACCCTGATGCAAAGCATCATTGCTCCCGTGATCTCCACATCCCTGTACTTCGTCGTCTTCGGCACTGCCATCGGATCGCGCATCCAGAGCATCGGCCAGGTGAGCTACGGAGCGTTCATCGTACCGGGACTCATCATGCTGTCGCTCCTGACGCACAGCATTTCCAACGCGGCCTTTGGCATTTATTTCCCGAAGTTCACGCACACCATCTACGAAGTCCTGTCGGCACCTGTGTCTTACCTGGAAATCTTGTTAGGCTACGTGGGTGCCGCCGCGAGCAAATCGATCGCTCTGGGGCTCATCATCCTGGCGACGGCCGCGCTCTTCGTGCCGCTGCGCATCGACCATCCGGTCGCCATGCTGGGCTTCATGGTGCTCACCGCCTTCACCTTCAGCCTGTTGGGATTCATCATCGGGATCTGGGCCGACAACTTCGAGAAGCTGCAATTCGTGCCGCTGCTCATCGTCACTCCGTTGACGTTTCTGGGTGGCAGCTTCTATTCCATCGACATGTTGCCACCCTTCTGGCAAAAGGTGACGCTCTTCAATCCGGTCGTGTACCTCATCAGCGGGTTTCGCTGGAGCTTCTACGGGCTGGCCGACGTCGGTGTCTGGTTGAGCCTGGGCATGACCACCTTGTTTCTGGTCATCTGCCTGGCTATCGTCGCCATGATCTTTCGGACCGGCTACCGACTGCGGCCCTGACCTTGAAGTCGCTCAGGCAGCAGGCGAGTCTTGTACCTTGCGAAGACGCTCGCGGCTGTTCGCCAGATGAATCCGCATGGCTGCCCGGGCACCATCCGGGTCCCGGCGCCGCACGGCCGCAAAAATATCTTCGTGCTCAAGATGAACACGGCTCAGATAACCCGCCCGGTTGACCTCAGCCAGGGTGGCTGAATCCACGCGAGCGCGTGGGATCATGGATCGCCCCAACTGCGCGAGAATATCGTGAAAATACCGATTGCCCGTCGCCATTGCCAACTGCAGATGGAAAGCCCTATCGGAGGCCACCGCGTCGGCATCATAACGATGTGACAGGCGCAAACCCTGTGCAAAGCCATCCAGCGTTTCACGCAAGCCCTGCAATTGGGCTTCAGTACGGCGCACAGCAGCCAGGCCCGCTACCTCAGTCTCGAGACTGATCCGGAGTTCTAATATGGCCATCACGTCGAGCACAGTCAGCACGTGGTGCGTCTGGATACGCACCTGCTGCTCGCGACTGGCCTCGAGCAGGAAGGTGCCGATCCCGCGCCGCGTCTCCACCAGGCCAGCTGCCTGCAGGTGCGAGACCGCCTCGCGTACCACCGTTCGGCTGACCTCGAACTGGACCATCAGGGCCGATTCAGTCGGCAGTTTCTCGCCCGCATGAAACTCACCTTGACGAATCCGATCAGAGAGCGCGTCTACGACACTTTGCGTCAGGTTGCGCGCCCGCCGATTCGGAATCGCCAGCATGAGGCCGCTCAGGAACCGTTGGCCAGAACCTGAGAGCTCAGATCACTTCCGTGATATTTCTTGTATACGGTGTTGAGCTCGCCGTTCTTGAGGTTGGCATGAACCCAGTTGTCAACCCATGCCTTGAGCTTGGGCGTGTTCTTGGGCATGACGATCCCCAGCATGAACTCATGCTGCACGAACTTCGTCTCGTAAGGGTCGCTCTTGAGCTTCTTGTTGACCTCTGCCACGTTGGGCCATTGCGACGAGATGGCCTGCACCTGCTTCGAGGCGGCTGCCGTCACAAGCGTCGCATCATCTTCGTAGCGGCGGATGTTCGCGTCTGAAGCATTTTTAGTGATGTCCGTGTCGTTGACGGTGGCTCGCGTCACGCCAATCTTGACGCCTTTAAGATCTTTGTAGTCCTTGATCTTCAGCTCTTTTGGAGCCGCCACGATGATCTGCAAGGAAGCGTATGGCACGGAGAAATCCACGACCTTGGCACGCTCGGGCGTGATGGACAGGTTGCAGACGCAGATATCAGCCTTGTCGGTCTGAATGGTAGGGATACGGGCCGCATTGGTGATGGGTACGAATTGCAGCTTTACGCCAAGATCCTTGGCCAGCAGCTCGGCCGTGCTGACGTCCGAGCCCTCGGGCTTCATCTGGGCATTGGCATAGCTGAACATTGGCACCCCCATGGCAATCGCCACGCGAATCACCCCATCTTTCTTGATCTGATCCAGATCTGCGGCCTGCACAGCCGTCGCACCGAAGGCCATCAGGCTCAAACCGGCCAACACCACCAGTGTTTTCTTCTTGAACATCATCTTCATCTCCTTACGGTTGTCCCAGAGCGCTCGCAAGCCCTCTCTTTTTTCTACAGGCCGTTGCCTATGAAATCCTGCAATTCTTTCGTCTTGGGCTCGACCAGGATATCTGGCCCGCCCCTTTCCCAGACCTGGCCCTCGTGCATGAAGACGATCAAGTCGGCCACGCGCCGCGCAAAGGCCATCTCGTGCGTGACCAACACCATGGTCATGCCGCCTTCGGCCAGCTTCTCGATCACCTTGAGCACTTCACCCGTCAGCTTGGGGTCCAATGCCGAGGTCACCTCATCAAACAGCATGACCTGCGGCTCCATGGCCAGTGATCGGGCAATCGCCACACGTTGTTGCTGTCCCCCCGAGAGCTGCTCGGGATAGCTGTCGTATTTTTCGAGCAGCCCCACGGTCTCGAGCACCTGACGTGCACGTTCTTCGCAAGCCTTGCGCGACAGCTTTCGCACATGGCGCAGCGCCAGCATGATGTTGCGTCCCACCGTCAGGTGCGGGAACAGGTTGTAGCTCTGGAAGACAATACCTACGTCTTTACGCAATTGTTCCAGCGCGACCTTGGGGCCGCCAAGATGGTGTCCACAGACCTCGATGCTGCCGTCGTCGATCACCTCGAGGTGGTCGATGCAGCGCAGCGCAGTACTCTTGCCCGAGCCGCTCTGGCCAATAATGGCCACGACCTGCCCACGTTCGATGTCGAAGGACACCCCTTTGAGAACCTGATTCTGTCCAAAGCTCTTGTGGACATTCTGCAGACTAACGACGACTGACATTCAGCTTCCTTTCCATGGACCGGCTCCACCGTGAAAGCGGATAGCACAGCAAAAAATAAAACCCACCCACCAACGCGAAAACCAGGAAGGGTTGAAAGAGCGAGTTATTGATGATCTGGCCCGCCCGAGTGAGTTCCACAAACCCCACCACAGACGCCAGCGACGTGGACTTGATGACCTGCACCAGAAACCCCACCGTGGCCGGAAGCGACAGCCGTACCGCCTGCGGAATCACTACCAGAAGCAGCGACTGCCAACGTGAAAGCCCCAGGCACTCTGCCGCTTCCCATTGCGTCTTCTCGACGGATTGCACGCTGCCACGCCAGATTTCACCCAGGAACGCACTCACGTACACCATGAGCGCCACTCCAGCCGCCAGAAGCGGAGGCACGTTGATTCCAAAGATGCCCACGCCGAAATAGACCACGAACAGCAACACCAGGAGCGGAATGCCTTGAATCGCCTGGATGTAAAGCGCCACCACGGCACGCACGAGCGCAAAGCTGGAGACCCGCGCCAGCATGACGGCAAAGCCCGCCAGCGACCCCAGCACGAAAGACAGGGCAGACAACACCAGAGTCCAGCCCAAGCCTTTGAGGAGATAGAGAAATTGAATCCAGGTGAAATGATCCATAGCGCTTCCTTAGGCCGCCTTGCGTTGCAACCGGGTAACACGTGCGGCATGCGCCACGACCCAGCGCCGACGAAAAAGCGCCAGGCCTGCAACCGCAAACAAGCCCTTGAGAAGCACCGCCAGAACCAGGTAGAGGCCCGCCACCACGATGTAGGTCTCCAGTGACAGGAAAGTGATGGATTGCACGTTGCTGGCAATGCCCGTGAGTTCCTCAGCCGAAATCTGCGACGTAATGGAGGACATCAGCATCATCAGGACGAACTGGCTCGTGATCGATGGATAGACCTTTTCGAAGGCCGGCAACATGACCACATGCCAGTAAATGCGGGGCCGCGACAGACCAAGGCATTCGGCGGCCTCGATCTGCCCCGGGGGGACCGCGTCCATGCCGGCCCGAATGATTTCGGCAGAATAGGCGCCTACGTTGATCACCATGGCAATCACGGCGGCCAGATTGGCCGACATGGTGTAGCCCAGGCTGGAGAGCCCGAAATAGAAGATAAATATCTGCACCAGAAACGGTGTATTGCGGACCGTCTCTATGTAGGCGCCACATACCGTCGAGAGCCAGTGCACCTGGCCACGACGCCCAATGGCACACAACACGCCGAGAATGAGACCAAACACCGTAGAGGCGAGGGTCAGCTCCAGCGTCGTTACGGTACCCGCAAGGAACATGTTCCAGTAAGGCAGCAAACCCGCGAAGTTGAAGGTGTAGTTCACCGGAGGTTCCTGGCGATTTGAATTACATTAGGTAAGACGTCGTACTTTAGCGATGCCTATTTGGCGGGTGCGAAAGGGCCTTGTGCGGTGAAGACGCCGCCCTGATAGGTAGCCACGGGCGCATCGGCGGCCGGCATGGGCTGCTGCTCGATCTTGTCGCGGTAGATCTCGGACGTATCTTGTGGCTGAAACCCCAGATGCGCCGCCATGCGGTTGTCCCACCAGACCTCTTTGTTGTTCGACATGCCAAAGACGATGGTATGGCCGATATTCGGTGTGAAGAGACCGCGCCGGATGAGCTCGGTCAGGTCACGCGCACTGAGCCAGATATGCATCATGCGGCGATCTTTAGGCTCCGGGAAGCATGAGCCAATGCGGATGGAGAGTGTCTCGATGCCATAGCGGTCATGGTAGAAGCTGGCCATGGCCTCACCGTAGACCTTGGACAGGCCATAGTAGCCGTCAGGCCTAGTCGGCATGCTGGCATCCAGGTGATCCGTCTGCTTATAGAACCCTATGGCGTGGTTGGAACTGGCAAAGATGACGCGCCGCGCGCCGTGCTCGCGCGCAGCCTCATAAACGTTGAAAATGCCCTTGATATTGGCCTCGAGGATTTCTTCGAATGGGCGTTCGACCGATACCCCGCCCATGTGGACGATGGCATCGCAACCCCGCACGAGTTCGCTGACTGCCTGACGATCGGAGAGATCACAGGGGACGACTTCTTCACCGTCCTGCGCCTCACCCAGTCCCTGGATGTCGGACAAGCGCAAGATGCGCGCCATGGGTTTGAGCGTCTCGCGCAGCATGCGCCCCAACCCCCCTGCAGCCCCTGTCAATAGAAGCCGTTCACACTTGCCATCTGCCACTTCACTCTCCTGCGGAAATCACGGAATTCATTGTGATATGTCATCGTATAACCTGAAATCCGTGATAACCCTAGTGAAGCACATCACTCACGGCCGATGCAGGGTTGTCTTGTCAAAGATGTCTAATAAGGCAGGGATGCCACCCGATTGGGCAGCACCCGATCCGCGTTTGGCATGTGGAGCACTACATGACGTTTCCTCTCTATACCATTGGCCACTCGACCCACGATCTGCCCTCCTTCGTGGCCCTGTTGCAAGAAAGCAAGATTGCACTCCTGGTCGACATCCGTACGGTCCCCAGATCCAGGACCAACCCTCAATTCAACCGGGACACCCTGCCGGAGTCGCTGGAGCCGTTTCAGATTGCGTATCGTCACATGGAATCGCTGGGTGGTCTGCGCGGAAAATCCAAAACCATCGGACCAGAGATCAACGGCTTCTGGGAAAACGAGAGCTTCCATCACTACGCCGACTACGCGCTCACGGAATCCTTCGGACAAGGGCTGGGAGAACTGATCACCACAAGCCAGAGGCAGCCGACCGCGATCATGTGCTCAGAGGCCGTCTGGTGGCGCTGCCACCGTCGTATCGTGACAGACTACTTTCTGGCGCGGGACATCCCCGTTTTTCACATCATGGCGGCTCATCATGTCGATCTCGCGCACCTGACCCCCGGTGCGCGCATCCGCGACGATCTGACGGTGGTCTATCCGCCGCAAGCCCCGCAACTACCGGCTAAATGACAGAGTTTCAAACCCTTACACATATCCCGAAAAAAACGGCAGACTCCAGTGAACCTTTCACAGGCATGAGCGTCATAGCGCGAGGTGGTTCTTTTCCACCAGCCCGGACGCAAGGGGCGCCCGGACATCCTATGGAGTCCATGTCATGATGACACGTTCCCGCATTGCTCTTTTGTCTGCTTGCTCGGCAATTGCCCTGAGCCTCGCCGCCTTCACGCCGACCTACGCGGCCGAAGCGCCCGCCACCGCACCTGCCGCTGCCATGCACCATACGGCAAAGCAGGCCACCAAACACCACGTCAAGGCGAAAACACACAAGATGGCCAAGCATCACAAGGCTGCCAAGAAGCACACAACTACCAAGAAGTAAGGTAGTCAACCTGATGGGCAAGGACCGGCGCAAGCCACCGATACCGCTCTCAGGTTCGAATTTCATACCAAACGCCGTAGACAAAAGTCTGCGGCGTTTGCTTTTCACATCCGATACACTGGGCACTTCGCTCCACTCCGGTCCCATGAGCCTCGCATGCACCTGCAACGCAACGCGCTCCATAACGAACTGCACGCCCGCCCTTCGACCTATTTCGACGCTCCAGCTCAGGTATTCCATCTGGCGTTTCTCGACGAGCACGATGCTGCCGGGGCCATCATTCGCACGCTCTGCAAGCGGCACATTGCCTTGGCGGACCCCGGCGAGCCTCAAGGCGAGTTTCCCGTCGGTAGCGCCCGCCTCAAATGGGAACGCCACACTGAATTCCTGACCCTCACTCTGGTCATGCCGGGCGCTCAACCGGTGCCCTGGCCCGCCCTACCTCCCGTGCTGGCTGAAATCGCCGAAACCTACAGCACGCTGCTGATCAACGCCGACCAGATTCAGGTCGAATCTGAAGACACCTGGAGCGGCAACATCGATACCTACGGATTTCACGACCCTGTGGGCTCGAATCTGGACGACGGCAAAGCCACTGTGTGGAGCGACCTGCGCCTGAACGGGAACGGACTCAACCACATCCTGGTGCTCAACCGTCAGTTCGACAGCCGCCGCCTGGGTCGCGTGGTGCGGCGCCTGCTGGAAATCGAAACCTACCGCCTGGTGGCCTCGCTGACACTCCCCGTGGCGCGCGCGCTGTCAGGAGAACTGCGACACTACGAAAATGAACTGGTGGAACTATCGGACGCCAACGCCACGACCGACAGCCACGATGCCAAGGCATTGCTCGAGCGCATTACCCAGCTATCGGCACGCGTGACACAGACCCGGGCACGCACCCGACTGCGCTTCAGCGCCACCGAGGCCTACTCTCAGCTCGTGTTCGAACGCATCGACGACCTGCATGAAAGCCGGACTGGCGATTGCCAGCAGCTGGGCACTTTCATAGCGCAGCGGTTTCGGCCTACCGTGAGATACTGCGCTTCGACAGACCAACGGCTGGCTCGAATCGGCGACGCCGTCGCGCAGCTTGGCAATCTGCTGCAGGCCCGCATCCAGGTCGAAATGGAAGCGCAGAACAGTCAAATTCTGCACAGTCTGAGCACACGCGCCGACACGCAGATCAAGATCCAGAAGGCGGTAGAAGGTCTCTCTATCATTGCCATTAGCTACTACCTGTTCAACCTGTTCAAGCTACTCTACGAAAGCCTGGTGACTCTGGGCACATCGATCACGCCGCGCACCGCCTTGCTGGCGGGAGCCCCCATTGCACTGATCATGATTGGCGCCATCTTGCACCAGATTCACAATACTCGCCGCCACTGACCCACGCTTGCGCTCATGCCCACCCTACATTTCCGCAGTTTCCTTCTGTTGCTCACAGCGGTGTCGATCGCCTTCGTCAGCATCCTGCTGCCGTACTACCCTGCCATCTTCTGGGGCAGCGTATTGGCGGTGATCTTCAGCCCCGTCCACAGAAGACTGCACCACGCATTCGGTGGGCGACATCCCAGCCTGGCCGCATTTCTCACCGTGCTGTGCATCACGCTGATCGTGATCCTGCCACTCATCTTCATCGCCGGCGCACTGACGACTGAAGTCGCTGGCCTCTACAGCCGGATTCACTCGGGGCAGCTGAACCTGGTTCACTATTACGAGCAGATCACTGCAGCCCTGCCCCCCTCTTTGCAAGGGTGGCTGGATTCCATCGGCCTCGGCGATCTGCTCAGCATCCGTGAAAAATTGTCAGTCGGCGCCCTGCAAGGCAGCCAATTTCTGGCCAAGCAGGCGGTCAGCATCGGCCAGAACACATTCGGCTTTGTCGTCGGCCTGGGCATCATGCTGTACCTGTTGTTTTTCCTGCTGCGAGACGGTCCTTCCATGGTGCCGACGCTCAAGCGCCTGATTCCTCTCGAAGACGCCCACCGCCGCGACCTTTTTCAAAAATTTGCGACGGTCGTGCGCGCCACGGTCAAGGGAAACATCGCCATTGCGGCCACCCAAGGGTTGCTCGGGGGCCTGATGTTCGCTTTCTTGGGTATCCAGGGCGCCTTGTTCTGGGGTGTGCTCATGGCCTTCCTGTCCCTGCTGCCCGCAGTGGGCGCCTCGTTGATCTGGGTGCCAGTGGCCGTCTACTTCCTGGTCACGGGCGCTTATTGGCAGGGCATCGTACTGACTTTATTTGGCGTGTTGGTGATTGGCCTCATCGACAACATCCTGCGCCCCATTCTCGTAGGCAAGGACACCAAGCTGCCAGATTACGTAGTCCTGATTTCGACCCTGGGCGGGCTCTCCGTCTTCGGCCTCAACGGCTTCGTCATCGGCCCGCTCTTCGCGGCACTGTTCATGGCCTGCTGGGACCTGTTCCCCGAAGCCGTCGCGGCTCATCGCCAGACGCAGACTGAGGATGACACCTCCGAGACTCCTGCATCCGAACCGTAGTGCCAACGCCGCTTCTGCAAGCTGGCCCAATCCATGTATAATTGCTGGCTTTGGTAGAGGCGGCATCGTCACTTGCTACCAATAGATCATGGGCTGCAGCGCCCACGATTGCCGGCTTAGCTCAGTTGGTAGAGCAGCTCATTCGTAATGAGAAGGTCGAGGGTTCGACTCCTTTAGCCGGCACCAATTCAATGCACAGGCCACTTGATCTCAAGTGGCCTGTGCATTTTGCCTTGCCGCAGAGCGAAATCCAGTAACATGGTCCTCATCTCATCGACGAGGCCACTTCCGCATGTCAGGCAGCACCTTCCAGCCCATCATCCAATCTCTGCTGGACACCGATCTGTACAAGTTCACCATGTGGCAGGCCATGCTGCACCGTCATCCGGCTGCACAGGCGGAATACCGCTTCATCTGCCGCACGAAACCGTTGCGCCCACTGGCTACACTGGTCGCCGACGTGCGGGAACAGATCGACCACCTGTGCTCACTACGATTTCAACAGGACGAGCTTGATTACCTGGGGTCACTGCGGTACATCAAGTCCGACTTCGTCGATTTCCTGTCGCTGTTTCATTTCCAGCGCCGCTTCATCGAAGTCGAAACCGACGGCGAACATCTGAGCATCGTCGCACGGGGGCCGCAAGTGCATGTCATGGCCTTCGAAATCTTTGTGCTGGCCATCGTCAACGAACTGTACTTCCGACCCTATCAGACGCCCGACGTGCTGGCGGAAGGACGCAGGCGCCTGCAGGCCAAGATCGACCTGCTGCTGGAATTCTCGCGTGAACCGGCGCGCCGCTTCCCGCTGCAAATTTCTGATTTCGGCTTGCGCCGGCGTTTCTCACGCACATGGCAGTCCGAGGTTCTTAAGACCCTGCGCGAACAGGTCCCGGACTACGTCACCGGAACCTCTAATGTGGCGCTTGCCCGCGATTGCGGTTTCACCCCCGTGGGAACCATGGCGCACGAGTACCTGCAGTCCTACCAGGCCTTTGGCAAAGTGAGGCTGCGAGACTTCCAACGGACGGCGCTCGAAGACTGGGTACAAGAGTACCGGGGCGATCTGGGCATCGCCCTCACGGACGTCGTGGGCATGAAGGCCTTCCTGGCGGACTTCGACCTCTACCTGGCCAAACTTTTCGACGGTCTCAGGCACGACTCAGGCGATCCCATCGCCTGGGGAGAACAGGCCCTTGCACACTACAAGGCCCTGCGCATAGACCCAGCGACCAAGCGCTTCGTATTTTCAGACGGGCTCGATCTGCCTCAGGCGCTGCGCATCTATCGACACTTTGCCGATCGCGTTCAACTGGGTTTCGGCATTGGAACCAACCTGAGCAACGACCTCGGGCCAGAGCCACTGAACATCGTCATGAAACTGTTCTATTGCAACGGCATGCCAACCGCCAAACTGCCTGACAGCCCAGGCAAGGTGCATTGCACCGACGCAACCTTCCTGGCCTATCTACGGCAAGTGTTTGGGCGCGACGATGCGCTTTCAACAATCGCCCAGGCCTGACTGCTGCGCCTGTCGGGTGTTCTTCAAATAGGGCCAGCCTTCCGCTGGCCCTCATACCTCAAAGGCTCAGGCCGTCCCGCCCACAGTCAGCCCGTCGATGCGTAAGGTAGGCATCCCCACCCCCACAGGAACACTCTGCCCTTCCTTGCCGCACGTACCCACCCCGGAGTCCAGCTCCAGGTCATTGCCTATCATGCCGATGCGGCTCATGGCCTCAGGACCGCTCCCGATCAAGGTCGCTCCCTTGACGGGATACGTGATCTTGCCATTTTCAATCAGGTAGGCCTCGGACGCGGAAAACACGAACTTACCGCTGGTGATGTCGACCTGTCCTCCACCAAAATTGACGGCATAAAGGCCACGATCGACGGACGCGACGATTTCCTTTGGGTCGTCCCGGCCGGCCAGCATATAGGTATTGGTCATCCGCGGCATGGGCAGAAAGGCGTACGACTCGCGCCGGCCATTGCCCGTGGGCGCCTGCTTCATCAGGCGGGCATTGAGCGAATCTTGCATATAGCCTCGCAACACGCCGTCTTCAATGAGCACGTTATGTTGTGTGGCGTGGCCTTCGTCGTCTACGTTCAAGGACCCGCGCCGCCCCGACAAGGTGCCGTCGTCGACTACCGTGACTCCACGCGAGGCCACTTGCTCGCCAATACGGCCAGAGAACACGCTGGAGCCCTTGCGATTGAAATCTCCTTCAAGACCATGTCCCACGGCCTCATGCAGCAAGATACCTGGCCATCCGGAGCCCAACACCACCGTCATCTGGCCTGCCGGGGCTGGCCGGGCCTCAAGATTGACGCGCGCTTCGTGCACCGCGCGCTGGACGTAACCTCGCAGAATCTCGTCCGTGAAATACTCCAGCCCCGTACGCCCGCCACCGCCTCCGTGCCCCATTTCGCGACGCCCGGCGCGTTCGGCGATCACCGTAAGGGACAGGCGAACCAGCGGCCGCACGTCTGCTACCAGACGACCATCGCTCCCCGCAACGAGAATCACATCGTATTCGGCAGCCAGTCCCGCCATCACCTGAATGATTTCAGGATCGGCCGCCCGTGCCATACGCTCGACGCGTTCGAGCAGCGCGACCTTGTCGGGAGCGGTCAGAGAGTCGACTGGATTCACGGCCGCATACAAATGATGCGGCGTGGCCGGCATTCCGGACACCTTGCGCCGACCCGCTCCTTGGCGCCCGATGGTGCGCACAGCGCGAGCTGACGACATCAACGCTTCGGGAGACAGGCTGTCAGAGTAGGCGAACGCGGTTTTCTCACCGCTGATGGCACGGACCCCCACCCCCTGGTCGATGGAGAAACTGCCCGTCTTGACGATGCCTTCTTCGAGGCTCCAGCCTTCGGAGCAACTGTACTGAAAATACAGGTCGGCATAATCGACCCGACGGGTATGGATCTCGGAAAGCGCCCGTGCCAGATGCGACTCATCCATTCCCCAGGGCTGGAGAAGCAGAGACTGTGCCGTGTTCAGGGCGTCGAGGCCCGGTTCGCGCATATTCATGAAACAATACCTCAAAACATTACATGACCCGATGACGCAGGGCTGGCAGCGACTCGCGCACGGACCGGACTCGTTCCGGATCGATGGTCCCCATTGCCAGACCTGCACCTTCAGGCAGACAACTGATGATTTCTCCCCAGGGATCAATCAACATCGAATGCCCCCAAGTGCGGCGGCCGTTGTCATGCCGGCCGCCCTGCGCACTTGCAAGCACATAGCATTGGTTCTCAATGGCTCGTGCACGTAGCAATACTTCCCAGTGTACAGAACCCGTGGTGTACGTAAAAGCGGCCGGCAACACCAAAAGCTGCACGTCGCCTTGTGCGCGAAACAATTCAGGGAATCGCAAATCGTAGCAAATCGCCAGCGCGATACGACCGATGGGAAGATCGAATACCTGGGGTGATTGATCTCCCGGGCGAATGGTCCTGGACTCATCATAAGATTCTGAATTTCGACTGAAACTGAAGAGATGAATCTTGTCATAACGAGCGCATGGCTTTCCCTTGGGGTCAAACACGAGGCATGAGTTGTAAATACGATCCGCGTCCGGGCTTTGCAACGGAATCGTGCCGCCTACCAGCCAAATGCCGTACCGCCTGGCCTGGCCTGCCAGAAACAATTGAATCGGCCCTTCACCCGGCTTTTCAACCACGCCCAGCTTGTCTTTCTCGTGCTGGCCCAGAATGCAAAAATACTCCGGCAAAACAACCAGCTTCGCGCCCGCCGTTGCCGCCGCCTGTATCCAATGAGCAGCCTGATCCAGGTTCTGCTCGACAGAAGAGCCAGAAACCATTTGAACGGCAGCGACCTTCATCGCACTTTGCAATTCATCCATCACATCTCCATCCACCTACGCAAGCCGGGATCAAATTCGTCACACAGAAATTACACACGCATTATGCGCTGTGTTTAAAATGGTCCCCGGCCGAAGCATTCGGATTGATTCCACTATTTAAATTGACGGAGCCCTTAATGACCCGTACCAGCTACACGACTCAGAAATCCCGCCTCGAGAAAGAAATCTCGAAACTTCAAAAACAGATGCAAACCCTACAAGCGAAACAACGTCGCCCGATTTTGACGTCCATCGTGCGTTCCATGCGCGAATACTCGATCACCCCAGAAGAAATCACAGCTGCTTTCAGCCAAAAATCAGCCGGTCGCCGTGTCGGGACCACCAATAAGGCAACGGCCACCAAACGCGTCATCCCGCCAAAATATCGCCACCCGGACACCGGGGCCACCTGGACAGGCCGGGGCAAGCCCCCGCGCTGGGTCAGTGATGCAGAGGCTGCCGGCACGCCACGCACCAGCTTTCTGATCCAGGCCGCCTGAATCATCGCACTGGATACCGTACCTGGATGACTTCGCCATTGCGACCCGGAAAATGGTCGAACAAGGCGCGAGCCAGGTACGGCATGGCAGCACCCAGTTGATCCCTGCCGTTCGTCGCCACGGCCGTGGCGCGATAGACCTCGTGTCCCTGCTGTGAGCGATCATCGATCCGCACAGAAAGCGTCATGCGATACACGTCTACCACCACGTTCTGGACCATAGGCGCGTACCCCCACCGCCACGGCCTGTAAAACGGGCCCGGGCCATAGTAGTAGGGGTCCACAGGGCGCTGCTCCCAAACCCGTTCTCGGGGGCTGGAATAATCCATGTGCACCACAAAGCGAGCCTGCGCCTCGTTGGAGGCTTCGACCAGGCCCGTGGGGCCCAGCGCTGCACGCACGGCATCGGCGTAGGTCTGGAACTGAAGGTTATTCTGCTGTGCCTTATCGGGTTTGATCCAGTAGCTGGCTCCGTCGGCATTCTGTGGCCACTGTTCGAAACGAGATACTTGCGCTGAAAAAACAGTCGCACATCCGCTCATGGCCAGGATCAAAAGCACCGACAAGAGCCAACGCCCTACGACGCTCCCCTGTCTGCACAAGGATTGGAACTCACGATTCATACTGCGGGCCCGACGGCTACGTTTGCAACGACTCCATCATAGGCTGTCCCCACTTTTCAGGATAGCCACCCGTAGCACACAGATACAGCCGCAACCCACTCAAACCTCTGCCGATGGACGCGGACAAGCCGACTACAATATCGACATTCAGCAGCTCTTTTCGGGACCATTCAATGCGCACAGATATTGCCCAGACCATCCACCGGCAGGATTACAGTCCCTACCCCTATCGCTTGCCCTCGGTTCGCCTCGAATTTGACCTGGACGCCCAAACTACACGGGTTGCCTCAGAACTGCATTTCGAACCCGCCACCCACGAAAATCCGGCTCTGGTACTGCACGGTGAAGACCTCGAGCTTCTGGAAGTCCAGCTCAATGACCGGGTTCTTTCGTCCAGCGAATACCATCTCGACGAAGAAACGCTGCACATTGAATCACCCGAAATGTGCAAACCCTTTCGCTTGCGGATTACGAATCTTTGTCACCCGGCCCAGAACACGAAGCTCATGGGCCTTTATGTGTCAGGTGACCAACTTTTCACGCAATGCGAAGCCCAGGGCTTTCGCCGCATTACCTGGTTCCCGGACCGCCCCGACGTCATGTCCCGCTACGAGGTCGTGCTGCGCGGCACTCCCAAAACCTATCCCCTCATGCTCTCAAACGGCAACCTGATCGAGCAGACGACGCTCGCCGACGGCCGCGCCCAGGCTGTATGGCAAGATCCGCACCCCAAACCCTGCTACCTGTTCGCCCTGGTGGCAGGCGACTTCGACTGCCTGGAACAAACTGAAATCACGCGCAGCGGTCGGACTGTTCTGCTGCAGGTCTACAGCGACCGTGGCTACCGTGAACAGACACACTGGGCCATGGGCTGCCTGGTGCGAGCCTTGCACTGGGACGAGCGCCGTTTCGGCCTGGAACTGGATCTGGACCGCTTCATGATCGTCGCAGCTCGCGACTTCAACATGGGGGCCATGGAGAACAAAGGCCTCAACGTCTTCAACGCGGCTTACGTGTTGGCCAACCCTGCTACGGCAACGGACGCCACCTACCGGCGCATCGAGGCCGTGATCGGCCACGAATACTTCCATAACTGGACGGGGGACCGGGTCACGTGCCGCGACTGGTTCCAGCTCTCTCTCAAAGAGGGGCTTACGGTATTTCGCGAACAGGAATTCTCGGCCGACATGCTGGCCGAAGGCTTGCCCGCGCACGAAGCCGCCAGCGCCCGCGCCGTCAAGCGCATCGAAGACGTTCACACGCTGCGCGTGGCGCAGTTCCCCGAAGACGCGGGGCCCATGGCACACCCCATCCGCCCCGACAGCTATCAGGAAATCGCCAATTTCTACACCCCCACGGTGTACGAAAAAGGGGCAGAAGTCATCCGCATGCAACACACCCTGCTGGGCGAAGCCGGGTTCCGCGCTGGAATGGACGAGTACTTCCGCCGCCACGACGGGCAAGCCGTGACCTGCGACGACTTCGTCGCCGCCATGGAATCCGTCTATACGGCGCAGCACCCGGGTCACGACTTCGCAGTGTTCCGCCGCTGGTATTCACAAGCAGGAACGCCGCGAGTCCAGGTCCAGAGCCACTACGACGCAGCGGCTCATCGCCTGAAAATCACTCTATCGCAACACTGCGCTCCAGTCGGACTGGAAACGCGCCACGCTCCTGTGGACACCAAGCCGCCACTGCATATTCCGCTTGCGATCGGCCTGCTCGACGAATCCGGCCAGGCGATTCCCATCCATTCGGATGAAGCCACGCAAGACACGGTGATTCTGGAGCTCAAGGACTCATCACACACATGGACGTTTGAGAAGATCCCTACACGCCCCATCTTGTCACTGGCGCGCGGCTTCTCCGCACCTGTCATTTTGCTGGCTGAACGCAGCGAACAGGATCTGGCTCTGCTCGCACGCCACGATACGGACCCATTTGCACGCTGGGACGCCACGCAAGAAATCGCGCACCGCTACCTGAGCAAAAGCATCCGTGCGCATCGCAACAACGCACCAGTGCCTGACGCGAAGACGCTGCTGTCGGTCTGGCGCGCGGCGTTGGACGACGCTTCGCTCTCGCCGGCCTACAAAGTGCAGTTGCTGAGCCTCCCTGCACGGCGTGAAGTCATGGAGCGCAACGAGCCCCTGGACCCACAGGCGGTGGTGGCCGCATGGCAACATGCGCAGCAGACCCTGGGTGCCGGGCTGGCCTTGCAATGGCAGCAAGTCTACGAATCCATGGCCGACGGCGACGATCAGCCCTATTCACCCGATCCGGTCTCGTCGGGCCGACGCAGCCTGCGCAATCTGGCGCTCGACTACCTTCTTGCAACACAGGCCCCTCAAGCCGCCCAGCAGGCGCGCGCGCAGTACGAACAGGCGCGCAACATGACCGAAAGCCTGGGGGCCCTGACTTCATTGCTGAACCATGCCCCCCAACAATGCGCCGACCTCGTGAAGGACTTTCACGACCGTTGGCATACCGACCCGCTGGTCCTGGACCGATGGTTCGGGGCACAGGCCAGCGCCGATTCCGGTACGGTCGCCGACGTGCGCAGACTCATGTCCTTGCCCGACTTCGTCCTGCGCAATCCCAATCGGGCACGTTCGGTGATCTTCCGCTTCTGCATGGAAAATCACGCAGCCCTGCACACCCCCCAAGGATACGAATTCTGGGCTGAACAGGTTCTGGCACTGGATCAGATCAACCCCGAGGTCGCCTCGCGTCTTTCACGGGCCTTTGACAACTGGGCTCGCCATGAACCCACTGCCCGCAAGGGGATGCAGGCGGCCCTGAAACGGGTACTCGAACACCCCGGGCTTTCACGCAACGTCCACGAAATCGTTTCTAAGGCGCTGGGCGTCTAAATCATTTTGACCAAGGATCCATCTTGAAACACAAGACTCTGACGCAATACCTGGTCGAGCAGCAGCGCGAGCACAAGTCTGTCTCGGCTGACGTCCGACTGCTCATCGAAACTGTCTCCCGTGCCTGCAAAGCGATCAGCACTACAGTGCACAAGGGTGCTCTGGGGGGCGTACTGGGCAGCCTCGGCACCGAGAACGTGCAGGGCGAAATCCAGAAGAAGCTCGACGTATTGTCCAACGAGATCCTCCTCGAGGCCAACGAATGGGGGGGTAGCCTTGCCGCCATGGCCTCTGAAGAGATGGAAACCATCCATCCCATTCCCAACGAATACCCCAAGGGGCAGAACCTGTTGCTCTTCGACCCCCTGGACGGGTCCTCGAACATTGACGTAAACGTCTCGATCGGAACGATCTTTTCCATCTTGCAGGTCCCTGCCGACGCCGCTGGACGCGACGTAACCGAGGCCGATTTCCTGCAACCCGGCACGCGCCAGGTCGCCGCCGGTTACGCCGTCTACGGCCCCCAGACCATGCTGGTCCTGACTGTGGGCGCGGGCGTCATGGGCTTTACGCTGGACTCGGAAATGGGTTCGTGGCTGCTGACGCACGAGAATATCCGGATTCCGGAGCAAACCGCCGAATTTGCCATCAACATGTCGAACATGCGGCACTGGGAAGCCCCCGTGAAACGCTACATCGACGAGTGTCTGCAAGGCGAATCAGGCCCTCTGGGCAAAAACTACAACATGCGCTGGATCGCTTCCATGGTAGCCGACGTGCATCGTATTCTGAATCGCGGCGGCATCTTCATGTACCCGCGCGATTCCCGCCCCAGCGGCCACAAGGGCAAGCTTCGTCTCATGTACGAAGCCAACCCCATGAGTTTTCTGGTCGAACAAGCGGGTGGACGCGCCATCGATGGCACGAAACGCATTCTGGACATCCAGCCCCAGGCCGTACACGAACGCACGGGCGTGATCCTGGGATCACGCGCCGAGGTCGAACGCGTACAGGCCTACCACCAGGCTGTCACTCCAGCATAAGCACTGTCGCGCCCGTGGTATGGCGATTTTTCAGGGCCTCGTGGGCGCGACCCGCATCTTGCAACGCGAAACGCTGCCCGATCACGACGTTCAGCTTGCCCGAGGTCACCAGGTCGAACATCTCGCTGGCTGCCGCCTGCGTTTCTTGAGCCGTAGTCATGTAGGCATGCAGAATGGGGCGCGTCACGTACAAGGACCCCTTGGCCGCCAGCACGCCCAGATTGACGCCTTCAACGGGCCCCGACGCGTTCCCGAAACTGACCATCAGGCCTCGCGGCTGCAGGCAATTCAGCGAGACATCCCAGGTGGCCTTGCCCACCCCGTCGTAAACGACGGGTACCTTCTGTCCTTGCGTCAGCTCTGCTACTCGGGCCGCGACGTCTTCCCGTGTGTAGTCGATGACCTCCCAGGCCCCATTCTGACGAGCCAATGCCGCCTTCTCGGGTGAGGACGTCGTTCCGATCAGGCGCACGCCCAGTGCGCGCGCCCACTGACAGGCGATCAACCCCACCCCCCCCGCAGCGGCATGAAACAGAATGGTCTCATGGCCCTTGAGGCGATAAGTCTGACGGAACAGATACTGAACCGTAAGCCCCTTGAGCATCAGCGCAGCTGCCTGCTCGAAGCTGACCGCATCCGGAATCTTCACCACATGGCGAGCCGGAACATTGCGGACGTCGGCGTAGGCCCCGATCGGGCTCTGGCCGTAGGCCACCCGATCACCCACATGCAGGTGGGTCACGCCAGCACCCACCGCTTCGACAATGCCTGAGGCTTCCATCCCGAGACCATGAGGAAGCGGGTGCGGATACAAGCCCGTACGACAGTAGATATCGATGAAATTGAGCCCGATCGCCTTCTGGCGGATGCGGACCTCGTCGGCCCCCATCTCGGGGACATCGATCTGCGCCAGTTGCAAGACCTCAGGGCCACCATGCTGTTCCACACGCACCACACGAGCTTTTTCCACTGCCTTGTCCTCCGACCCACGACGGGCCTGCCGTTTATTCTAGAGCCAGACTAGCATGATTTTTTGCCCAGGCTTCAGCCCCACGAAGACCATGGCCCGTCCTATCTCCACCAGTCCGCGTTAAAATCGTCGATTCACTGGTTCATTCCCTACAAAACGAGTCATCATGTCCGGACACAGCAAATGGGCAAACATCCAGCACCGCAAAGGGCGCCAAGACGCCAAACGCGGCAAGCTCTGGACCAAGATCATCCGCGAAGTCACCGTAGCCGCCCGCGCGGGCGGCCCTGACCCGGACGCCAATCCGCGCCTGCGGTTGGCCTGGGATAAAGCCACGTCGGCCAACATGCCCAAAGACAACATCGTGCGGGCGGCGCAGCGCGGCGCAGGAACCGCCGACGGCGCCAATTACGAAGAAATCCGCTACGAAGGCTATGGCGTGGGTGGCGCGGCCGTGCTCATCGACTGCATGACCGACAACCGTCAGCGCACCGTCTCCGAAGTCCGCCACACGCTGTCCAAGAACGGCGGCAACCTGGGGACCGACGGCTCCGTATCCTTCATGTTCAAGCACTGCGGACAGTTCATCTTCGCACCCGGAACCTCTGAAGAACAAGTCATGGACGTGGCGCTTGAAAACGGTGCCGACGACGTGCAGTCGGACGAAGAAGGCGTCATTGAAGTCACCTGCGAGCCCGGACAATACCTGACACTCAAACAGGCATTCGAAGCGGCGCAATTGGTCCCCGAAGTCCAGGACATCATCATGAAGGCGCTGTCCGAGGTTCAACTGCACGGTGAGGAAGCCGAACACATGCAGAACATCATCGACCTCCTGGAGGGGCTGGACGACGTCCAAGAGGTCTACACAACGGCCGTTTTTGACGAGACAGCATGAAGTTGTTGGTGATCGGCGCAGGCGGCCGTGAACATGCCCTGGCGTGGCGTCTGGCCCAGTCCCCCAGAATCCAGAAAATCTACGTTGCTCCCGGAAACGGCGGCACAGAAGACAGCTACCCGCTGGAAAACCTGCCACTCCAGGACACTGACGCGCTGATTGCGTTTGCGCAACAAGAAAAGATCGCGTTCACCGTCGTGGGACCCGAAGCGCCCCTGGCGGCGGGCGTGGTCGACGCCTTCCACCTGGCCGGCCTGCGCATCTTCGGGCCTACGCGCGCAGCGGCGCAGCTCGAAAGCTCCAAGGACTACGCAAAGTCGTTCATGCGCCGGCACCAGATTCCTACTGCCGATTCGCAGACATTCAGCGATGCAGCAGCAGCCAAGGCCTACATCCAATCCCACGGCGCGCCCATTGTGGTGAAGGCCGATGGCCTCGCGGCCGGCAAGGGTGTGGTGGTCGCGCAAACCGTCGACGAGGCGGTGAACGCCATCGATCACATGCTGGGCGCCGACAGCACGATCGGTGCTGCGGGCGCTCGCGTGGTGATCGAGGACTTTCTCGAAGGCGAAGAAGCAAGCTTCATCGTCATGTGCGACGGTCAGCATGTACTGCCTTTGGCCACCAGCCAGGACCACAAGCGCCTGCTGGACGGCGACGCAGGGCCTAACACCGGCGGCATGGGGGCTTATTCCCCCGCTCCCGTGGTGAGTCCTGCCCTGCATAACCGCATCATGCGTGAAATCATCCAGCCTGCCGTCCATGGCATGGCCCGCGACGGGCTCCCCTACACGGGGTTCCTGTACGCGGGGCTGATGATAGGCGAAGGCCCTGACGCGACCCGCAGCCTGAAGGTGCTGGAATTCAACTGCCGCATGGGGGACCCTGAAACCCAGCCCATCATGTTGCGAATGAAAAGCGATTTCTCGACCATTCTGGAACACGCGATCGACGGCACGCTGGATCAGGCCGAGATCGTCTGGGACCGCCGTGTCGCGGTAGGCGTCGTGCTGGCGGCTGCCGGCTACCCTGATGCGCCACGCAAAGGCGACGCCATCACGGCGCTTGTACCCAACACAGACGACTGCATGACCTTCCATGCGGGCACCTCGCGTGAAAACGGCCAGCTCGTCACCCACGGCGGACGGGTGCTTTGCGTCACCGCGCTGGGGGATTCCATTCGCCGGGCGCAACAAGCGGCCTACGAGGCGGTCAACCGGACACAATTCGCGGGCCGCCAGTATCGCCGGGACATCGGCTGGCGCGCTCTTGCAGATCACCCACGACACGAATAGGAACCTTTCATGCACGTCCCCGTCAAGCGCGCCCACGAATATTTTTCGTCTCTGCAAGCGGGCATCGTGCACGCGTTGGAAGCACTGGAAGGCAAACCCTTCGGGCACGACCCCTGGGCTCGCCCGGAAGGCGGCGGCGGTCTCACGAGGTACTGCGAAGAAGGCCAGGTCTTCGAACGCGCCGGGGTGCTGTTCAGCCACGTACGTGGACATGCTCTTCCGCCATCGGCCAGTGCACACCGCCCCGAGCTTGCGGGACGCAGCTGGGAAGCCATGGGCGTTTCCATGGTGCTGCATCCACGCAACCCCCACGTCCCCACCACCCACATGAACGTCCGCCTATTCGTGGCGCATGGCAGCCAGGCAGACCAGGACGTATTCTGGTTCGGCGGCGGATTGGATCTCACCCCTTACTACGCAGTCGAAAACGACGTCCGACACTTCCACCAGACCTGCCACGACGCCCTGGTGCCATTTGGCGAAGACAAATACCGGCACTACAAGGCCTGGTGCGACGAGTACTTCCTGCTGCGACACCGCCACGAAACCCGTGGCGTCGGAGGCCTGTTCTACGACGACCTGAATACACCGGATTTCGACTCCTGCTTTGCTCTCACCCAAGCCGTAGGCAATTGCTTCCTGCCAGCCTATCTTCCTATCGTGCAGGCTCGCATGAACACTCCCTATGGCGAATCCGAGCGCGCCTTCCAGGCTTATCGACGTGGGCGCTACGTTGAATTCAACCTGGTCTATGATCGCGGTACGCTCTTCGGGCTGCAATCGGGCGGGCGCACCGAATCCATCCTGCTCTCCATGCCGCCCACCGCCCAATGGCGCTACGACTGGTCTCCAGAGCCAGGGTCCGCAGAGGCCGAGCTGTCGGCCTATCTGAAGCCACGGGAATGGCTGTAAAAACGCCACTGGAAATCGGGTTGCTGGGCGGCAGCTTCGACCCTGTCCACGGGGCTCACATCGCCCTCGCCGAAGCCGCTTTGGAATCGCTGAAGCTGGACCATGTCGAACTGCTCCCGGCAGGACGCCCCTGGCAGCGTGGAGATCTGGGGGCGGCCCCGGAACACCGCCTGCACATGCTGCAAATCGCCTGCGCCGGGCACCCAGGTCTGCGAGTCAACCCCATCGAGATTCAGCGCCAGGGCGCTACGTATACGCTGGATACACTGCTCGCGCTCCCTCCGGGTCCACGGTATACCTGGATCATGGGAACGGATCAGCTCGCCAACTTTTGTACCTGGCGCCAGTGGCCAGAAATCCTGCATCACGTCCGTCTAGCCGTCGCACAGCGCCCCGGCACCTCGTTGGTGCCCCCCGCCGCACTCGCTGCAGTGCTGCGCACGGGCGACCTGGTGCAAATCCCTTTCGAGGTGCAGCCCGTTTCCGCTACCGCCATCCGCCAGGCACTCGCCTCAGGAAACCCCGCGGATGATATGCTGAACTCACGCGTGCTGGCCTATATTCGCACCCACAGGCTTTACGCCCCCCACACGCCTCCACAGGACACCACCGAACCCACATGAATCTGCAAAAACAGCAACGCCTCATCATCGATGCGCTCGAAGACATCAAGGCCCAAAACATCAAGGTCTTCAACACCACGGGATTGACCAGTCTCTTTGACCGCATCATCATTGCGAGCGGCACCTCCAACCGTCAGACACGGTCCATCGCCAGCCACGTCGCCGAAAAGGCCAAGCAGGGCGGCCTCTCGGTGCTTGCTTTCGAAGGTGAAGACACGGGCGAATGGGTCTTGGTCGATTTAGGCGACATCGTCGTGCACTGCATGCAACCGGCCATCCGCGACTACTACAATCTCGAAGAACTCTGGGGCGCCAAGCCCGTGCGCGTCAAGCTTCTACCTGACCTGGGTACACCGCCGCACGACCTCGCCGACGAGGCCTGACCCCCATCCCTATGAAACTGCACGTCGTAGCAGTCGGCACCCGGATGCCAGATTGGGTGCAGATCGCGTGGCAAGACTTTGCCAAGCGAATGCCACGCGACTGCGCCATGGACCTGCACGAGGTCAAAGCCGATTCACGCACCCAGGGCCGCACGGTCGCCCAGATGATGCAGGCTGAGGCGAATCGTATCGAGGCAGCCATCCCCGCCAATGCCTGCCGCATCATTCTTGACGAGCATGGGCGCGATCTGACGACCCTGGCATTGGCTCAAGATCTGAAGACCTGGCAGGCTGGCGGTCACGACGTGGCCATCATCATCGGTGGCCCGGACGGCTTGGACCCTGATCTGAAAAAGACAGCACAGCAGACGCTCAGGCTTTCATCACTGACGCTACCGCACGCCATGGTACGAGTTCTGCTCGCCGAGCAGCTGTACCGAGCCTGGAGCATCCTGGCCGGGCATCCCTACCATCGCGCCTGAACCGCCCGAATCCGATCCCGAAAGCACGAAGGGCCGCACACTGTGCGGCCCTTCATCTTGCAATGAGGCAAAACTCATCTCTTTAAGTCGAGATTTCCGAATCTGAATAAAGACAAAGCCCCTGCAGTATACGCTGCAGGGGCTTTGAGGGATAAGAGCCTGACGATGACCTACTTTCACAGATGTTCATCCACTATAATCGGCGCGAAGGCGTTTCACTGTCCTGTTCGGGAAGGGAAGGAGTGGGTCCACCTTGCTATGGTCGTCAAGCATAACGGGTTGTGAGGCAAGCGAGCTTGGGGGGCCGATCTGGGGAGAGGGGCCCGCGCGCTTGCGCCA
>NZ_DASVGN010000019.1:0-73026 GCF_036379515.1 Castellaniella sp.
ACCTGGACCCGGCGGCCTGGATCTGCACGGGGATCAGGCGCCGGGCCATGCCTGAAACACCGGGCGCCCTGCGCTGGCTCCAGGGCAACCTGGACGACCCCGACAGATTGGCGAATACGCTGGCCCAGGTGCCGGGCATCACCCACGTTCTGTACGCACCGGCGCCGACCGCACGGTCACCCGAAGCCTACGCCAGTGCCTACCCGCAGGGCCTGCAGTCCCTGCTCGGTGCACTCTCTGCGCCCCAACAGCTGCAACGCCTGGTGCTGGTGGATTCCACGGCCGTCTGGCGGAGCTCCGCCGACTGGGTGGACGAACAAACCCCCACAGACCCCGAAGACTTTCGCGGGCAGCTGATGCTCGAGGCTGAAGCAATTTTGCGGTCACAACTGCCCAGTGCCCGCTTCCCACAGGCCAGCGGCATCGCCCTTCGGCTCTCAGGCCTGTATGGCCCGGAGCGCCTGCGGCTGATCGATGGCCTACGTACGAGACGAATCACAGCCCCCGACGGCCCAGGCCATTGGGCCAACCGCATCCACATCGATGACGCTGCAAAAGCCTGCGCCCACCTGCTCGAGGTCGATGCTCCTCTGGCCTGCTACATCGGAACGGACGACACCCCCCTGCCTACGGCAGATCTGTACGATGCTCTGGCATCAATGACCGGTGCTGCATTGCCGGCGCGGACCCTGCGTCCCGCCGACGGCAAGCGCCTGCGGAACCGTCGCCTGCGCGACAGCGGCTGGGTGCCTCAGTGGCCCGATACCCTGGTAGGCTACGCCCACAGCCTGAACGCATCAGAAGCTTCTGAACACCCGATGTGACTGCCCTCGTCGCAGCAGCCAAGCCACCAGACAAAGCACCGCCACACACACGGCGGACGTGACCCCCACCAGCACGTTGGCCATTGCATCATCGCCCGACTGCACGGCTTCGAAGATGGCAATAGAGAGCGTTTCGGTGCGCCCCGGGATGCTGCCCGCCACCATCAGCGTCGCACCGAACTCACCCAGTGCCCGGGCAAACGCAAGCAACACACCTGCCATGATGCCGCGTGCGGCCAGTGGAAGGCTGATAAGCAAAAAAACGGACAGCCTCCCGGCTCCCAACACGGCCGCTGCCTGCTCCAGCCGATGGTCCACTTCCAGGAAGGACGCTCGTGAAGCCTTCAGCACCATCGGAAACGCCACCACGGAAGCAGCCACCGCCGCCCCCTGCCAGGTAAAGACCAGCTCCACACCATGCGCCTGCAACCAACCGCCCAGCCATCCCCGGCGCCCGAACAGAACCAGCAGGTAATAGCCGATCACCGTAGGAGGCAGCACCATGGGCAGCGTCAGCAGCGAATCGGCTACGTCGCCCCAGCGCGAGCCACTACGAGACAAACCGTAGGCCAGCGCCACGCCGGCCACCGAAGCCAGGACAGTCGCCCAACCGGCCACCTTGAGTGACAGCAGCAGCGGGACCCAGATCGAGGACATCGTTCAAAGCACCCCGCTCATGGAGACCGGCGGGCACAAGGACTCGAATCGAGTCATGGCTGGCTGAACCCATACCGTTGCAGCACCTGCTGCCCGGCAGGCGACAGCACAAAATGCAGAAAATCGGCGGCTTCAGATGAGCGTCCAGGGCGCTGGACCAGCGCAATCGGGTACACCACTGGAACCGGCGTCGGAACCACCTGCACCACCTTCACCTTGTTTTTCATGATCGCAGCGTCCGTGGCAAAGACAAAGCCCGCATCCACCTCACCACGCTCGACGTAGCTGAGCACCTGACGCACGTTCTGCCCCAGAATCTCGCGCGGCTGCACGGCAGTCCATAACCCCGCCTTCTCGAGCGCCGATTTCGTATACCGCCCCACAGGCACCGTCGCCGGATTCCCCAGCGCAATGCGTTGCACGCCGGGTTTGCGAAGGTCCGCGAGCGACTGGATGTGGTGAGGATCTCGCGCAGGCACAATCAACACCACTTCGTTGCGTACGAAATTCACGCGCGAAGCAGGATCGATGGCGTGTGCCGCAGCCGCCTTGTCCATGGCCTTCTCATCAGCCGCCGCGAAGATGTCGGCGGGGGCCCCCTCGATGATCTGGCGCAAGACGACATCCGACGCGCCGAAGGTCGTCAACACGTGCGTGCCAGGGTGCGTCGCATCATATTGCGTGGCCAAGTCCTTGAAGGCGTTGGTCAGGCTGGCCGCCGCCGAAACCAGAACATCACCCGCCATAGCGGGCGTCGTCACACACAACAACACGCAGGCAAAAAGCGAACGAAACGAGGGCATTCTGAGGACTCCAGACTGAATGGACAGACTCAATGAACGGCAAACGCTGATGAATGAAAAAGGCGAATCCACAGGATGATAGCGTGCCAGCCACTCGTGCATATCTCCAAAGGGGACGGAGGGGGGATGGGTAAGGCACTTTTGACACTCCGTGGACAAGCGGCACGCCACATGCTGCATTGTCATTATGCAATTCCCTGCCCCCAATCGCCCAGGACACCGCGATAGGCCTTATGCTTTTCAGTTCGAAGCGCGAAGCGGCATTGCCCACCACGGAGCCACGATGAAAATACGCAGGATCGACGTCTATCACTTTGACCTCACCTACACGCATGGGGTCTACATCATGTCGGGGGGGCGCGAGATCACCGTTCTGCCATCGACTCTCGTGCGGGTGCTGAGCGACGATGGCCAGGAAGGCTGGGGCGAGGTCTGCCCGCTGGGCACGACCTACCTGCCGGGCCACGCAGGCGGCGCACGCGCGGCGCTCGAGCTGCTGGCACCCGCCCTGATCGGGGTGGATCCCACCAACCTGGCGGCCGTCAATGACAGGATGGATGCGACGCTGATGGGGCACGAATACGCCAAGAGCCCTATCGACGTTGCCTGCTGGGATCTGACGGGAAAGATCTGGGGCGCCAGCGTCGCCGAAATGCTGGGGGGCGTGCGCCAGGAACGCTTCCCGCTTTACTTTGCCGTACCACTGGGTTCACCGGAAGCCATGAGCGAATATGTACAGGCACGCCGGGCCGAAGGCATCCACCGGTTTCAACTCAAGCTTGGCAACGACCCGGTACTCAATGGCTTGCGCTCCAGGCAAGTGGTCGCAGAAACCGGCGCCGAAGACATTGTAGTGGGCGACGCCAACTGCGGATTGCGGCTCAATGACGCCATCATCGCCGCACGCGCCATGGAGGACCTGCCTCGGTTCTACCTGGAACAGCCGTGCCCCACCATGGAAGAGTGCATCGAGCTGCGTAAACACACGACGCTCCCCATGGTGTATGACGAAGTCGTCCACGACGTGCAGACCCTGCTTCGTGCCGTCCACGAAGGGGGTGCAGGGGCGTTCAACCTGAAGGTTTCAAAGGTCGGTGGCCTCACCAAGGCAAAATTGATGCGGGACCTGGGCCAGGAGCTTGGCCTTCAAATCACGGTGGAAGATACCTGGGGCGGAGACGTCGTGTCGGCAGCCTCAGCCCACATCGCGGCCTCGACCAAGGCGCAGTCGCTGCTCAGCGTCTCGTTCATGAACGACTGGGTCAACGAGCACGTGGCAGGCTACCAGCCCCGCAGCCAGAACGGATTCGGGCACGTGCCCACCACGCCCGGCCTGGGCATCGAGATCGATCGCGGTGCGCTGGGAAAACCGCTCTTCACGGCAGGAAATCAGGATTGATGGCATTGCCGCCCGAGCAACAATCTGAGGCCCATGCAAAACGGAAACCCTGGTCCGCCCTGCCCGGTTCGAACGGGCGACCTACGGCTTAGAAGGCCGTTGCTCTATCCAGCTGAGCTAAGGGCGGGCTGCGGCTTGAACGCCATGCAGAACCCGAATTCTACCCTGTGAATGCTAAAGTTTCGGGCAATACACACGGCGTTATCCGTCATGCCCGCTTCTCGCTCACACCCCCTGCTGTCTTACCTCGTCCTGTTTGCCTGCCTGCTCCTGCCTCTGGACGCAGCGCAAGCGGGCCTGCTCTATCACCTGACGCGAACCGAGGCGGCGCCGGGCGCCCCCGTGGCACTGGAGGGGCTGCTGTACAACGATACCGGGAATCCACTGACGACACCTGTTCCACCAAAGATCGACGGGCAATGGGAGGACGCGCAGGGCCACACCACCCCAGCGCACTTTCAGCTGCAGACGTCGCCAGACGCAGCCAGCCTGCCCGCCAACACGTTCACCCAAGTGGTCTGGACAGGCACGGCGCCCAGCCATCTGTCAGGGCTCGTCACCCTGCATCTGAGTGGCACCGAAAACACTTTGCTGGCACTGCGCGTTTCGGGGTCAGCGCCCCCTATTGCGACTGAAAGCCCGCAGCCCGTATCTGCGTTCGACACCTTCCGCAATGCAATCTCGCCCTACGATCCCACCTACTTTGCCGTGGGGCGAAACGGCGGCGCCACAGCCCGGTTCCAATTAAGCTTCAAATACCGCCTGTTCAGCCCCACGAACGCCCAACAACCTTCGTTCAACGACAACTGGTACCTGGGCTACACGCAAACGTCGCTCTGGGACCTGCACTCCGATTCCATCCCCTTCATCGACACCACGTACAACCCCAGCCTGTTCTGGATGCGCGAGTCCCTGCTGCAAAGCCACGACAAGCGTTGGTTTCTGGGCCTGAACACGGGAATCGAGCACAAGTCCAATGGCAAGGCGGGCGACGACTCCCGCTCGCTGAATGATCTGTACGTGCAACCTCAATTCAACTATCGGTCTGGAGAGGGCTCTACGCTGAGCTTCCTGCCCCGTTTCAAATATTATGTAGGAACGGACTCCAACATGCGCTACCCGGATTATCTGGGCCATGTCGATTGGAAGTTGCGCTGGGCACAGGACGACGGGCTGGTGCTCTCGGCGCTGTACCGCCAAGGTACAGGCAGCCGCAATGCTACCCAGCTTGAAGCCGCCTGGCCGCTCAAGCGCACCTTTCTGCACATGAACGGCTACGTGTACGCCCAGTACTTCCGAGGGTATGGCGAAACCCTGCTGGACTACAACCAGAAGTACGAACCGCAGTTTCGGATCGGCATCGCGCTGGTTCCTTGAGCCTTACACTCTCGACATGTTCACACAGCTCGAAATCTTCCTGGTCGCAATGCTGGCGATGCTGACCCTCAGCCGCCTCGCTTTGACTTTCTGGCTCTGGCCACGCGTGCGCGAGGCTGGCGGCCCCTGGATCATCTTGCGCTGGGGAGTGCGCATCGACTTGAATCAGATCGCCATGTGGGCGGGCGTCCCCGCACTGCTGGCCCCCTGGCTGGGGGATCAACCCTGGGCGATCTGGGTCACAGGACTATGGCTGCAATGCGTCTGGCTGATCTTCGTCCTGCTGGAAGCCTCAACCCCGCAATTCATCCAGGAGTACGACAATCGCCCCAACCGCTTGTACATTGAGTACCTCAAGTATCCCAAGGAAGTGTTCGGGATGCTCTGGAAGGGCTACAAGCCGGTGCTGCTGGCAGCTGCCATTCTGTTGGTTCTCGCGGCCTGGCTGGGGCATGCCGCGTTTGCCCATGCCGCACCCAACCTGCTCCCTACCTGGCCCTGGCGCATCCTGATCACCCTGATCACCGGCGCACTGATCGCGCTGGCAATCCGAGGCACCCTGGGCCACCGACCCATCAACCCCTCTTCTGTCGCCTGGTGCGGTGACAGCCTGCTTAACACGCTGCCGCTGAACTCGTTCTACAGTGTGCTGTTTGCGCTCTACGCAATCAAGAACGAACGCTCTGCAGCAGACGTCTACGGCGATCTGCCCGATGACACCCTGAAAGCCATCATCTGCGAGCAGGCCCGAATCGAGCAAGGACCCGCAGAGCTTCCTACCTTGCATCCCCAACCGGCAAGCCACCAGCCCGAGCAGCCTCTGAACCTCGTCCTGATCGTGCAGGAAAGCCTGGGCGCGCAATACGTAGGCAACCTGGGGGGCGCCGGCCTCACACCCTGTCTGGATGCGCTTGCGGAACAGGGCTGGAATTTCACCCGCGCCTACGCCACGGGGACGCGTTCCGTACGAGGTCTGGAAGCCGTCACGGCGGGCTTTCCCCCCACGCTTTCCGACGCCGCCCTGCGGCTCAACGGCGCGCAGAGCCACTTCTTCACGCTAGCGCAATTGCTGCGCCGCCACCATTACCGGTCACGCTTCATCTATGGCGGCGAAGCGCACTTTGACAACATGAAGAGCTTTTTCCTCGGAAACGGATTTGACGAGTTGCACGATCTGCCCAGCTTCGAATCACCGGCCTTCGTCGGCACCTGGGGAGCCAGCGACGAAGACATGTTCAACAAGCTGCACTCTTTGCTGTCGGAACCCGGTGAGACCCCCACGCTGCATCTGGCATTTTCCGTAACCAACCATACGCCCTGGGAATACCCTGCCGGGCGAATCCCGGTCGAAGGCGAGCCGGCGACGGTACAAAATACCGTGCGCTACGCGGACTGGGCCATCGGTCAATTCTTCGACCACGCTCGCAATAGCGATTACTGGAAAAACACGGTCTTCCTCATCGTGGCAGATCACGATGCGCGTGTGGGAGGGGCCCAGCGTATCCCGTTGCGGCACTTTCACATCCCCGCCCTGATCCTGGGCGCCGGTGTGGAGGCCCGCCGAGACGACCGCATCATCAGCCAGATCGACCTGCCCACCACGTTGTTGTCTCTAATCGGCATCTCGGATGCCCACCCCATGATCGGGCATGACCTCACACGCCCGGGCACGGGCGGTCGCGCCCCCATGCAATACGAGGACCACTACGGTTATCTGAAAGATGACACGTTGTTGGTCCTGGAACCGCACCGTGAGCCCCTGGCGTATCGGTACGCGGCGCCAGACACCTATACACCCACGGCGCCAGACCCTGAGCTTGCCCGCATCGCGCTTGCTCACGCACTGTGGCCCACCTGGGCGTATCGCCACCACGCCCATAGTCTGCCGGAGCTGCTGCATCACGCGTCGATCTGACCGCAGGTGCTGCGCCACTGCAGCGCGCAGTGCACGGCGCAACTCATGCTAGAATTTGCGGTTCCCGGTCACCATCTGGAGTGGCCTTGGAACCATTCGTCGGGGCGTAGCGCAGCCTGGTAGCGCATCTGCTTTGGGAGCAGAGGGTCGCATGTTCGAATCATGTCGCCCCGACCAATCTAATCGTGCAAGCGATTTGCGCGAGTCGGCCAGACAGGGCCCAATCGCTGCCAATAACCAGCCATCATAAAAAGGTCTTGGCCGATTCTTCTGCGGCGAGCTTGAGTTGCGGCAGAAACTGCTCCAGTTGCGCCGTCGACATCCGCTGCGTGGTTGTCTGAATGGCAACAGCGGCACACACTCGGTCCTTGCCCAGCATGACGGGAACGGCGATGGCAATCATGCCCGATTTGAATTCTTCATCATTGAAGCTGAACCGCTGCTTGCGAATGAGCTGAAGTTCCTCGCGCAGCTGCCTCCGGTCCGTGTAGGTCCGTTCGGTACAGCGGCGCAGCGGCAACTGCTCAAGCAACCGCTCACGCTGCACCTTGGCCAAGAAGCTGAGCAGCAGTTTTCCGCTGGCGGTGCAGTGGTACGGAACACGGGACCCCACGCCGAGCACATAGCGTAGCGACCAATTTGCCTCTACACGATCCAGATAAACGATGTCCTCGCCGCTGGACATCGTGAGGTTACAAGTCTCCTGCACCGCATCGGAGAGTTTCAGCAAAATGGCATGACGCGCCGCAGCAGGCCCAGACGTCATCAACAGGTTGACCGCCATGCGTCGCACCAACGCTGAACACTCGTAACGGTGTTGCACATCAGTCCGCGTGACCAGGCCAGCCCCCTCCAGCTGCTTCAGAATGCGATGCACTGTCTGCTTGGGAAGCTCAATCGTTTCCACCACTTCGGTCAAAGTCAGCGGATGATCGGCCCGGGCAAGAATATCGATCAGGCGAAACGCTCGTACTGCAGCCGCATTAGCCAGCGTTGACACAACCTACCTCCTCTTGTGCTTTCTTCTGATGTCGTCGAGCCGACGAATCTCCGCTACCCGCTCGAGGATCCTGTACAGCTCTTCGCGAGTTGTCCCATTTTCTGATAAATCCCACTTTACCATCGAGGAAATGCCAGAAACATCAGAAATCGGGACTCGCAACGGCCACTCCCGCCACTAGATTAATAACAAGCAGGGACTACCGCAAAACCGAAGCAAAAACGACAGAGACAAACAGGAGGTTTCCATGTCAGCTCAACCCGTGTCCTCAACACTTGCCGCCATCACGTCAGAGGAATCCGCTGAATACGTGGCGATGCTGGTGAGCCGTGCCCGCAAGGCGATGCTGGAATTCGCCCGTGCCGACCAGCAGCGTGTAGATGAAGCCGTAGCGGCACTTGCCTGGTCCCTGTACAAACCCGAAAACGCACAACGCCTCGCCCGCCGTGCGGTCGAGAGCACGGGCTTGGGGCGGGTCGATAGCAAGGTCATCAAAAACCAGCGAAAAACATTCGGTGCGTTGCGTGATCTGCTACGCGTCAAATCGGTAGGAATCGTTGAAGAGCTACCGGAAAAGGGGCTGGTCAAATACGCCAAGCCTGTAGGCGTCGTTGCCGCGGTCACTCCATCGACCAACCCGTCCGCCACTCCGGTCAACAAAGCCATGTTTGCCATCAAGGGGCGCAACGCCATCATTGTCGTGCCATCCCCCTCGGGCTATGAGGTCACCAACGAGACCGTTGCCCTGATGCGCGCAGAGCTGAAGAAAATCGGTCTGCCACCTGATCTCGTGCAGTCGCCCGACCGCGAACCGTCCAAAGCACTGACGGCCGAACTCATGCGCCAGGCAGATCTGGTCGTCGTCACTGGATCACAGAACAATGTACGTGCTGCCTATCGTAGCGGTACTCCGGCCATCGGCGTGGGCGCAGGCAACGTCCCCGTCATCATCGATGAATCTGCCGAGCTGGATGATGCGGCCGAGAAAATTCGCATTTCCAAAACCTTTGACAACGCCACATCGTGCTCGTCGGAGAATTCGCTGGTCATCGCCGACTCGATCTACGATCGCGCCTTGACCGCCCTGAAGAAGGCGGGAGGCTATCTCGTCGCTCCAGCGGCCAAATCCACGATCGAAGCCAGGCTTTGGCAAAACGGCAAGCTCAATCGACAGGTCATCGCACGCGATGCCGACATCGTCGCTGAAGAACTGGGTCTGGAGGCAGCCGCGCACACGGCCCAGTTCTTCATGGTCGAGGAAAAAGGGATCGGTCATGCCCACCCACTGTCAGGTGAAAAACTGTCCCTGGTGCTGACCATCTACCGCGCACGAGACTTCGACGATGCATGCCGCATCGTACGCGACATCCTGGATTACGAGGGCCGCGGCCATTCGTGCGGGATCCATACGCAAAATATGGCCCATGCGACCCAACTGGCCGAGACCACAGACGTGGTGCGGGTGCTGGTCAACCAGGCACACACCATGGGCAATGGGGGCAGTTTCGACAACGGACTGAACTTCACGTTGAGCATGGGCTGCGGTACCTGGGGCAAGAACAGCATCAGCGAGAACCTGAACTATCGCAACTTCCTGAATTTCACCTATCTCGTCAAAACCATCCCGCCCGACGAACCCTCGGAAGAAGAATTGTTCGGTGCTTATTGGCAACGCTACGGCAAGTGAACGGAGACTGACATGAATTTTCTGGAATATCGCGGCAAACAGATGCTCGCGGCTGCAGGCATCCCGATTCCGACAGGCATCCACTGCCTGACAGCCGAGGACGCCGCACAAGCTGCCGCCGAGCTGGGGCCCTGCGCCATCAAGGCACAAGTCCCCGCCGGCAAGCGAGGCAAAGCGGGCGGCGTGAAGTTGGTAGCCACGGCTGATGAAGCACGTGTCGCAGCAGAGTCGATTCTAAAACTGAAGATCGGTGGCTATCGCGTCGAGAGCCTGCTCGTGGAGCGCAAAGTCTCGGTCAAGCGCGAATTCTATGCCGCCGTGATGAACGACCTGACGGCACGCTGCCCTCTGCTGCTATTTTCGCTGTCAGGCGGCATGGACATCGAGGAGCTCGCAGCAAACTCGCCCGAAGCCATCGTGCACATTCCCGTCGACATCGAACAGCCGCTGACAAGCAAAGACGTGCTGGAGTCTCTGAAAGAATTGGCAGTGGAGCCCCCCCTGCGACACGCGATCGCTGACTTCCTCACCAAGCTATACGCCGTCTTCATGGAAAAGGACGCCGAACTTCTGGAGATCAACCCTTTGGGACTCCTCGAGGATGGCTCGCTGCTCGCCATGGACTGCAAGCTCACACTGGATGGCTCCTCTGCTTACCGGCAGCAGGACATGGCGGCACAGCACGCACCCGAACCGCGCACGGAGCTCGAACTCGCGGGAGAACAGATCGGCCTGAAATATATCGAATTGCCCGGCGAGGTCGGCGTGCTCGCCAACGGAGCGGGGTTGACGATGACCACCATGGACGTCATCAGTCATTTCGGTGGGCAACCATCCAACTTCCTGGAGATTGGCGGGGACGCCTACACCAAGGCGGAACCCGCGCTGAATCTGGTGCTATCCAATCCAAAGGTAAAGAGCCTGGTCATCAATTTCTGCGGCGCATTCGCCCGGACCGACGTCATGACCGAAGGCATCCTGCGCGCCTGGGAGACCCTGAAACCGAAGATTCCGGTCTTCTTCTCCGTCCACGGGACTGGGGAAGATGAGGCGGTGGCTCTGCTGCGCGCCCGCTTGGGCATCACTCCCTACAACCATATGGAAGACGCGGTATCCGCAGCCGTGGAGGCATCCAAATGATTCTCGAAAAACACCATCGCGTGCTCGTTCAGGGCATCACAGGCAAACAGGGTCGATTCTGGACCGAATGCATGCAGAACTACGGCACTCAGGTCGTAGGCGGCGTCAACCCCAAGCGTGCAGGAGAGCAATGCTGCGGCGTCCCTGTCTTCGCCACAGCCAAGGACGCGGTCAGCGAATTGGGCCAGATCGATTACTCGGTCATGTTCGTCCCGCCGTCAGGCGCACTGACGGCAGGCCTGGACGCCATCGAATCCGGCATCGGCCACATGGTCGTCCTGACCGAACATATCCCGGTGCACGACGTGATGCGCATCCATGCCGCCGCTCGCCGGCACGGGACTCACATCATCGGACCCAACACAGCTGGCATCGTGACGCCTGGCGTCGCATTCGCCGGCATCATGCCAGCCTTCAATCCACGGGTGTTTCAACCAGGCGACGTGGGAGTGGTGTCTCGCAGCGGCAGCCTGGGCACCCTCGTCTGCCTGGACATCGTCAACGCGGGCCAAGGACAGTCCGCATTCATCGGCATAGGTGGGGACCCGATGCTGGGCACCACCACGGCGGACGCCGTCCTCGCGCTGGATCGTGATCCACGTACTCGCACCATCGTCATCGTCGGGGAAATCGGCGGTTCCATGGAGGAAGAAGCCGCACAAGCCATGAGCCAGGTACAAAAACGCATGATCGCATTCATCACGGGGCGTGCTTCACCTCCCGGAAAAAAGATGGGCCACGCGGGGGCGATCGTGATGAAGAACCGCGGCAGCTATGACTCGAAGCGACGGGCACTGGAGGACGCCGGAGTCCTGGTCGTGGACACTCCGGGAGAGATTACAGCGGCACTTGAAACGGTGGCGCGGCCATCCTGAACGCCATCACCGTGACACGGTCAGCATAAGGCCGGCACACCCTTTCAAATTGGAGACAAACATGAGCGCAACACCCTTAAGCATCAGTGCTGGCCGTGCACCACGGCGCGGGTTCCTCAGCCGCCTGTCCATCCTGGACGGATTTCGCGGCCGCGTGCGTGGGCAGGTACTGCTACTGCTGTGTGCGATGTACTTCATCACCTACATAGACCGTGTCAACATTGCCACGACCGCCCCTTTCATTCAGAAGGACCTGGGGCTCGACAATACCGAACTGGGACTGGTGTTTTCGGCATTCGCCATCCCCTACGCGTTTTTCCAGATATTCGGTGGCTATATTGGTGATCGCTGGGGGCCGAAGCGTGTGCTGGCCCTCGTGGGCCTGATTTGGGCCGTGTCCACCATGGCTACTGGTTTTGCCACTGGGCTGGTTTCACTGTTCGCGGCGCGCCTGCTCCTCGGCTTTGGCGAAGGCGCCGCATTTCCAACCGCAACCAACGCCATGGCGAAGTGGGTCCCGGCAGAAGGAAGGGCCAGAGCACAGGGATACGTCCACGCAGCCTCGCGCATCGGAAACGCCATCACGCCCGCTCTGGTGGCCGTGTTGATCGCCTTGTACGACTGGCGGCTGAGCTTCTGGGTTTGCGGTTCCGTCAGCTTGATCTGGACCCTGGTCTGGATCGTCAAATACCATAACTCACCCGCGAAGCACCCTGGCATCACGCAAGAAGAATTGAGTGAACTCACACCGGACCAGCTTTCCGACCATCGAGTGCCCATCCCGTGGGGCCCACTCCTCAAGCGCATACTGCCGGTGACCTTCGTCGACTTCTGCTACGGCTGGTCGCTCTGGGTTTTCCTCTCGTGGATCCCATCGTTCTTCGCGGACCGTTTCGGCATGAACCTCAAGCACTTTGCATTCTTCACCACCATCGTGCTGATCGCAGGGGTGATCGGAGACGCCATGGGAGGAATCCTCTCCGACACGCTGGTCAAGCGCACCAGCCAGACCATCGCACGACGCACGAACCTCGTTGTCGGCCTGGTCGGTGCATTCGTGTTCGTCATGCCCGTGCTGTTTCTGAGCAACGTCTGGATGGTAGCCATCTCACTGGCGCTATCGTTCTTCTTTCTGGAACTCACCAATTCAGTACTCTGGGCTATCCCGATGGATGTCGACCCACAGCACGCAGGCTTGGGAGGCGGCATCATGAACACTGGCTTCGGCATCGCCGGCATCATCTCGCCGCTCCTCTTTGGCGTCATGCTCGACGCCTACGGCACCTGGACGATGCCCTTCGCCGTCTCAGCAGCGCTACCCTTCGTAGGTGCCGCCGTCTCACTGTTCATCAACCCACGGCCACTCGCCCAGCCGGCAGAGTAACCCGTCGCGACACGCAGGCACCGGGGGCCCGCGCCCCCAGCGCCTGCCCTCTTTTCGAAAAACTTGCACACTCGCAATATATAGATGATAATTATTCTCATGTATATTTGCATCTGCAACGCTGTCAACGAACAGCAAGTCCAGGAAGCCATTGCGCACGGCGCGCGCAATCTGCACGATCTGCGGGCAGAGCTGGGCGTAGGCAACTGCTGTGGGCGCTGCGCCAGATCCGCCCGCGACTATCTGGCGGCACGCACTGCGCAGGTCCAAACTCCCATCGCGGCCGCGCTGCCCGATCTTGGTGCCCTCAAGGTAGTCGAGCTCTCGCGCTCACCCGCGCAACGCGTGGCCTGAAGGCCGCCGGCCGCCACAAACACTTCGATGTAAGATGAATCCTTGGCCCCTTGGGGCACGCAGCGGCGCATGGTCTGGCCCGGTGATAGGAGATCTCTTATGCAAGGCGACAAGAAGGTCATTCAGTATCTGAACAAGCAGCTCAAGAACGAGCTTTCGGCCGTCAATCAGTACTTCCTGCATGCACGCATGATGCGCCACTGGGGTTACGAAAAAATGGCGCAGCACGAATACGATGAGTCCATCGGCGAAATGAAGCATGCGGATCTGCTCATCAACCGCATCCTGATGCTGGGCGGCCTGCCCAACCTGCAAGACCTGCACAAACTGCTGATCGGCGAATCCGTCCCAGAAATTCTCGCGTGCGACCTCAAGCTGGAGTCTGCCGCGCAGGATACGGTCAAAGAAGGCATGGCCCATTGCGAATCCGTGCGCGACTACGTGTCGCGCGACTTGCTGCGCGTGATTCTGGACGATACCGAAGAACACATCGACTGGCTGGAAACGCAGATCGACGTGCTGGATCAGGTAGGCCTGCAGAACTACCTTCAGTCGCAGGTCTAGCAATTCCCCCAGCCCCGCTCAGCGGGGCTTCATCAAGTCCGCAGGCGACGACCCAACAGGCGATACACCAGCCCGGCGCTGACCACCAACCAGATTGCCAGGCTCACGTAAATGCCGATATCGGGGATCAACACCAGATACTGCACGCCCGTCGCGTGCGACAGCGCATCCGTGCACACCGTATACATCCCGATCGGGAACACGATGTCCCAATCGTCCACCTCGTAGTTGACAGGCACGTGGCTCCACACATGGCGCCAGAGCTCAAGAATCACCAGGAGCGGTATCCACCACGTGGCCATCGCCCAATAGAACAGCGTGAAGCCCTTGATGAAGGGTAGCAAGTCATGCAGCGGCCCTTGCAGGGGCGCGTGCAGAATGATCAGGCTGCCCGCCAGCGCACTGATGGCCAGGGCGCCCATGTTGATCCAATAGGGCGGGGTGAACTCCCGTGCCACCAGAGGCAGCAGCACCATGCGATGAGTGATGAGCGTGATGATGATGAGATACCACGCACAGCCGACCAGATACAGGGACATGGCGGCAAACAGCAGCCATTCACGAGTTTCCAGGGTGCCATCCTGCGCAAGGATGGCCGTCAGAACAGCCAGCGACTGGGTCGACACCACCACCACCAGCCAACTGCCATTGATGGTGCGACGAAACGGGGCCTTGATGCGTCGAGTCATGGTGGAAAAAAAGAACAGGTAAATCAGCACCGCCCAGCACAGTACGCCCCATACTGCAATTGCGCGAGCCAAGCTGGGCAGATACACCACCACCAGGCACTGGATCGCCAGTACGCAGGTACCTGCCACCAGGGTGAGAAACCCGGCTCCCCTTCCAGGAGCAACGAAATCGGCCACCATTTCGCGGCGGTAGAAGATGAAGCGCAGAACGCTGATTCCCAACAGCCACAGGTAGGCTACGCAATTCAGCCAGAACAGGGTACGCCCCAACCCCGGCATCCCATGCTGGGTGAGGCCCACGGAGACAATTCCGGTGGCCATCACGAGCGCGAAGCTTCCGGGCTCTACTGCTCTGGCACGGGCCATGACGCGCGTTGCGGCAGAACTCATCCACCCCATCGATGTCCTCCGGAATGTTGACGTTTCCCTACAAGAACAGACATTGGCTTCCGTGTATAGTTCTGGCTCGATTCAGTCATCAACAAGGAACTCTTCATGTCTTCTTCCACCCTGGACGATCTGGGCAAGCTTGTCCTCCGCCTCGGCCTGGGCGCTTTGATCTTATTTCATGGCGTCTCCAAGCTCAACGGTGGAGTCGACTGGCTGACGGGCATGGTGGCTGCCCGGGGACTGCCCGGCTTTGTCGCCTACGGTGTCTACGTGGGTGAAGTTGTCGCCCCGCTGCTCATCATCCTGGGGCTCTACGCACGCCTGGGTGGCCTGATCATCATTGTGAACATGCTGTTCGCGCTGGGTCTGGTGCACATGAAGGATTTCTTCGCAATCGGCAGCAGCGGGGGTTGGGCGCTGGAACTACAGGGAATGTACCTGATGGCCGGACTAGTGGTCTTGCTGATGGGGGCGGGAAAATACAGCGTGGGCGGGAAGAGCGGGAAATTCAATTGAGAATCACCCGAACCGCCCCGTAATGTAGTCTTCGGTTTCTTTGCGGGTGGGCTTAACGAAGATCTGGTCCGTAGGGCCAAACTCCATGAGTTCGCCCAGATACATATAGGCCGTGTAATCTGAGCAACGGGCGGCCTGCTGCATGTTGTGGGTCACGATCACCACCGTGTAATCCGACTTCAGTTCGGCGATCAATTCCTCGATCTTGGCGGTTGAAATCGGGTCCAGTGCCGAGCAGGGCTCGTCGAGCAGCAGAACCTCGGGCTTGATCGCCACGCCGCGCGCAATGCACAGCCGCTGCTGCTGACCGCCTGACAAGCCATGACCACTCTGACCGAGCTTGTCCTTGACCTCATCCCACAGCGCCGCCTTGGTCAGGGCCCATTCGACCCGTTCATCCATTTCGCCCCTGCTCAGGCGCTCGAAAAGCCGCACACCAAAAGCGATGTTGTCGTAGATGCTCATGGGAAACGGCGTGGGTTTCTGGAACACCATACCCACCTTGGCGCGAATCAAGGAGATGTCCAGCCGCGAGTTGAGCAGGTCTTCGCCATCGAGTTCGATGGTGCCTTCGGCCCGCTGCCCCGGATAGAGCTCGAACATGCGGTTGAAGGTTCGCAGCAAAGTGGATTTTCCACAACCTGAAGGCCCAATGAAAGCCGTCACCTTGTTTTCGGCGATCTCCATGTTGATGTCACGCAGCGCATGGAACTTGCCATAAAAAAAATTGAGATGACGCACCGAGAGCTTGGTGCGTTCCGGGCTGATGGGAGCTGTCGAGTTCATGTGCAAGCGTTCTGTGAATTATTTGCGAAACAGGCTACGGGCCGCGATGTTGATCCCCAGCACCAGCAAGGTGATGAGCGCCGCGCCAGCCCAGGCCAACCGATTCCAGTCCTCAAACGGACTGGCCGCATACTGAAAGATCACCACCGGCAAATTGGCGATGGGAGCATTCATGTTCAGGGACATGAACTGATTGTTGAGTGAAGTAAACAACAATGGCGCCGTCTCGCCCGCAATCCGTGCCACAGCCAGCAAGATGCCGGTCATGATGCCCGAGCGCGCCGCCCGGTAGCAGATGAAGACGACCACCTTCCACTGCGGGCACCCCAGCGCAGCCGCAGCCTCGCGCAAGCTGTTGGGTACCAGACACAACATATTGTCCGTAGCCCGAACCACTACCGGAATCACCAGGATGGCCAGCGCAAACGCCCCCGCCCAGCCCGAGTAATGTCCCACCTGAGCGACATACACGGCATAGATGAACAGGCCAATCACAATGGACGGCGCGGACAGCAGCACGTCATTGAGAAAGCGCGTGGCCGGGGCCAGCCAGCCTCGGCGGCCATATTCGGATAAATAGGTGCCCGCCAGCACGCCGATGGGCGTCCCGATCAAGGTACCGACCGCCGAGATCAGCACACTGCCCACGATGGCATTGAGTAGCCCTCCGGTCGCGCCGGGCGGCGGTGTACTCTGCAGCAGCAGCGTCCACGACATGGCTCCTGCACCCTTGACCAGCAGGGTCAAGATGATCCAGGCCAGCCAGAACAGGCCAAAGCCCAGCGTCACGCCGGAAAGCGTGAGCATTATGCGGTTGAAGCGCCGACGCCGGCGATACAGGGGATTGGACTGACTGATGAGGGAATCGGATACGGGCATGGCAGTCTAGTGTTGGCCTTCCTTGCGGGAAAGCCGCAAGAGCATGAATTTCGAAAGAGCCAGTACCACCGTGGTGATCAGGAACAGGATCAGCCCCAGCTCGAGCAGCGCCGACTTCTGCAAACCGCCAGCCTCGTTGAATTCGTTGGCAAGCGCCGAGGCAATCGAGTTCGACGGCGAAAAGATCGAATCCGGCAGATTGAATGCGTTGCCGATCACGAAGGTGACCGCCATCGTCTCCCCCAGCGCACGCCCCAGCCCCAGCATGATCCCGCCAATGACGCCGTGCTTGGTGTAAGGCAGCATGACCTTCCAGACCACTTCCCAGGTGGTGCTGCCCAGCCCGTAGGCCGATTCCTTCAACATGGGCGGTACTTGCTCAAACACATCGCGCATCACCGCCGCGATGAACGGAATCACCATGATGGACAGAATGAGTCCGGCCGTAAACAGGCCAATCCCCATGGGAGGACCCGCAAACACGTGGTTCAACACCGGGACGTCTGCGAAAACATCGACCACGTACGGCTGTACATACGTCTGAAACAGCGGCACAAACACGAAGAGCCCCCACATGCCGTAGATGATGGAGGGAATGGCGGCCAGCATCTCGATCGCGGTCCCCAGGGGACGACGCAGCCACACGGGCGACAGCTCCGTGAGGAACACGGCAATCCCGAACGACACAGGAACCGCAATCAGCAAAGCCAGAAACGCACTGACGACCGTGCCCAGGATAGGCACCAGCGCTCCATAGTGCTGGTGAACCGGGTCCCAATCATTGGTCCAGAGAAACGCGAGCCCCCCTTGCGCAATCGATTCGCGACTGCCATACAGCAAAGACAGCAGGATCGCCACCAGCAAGACGAAGACGAAGAACGCAAAGAGACGGGTCAGGTGCCGAAAGCCCGTGTCCACCAACAGATTGCGTCGCTTGTTGATCATGAAAGAGGTGCCTGAGGAGGCAGGCGAAGAAAGCCTGCCAGAATTCAAAGACCGTCATTTTCCCACAGCCCAAGACGGTCGTGCTACTACAAGACAGCGGCGGGCATGAAAGCCCGCCACCGGCCGACCACTATTTGGTCCAGACGGGCTTGCCGTCCTGACCCAGGATATTTGCTGCCCAGATGCTGCGGATCTTGGCAGTGACCGAGTCGGGCAGCGGCACATAATCCAGCTCGCTGGCCATCTTCCCACCATCTTTCCAAGCCCAGTCGAAGAACTTCAGGACGGCGAGTGCCCGTTGCGCATCTGGCACCTTGCGCGGGATCAGAATGAAAGTGGCTGAGGTCACGGGCCAGGAATCCGCACCCGGCTCGTTGGTCAGGATGACACCCATACCTGGAACCGAATTCCAATCCGCATGGGAAGCAGCTGCCTCGAAGGCCTTCTGGGCAGGTTGCACAAAGCTGCCCGCCTGATTCTGCAACTGGGTCCAGGCCAACTTGTTCTGGTGGGCATACGCGTATTCGACGTAGCCAATTGAATTGGCCAGCTGGCGCACGTAAGCGGCCACGCCCTCGTTACCCTTGCCGCCCTGCCCCGTGGGCCACTTCACGGCCTTGCCTTCACCGACCTTGTCCTTCCAGGTCTCGGACACCTGCGCCAGGTAATGCGTCCAGCCGAAGGTCGTGCCCGAGCCATCTGAACGGTGCACCACCACGATGCCCTTGGCTGGCAGTTTAAGGTCAGGGTTCAACTGAACAATGGCTGGGTCGTTCCACATACGAATCTTGCCCAGGAAGATGTCAGCCAGCACAGGCCCGGTCAACTTCAGGGCTCCCGGCTGAACGCCCGGGATGTTGACCACGGGAACCGTACCACCGATGACGGCCGGGAACTGAACCAGCGCGTTCTTTTCAAGTTCTTCAGGCTTCATGGGATCATCAGAAGCGCCAAAATCCACGGTGCGCGCAATGATCTGTTGCTGGCCACCGCCTGACCCGATTGACTGGTAATTGATCCGATTGCCAGTCGCTTTTTCATACTGCGCAGCCCATTTGGCATAGATTGGATACGGAAACGAAGCACCCGCGCCGGTCAGATCAGCGGCCTGTGCCGCAAACCCCGTCGCCATCACCAGTGCAGCGCTCGCGATGCATTGTGCCCATTTACTTTTGAACATGTCACATCCTTTTGAGGATTTGATGAGTGACAGCCTCATCGCTGTCAGGATGCCATGTTAGAGATCCCACGTGACAGTTTGATGACATCGTCACGAAACTGCTTCTGTTGTCCGGTAACCGCTCAGTCGGCGGTGCTTCAGTGCGCCGCAATCTCCATCGTGAAGCCCGCCTTGGGCCAGATGCCGGCTTCAGCGCGCAACGAATATTCGCTCAGGGGATGAGCCTGCAGCCAGGCGGCAGGTACCTTCAGGCAGATGGCGTGTTCGCGCGCCTGCAGACGAACAGGCTGAGTGTCGGGAGCTTCACGCCCCCGCATGAGAAGGACCGCCAAACGTAGACAGCACAAGGCCAGCCAGTGGGCGCGATCAGGCGCATAAGTACGCACCTTGCCCAGTCGCCCTTGATGGCCCCGGGCCAGAAACCCCAGCTGTCTCTGGTCGTCGCGCGAAAACCCCGGCAGATCGGCATGCTCCAGAATGTAGGCACTGTGCTTGTGATAGTCGCTGCGCGCGATGGCTAGCCCGATCTCGTGCAGCGTGGCCGCCCAACGCAGCACGTGCCGCAGTTCTTTTGTTTCGGCGCTCTGTTCGAGACCGAGCTGGTCGAACAGATCCAGGGCGATCTCGCAAACATGACCCGCCTGCGAGGTGTCCACGCGGTATCGCTCGGCCATTTGCCGTATCGATTCGTCACGTTGGTCGTGATGAAAATCCCGGCCCAGGAGGTCATGCAGCACCCCAATGCGCAGCGCACCGTCGCCCGCGCCCATGTGGGAGATGCCCAGCTCCTGGAAAGCCGCCATCATGATGGCAAGCCCCCCGGCCAGCACCGGGGCACGCTCCTCCTTGAGGCCTGCCCAGTCAGACAGGCGTACTTCTCCGGATCGAACCAGCGCAGCACTCAGGCGTTCCATCCCCGTCAGCGTGATGTCATGCGCATCGAGCGCATTTTCAACCAGAATGGCCAGCAGCCCCTTCGCAGTTCCCGAAGAGCCATAAGCCTCGTCCCAGCCCGTACGCCGGTAGCGTTGTGCAATCGTTTCTATGGCCTCACGCGCCGCCAGCACGGCCTGCTGCAGCCTCGCTGCCGTAATGTGGCCACCCGGAAAAAAGCGGCGGGTCCAGGAGGTACAGCCCAGTTCCAGCGAAGCCAAGTGCAGAGGTTCATCCCCCTGACCAATGATGAATTCGGTCGATCCACCGCCAATGTCGATCACCAGACGGCGGTGATCCGACGGCGGCAGGGTCTGGATGACGCCCAGATAAATCAGCCGGGCCTCTTCCTGGCCTGAGATGATTTCAATCGGGAACCCGAGCGCGCGTTCCGCCAGCGGCAGGATTTCGGCAGCATTGTGCGCAATGCGAAAGGTATTGGTCGCCACAGCGCGGACATTGGCAGGGTCAAACCCCTGTAGCCGTTCACCAAAACGGCGCAGCGCTGCAAGCGCCTTTTCAATGGTGGCGGCGTTGACCTTCTGGTGCTCGTCCAGGCCATTGGCCATGGCGACGAGTTCGCGCAACCGGTCTTCGTCATAGATCTGGACTGCATCGCCGTGGCGCACGACGCGCCCGATGGAGAGCCGGAACGTATTGGAGCCCAGGTCGATGGAGGCCAACCGGTCGTCCATGAAGCTTTCCCGAGAATGTCACACTGTGCGATTATAGTGGCTGAGTTCGAGTCGGATTGTGGAGCGTGCATGCGAGAAGTCGTCGAAGCCCCGGTGTTGTTGAACCGTGAGCTGTCGGTTCTGAAGTTCAACGAGCGGGTGCTGTCCATGGCCGAGCGGCAAGACGTTCCGCTGCTCGAACGCCTGCGTTACCTGTGCATCGTGGGCTCGAACCTGGACGAATTTTTCGAAATCCGCATGGCGAGCCTGAAGGAGCAGCAACGCCAGACACCCGAGCTTCGCGGCACTGACGGCCTGACGCCGGGCGAGGCCTTCGAACGTGTGCAGCGCGCCGCACACGCCTTGGTCGACCGACAAAACCGGTTGCTGACCAGCGACGTCATGGCTCGGCTCATGGAACACGGCGTGGGGCTCGTGTATTCCACCGGCTGGACGGACCTCCAGCGCGAATGGGCCTACGGCATGTTCCGCCGCGACGTCATGCCGCTGCTGACCCCGATTGGCCTTGACCCCGCCCACCCATTTCCTCGGGTCTATAACAAGAGTCTGAACTTCATCGTCTCGCTCAGCGGCGAAGACGCCTTTGGCCGCGAAGGACACATCGCCATCGTGCAGGCCCCCCGGGCCCTGCCCCGCATGGTCAAGATGCCGCCTGAAATCTCCGGCATCCCAGACGGCTTCATGCTGCTCACCACGCTCATCAACGCGTTCGTGGGCGATCTGTTTCCGGGCATGGACGTACAGGGCTGCTACCAGTGGCGCGTCACCCGCAACAGCGATCTGTTTGTCGATGAAGAAGAAATCACCAACTTGCGCCAAGCCCTGCAGGGTGAGCTGTCGCAGCGCAACTTCGGAGCCTCGGTGCGCCTCGAAATCGCGCATGCCATGCCAGCCGATCTGGAACTCTTCCTGCAGCGCGAATTCGGCTTGTCCGCAGCCGACACCTACCGCGTCAACGGCCCCGTCAACCTGAGCCGGCTCATGCAGCTGTGCAATCGAGTCAATCGTCCCGATCTCGAATACCCGGTCTTTCGCCCACGCGTGCCGGCACCGTTTGACCGCAACATGGAAAAGCCCGGCGACTTGTTCGCCGCCCTGTCCGAACGCGACCACCTGCTGCACCACCCCTATCAGTCCTTCCAGCCGGTGCTGATGTTCCTGCGTAGCGCCGCGTTGGATTCCCAGGTGGTGGCCATCAAGCAGACCATTTATCGCACCGGAGAAGACTCGGAACTCATGGGCCTGCTGCTGTCCGCCGCACGTGCGGGCAAAGAGGTCACGGTGGTGGTCGAACTCATGGCGCGATTCGACGAACAGACCAATATCAACTGGGCAGCACGCCTCGAAGAAGTCGGGGCACACGTCAGCTACGGCGTGGTGGGTCATAAAACCCACGCCAAGATGGCACTGGTACTGCGGCGCGAAGACGGGCGGATTCGCCGCTACGGCCACTTGGGCACCGGCAACTATCACCCCCGCACGGCGCGGCTCTACACGGATTTTGGTCTGCTCACGGCGAACCAGCAGATCTGCGAAGACATGGACCAGGTGTTTTCTTTGCTGACCGGGCTGGGTGCACGCCGCGAACTGAAGCTCTTGCTGCAGTCGCCCTTCACCCTGCACGAAACCATCCTGAATCTCATCCGCTCCGAAACCGAATTCGCACGCGCGGGCAAGCGCGCCCGCATTCGTGCCAAGATGAATTCATTACTTGAACCCACAGTGATCCAGGCGCTCTACGAAGCCAGCCAGGCAGGCGTACGAATCGACCTCATCGTGCGCGGCGCCTGCGCACTGCAAGCGGGTGTACCAGGGCTGTCAGAACGCATCCGCGTACGCTCCATCATCGGCCGCTTTCTGGAGCACTCTCGCGTCTTCTATTTTTACCAGGACGGGGCGGAACCTCTGTATTTATCATCGGCCGACTGGATGGACCGCAATTTCTTGCGCCGCGTTGAACTCGCCTTCCCGGTACTGGACAAGACCCTGCGCCGGCGCGTCATCGACGAGGCCTTCACCTTCGCCTGGCGCGACAACCAGCTCGCCTGGGCCGCGCAACCGGACGGCCGCTACCAGCGCGTACGCAACCGCCGTGCCCCGGTGAATCTGCACCAGCACTTGATGGCCAGATTAGGGTGAGTCCGGACAAGAGGAAGCCCCGACGGAGTGAGTCTGTACACGAGGAAGCCCCGGCGGGCTTCCTCGTGCCTGACGAACCGGCCGGGCTTGCAAGCCCGGCAGTGGGTGCAGTTCACGCTCTAACCGGCTTGCAAACCCGCAGTGGGTGCAATTCACGCTCTAACCGACTTGCAAGCCCGCAGCGGTGCAGTTTCGCACTCCAGGCGGCGCTCAACCCATCCCGAAATGATGCCGATACCGGGCATCCAGCCACGCCAGATCGAGCAGGATAGGAAAATCTGCCGTATGAAAATCAGGGTCCCAGGCGGGGGCGCCGCAAATCATGCAACCCAGCTTCAGGTAGCCCTTGATCAGCGGCGGCAAGCGGGTTGCGGGAAAGCCATCGAGATGCTCTACAGGGTATGGGTGCAGCGGCCGCACCTGGGGGACTTCGGGGCGCGACGCCATCAAAGCGGCCGCTTTGCGCCAGACCTCTGCAACCGTCGCCCCGCCGTCGCGCAGGCTCACGCTGGCGCAGCCCACCATGTAGCGGTAGCCACCGCGCATCATGAACTGAGCAAGCCCGGACCAAAGCAGCATGATCGCCGTTCCGTGACGGTAACCAGCATCGATGCATGAACGCCCGACCTCGACCATCTGCGAACGGTACGCAGCAAGCGGAGACAGATCGAACTCGGCATCGGAGTAATAACGTCCCGCCGACACCGCTGCCTCGGGCGTCAGCACCCGATAGGTGCCCACGACGCGATTCAATGCCATATCGCGCACCACGAAGTGGACGCACCAGGGATCGAAGCGATCCACGTCGCGATCGCCTTCTGCCTCCGGAAAGCTTGCGCCCATGTCAGTCGAAAAAATCCGCAGACGCAGGCGCTGCAGCTCAGCCAGCTCTGCCTCTGTCCGCGCAAGGCTCAGAGTCAGGCCACCCGCAGCCAGCCCCGGCCAATCCAGATGGCGAGCAGATTCTGCAGACAGGACCAGACCCTGAGATGGCATCGGTTCTTCCTCAAGAGGGACCGGTACCCAGGCCCCCATTCTTCGTTCAGCGGTCAGGCAAGTTTGACCGCTACCAGCTGGCGCACCCCTTCTTCGGCAAGCGCCTGATCATCAGCCTCGACCATAAGACGCAACTTGGGTTCCGTACCGGAGGCCCGAATCAGGACACGGCCTCGGTCTCCGAGTTGAGCGCGCACCGCCTCGGCCGCTTTCTGCAGCCCTGAATGCGTCTGCCAATCGACGCCTGGAGCGAGAGGGACGTTGACCATTTTCTGTGCATACATCGTCAGGTCCGCCACGAGTTCAGCCAGAGACGACCCCGCATGGCGCATCGCGGCAAACACCTGCAACGCAGCGACGATCCCATCGCCTGTGGTGTGGCGATCCAGGCACAGCAGGTGGCCGGAGCTTTCTCCGCCGTAGAGCCAGCCGTGTTCCTGCAATTTTTCGAGCACGTAGCGGTCACCCACCTTGGCGCGTTCGAACGCGATGTCCAGTTCGCGCAAGCGGCGCTCCAACCCGAAATTGGTCATGAGCGTGCCCGCCACCCCCTTGATGGGATGTGTCTGGGCCCGATCACGCACGATGGCGTAGAGCAGCTCATCGCCGTTGTACAGGCGGCCGCTGGCATCGACCATCTGCAAGCGATCGGCATCGCCATCCAGGGCCACACCGTAGTCGGCGCCCAGCTGGGTGACGGCCGCCACCAATGCTTCGGGGTGGGTGGCTCCCACGTTTTCATTGATATTGAAGCCGTCGGGCTCGCAGCCGATCACCGAGACATCAGCACCCAGCTCGCGAAAAACATGCGGGGCAATATGATAGGCCGCGCCGTTGGCCGCGTCGACGACCAGTTTGAGCCCCTGCAAGTTCAGCTCGTTGGGGTAAGTGCTCTTGCAGAATTCGATGTAGCGGCCTGGGGCATCATTGATGCGACGTGCGCGGCCCAACCCGGCCGAATCTGCGCAACCCAGCGGTTCATCCACCAAGGTCTCGATGGCCTCTTCGGTAGCATCGGGCAGCTTGATCCCCGCCGAAGAGAAGAACTTGATACCGTTGTCGTAGTACGGGTTATGCGAGGCACTGATGACCACGCCAGCGGCCAACCGCCAGGCCCGGGTCAGGTAAGCAACAGCCGGTGTGGGGATGGGGCCCGCCAGCATGACATCCACCCCTGCCGCCGAAAATCCGGCCTCGAGCGCAGATTCGAGCATGTAGCCGGAAATCCGCGTGTCTTTGCCAATCACCACCGTGGGTCGGCTGCTCCCGCCCGGCGTATTCCGTGCCAGTACACGGCCTGCGGCGTAGCCCAGCCGTAGCGCAAACTCCGCATTGATGCGTTCACCACCCACGACACCCCGAACCCCGTCGGTGCCAAAGTATTTGCGTGCACTCATGCACGAGCTCCTTGTTCAATTCGTGCCCATACTTTCAGGGCTGATACCGTGTCGGCCACGTCATGGACCCGCACGATGTGCACACCCCGGGCAACGGCTGCCAGAGCAACTGCAATGCTGCCGCCAAGGCGTTGCGACGCAGGGCGTCCTGTGACGGCACCTATCATGGACTTTCGGGACATCCCCACCAGACTGGCATAAAGGGTACCCACCACAGACGGCAGTTCTCGCAATAAAGTGTAATTATGATCAACAGACTTGCCGAACCCAAAGCCTGGGTCCAGCACAATGCGCTGGGCCACGACACCAGCTGCCTGCAGTCGGCGAGCGCCCCCGAACAGGTACTGCCGAACCTCGGCCACGACATCCTGATAGACGGGATTCGCTTGCATGGTGCGCGGCTCGCCCTGCATGTGCATCAGGCACAACGCGCAATCGGACGCCGCCACTGCCTCGACGGCCTCGGCTGAGCCAAACCCCCGGATGTCGTTGATCATGTCGGCGCCCACCTGCAGCACAACCCGCATGACTTCGGGCTTGCAGGTATCCACCGACACAGGGACGCCGCACCCGCGCAAGCCCTCCAGCACCGGCAAGAGACGGCGCAGCTCTTCGTCAGCCGACACGGCCTGGGCACCGGGACGCGTGGACTCGCCACCAAGATCGAGAATATCAGCCCCTTCGGCAACCAGACGCTGCGCGTGGTCGAGCGCCGCCCGGGTCGAAAAATGCTGATTGCCGTCAGAAAAGGAATCCGGGGTGATATTCACAATACCCATCACCAGCGGGCGCTCCAGGGACAGCCTAAAGCGCCCACACTGTAGATGATCAGGCACGAATCACCCGCGATCAGACCGGAGTGGCGGCCGGGCCTTGGTCTTTACTGGCAACCGGCTGCCCCGCCGAAGGCGGAGAATTATGGGTGTCATTGTCAGACGACGATGCAGGTTTGGGCGCGCGCGGTGGGTTGCCAGCCATGATGTCGTTGATCTGGTCGGCATCGATGGTTTCCCATTCGAGCAGCGCACTGGCCATGGCGTGCATCTTGTCCTGATTGGATTCGATCAGGGTGCGCGCCACCTGGTACTGTTCATCGATAATGCGGCGGATTTCAGTATCGACCTTTTGCATGGTGGCTTCGGACACATGCGTGGTCTTGGTCACACTACGACCCAGAAAGACCTCGCCTTCGTTTTCGGCGTAGACCACGGGCCCCAGAGAGTCAGTCATGCCGTAACGAGTCACGATGTCGCGCGCAATGGCAGTGGCTCGTTCGAAGTCGTTGGAAGCGCCGGTCGTCATCTGATGCATGAAGACTTCTTCGGCGATGCGGCCACCAAACAGAACGGCGATGGTATCCAGCAACCGTTCTTTATCCATGCTGTAGCGGTCGCCTTCAGGCAGCTGCATGGTAACGCCCAGTGCGCGCCCCCGCGGGATGATGGTGACTTTATGAACAGGGTCGGTCTTGGGCAGAAGCTTGGCTACCAGCGCGTGGCCCGACTCGTGATAAGCCGTGTTGCGGCGCTCTTCTTCAGGCATGATCATGGAGTGGCGCTCAGCCCCCATGATGATTTTGTCTTTGGCCTTTTCGAGGTCGGCCATGCCCACGGTGCGGCCATTGCGCCGCGCTGCAAACAGTGCAGCCTCGTTGATGAGGTTGGCCAGATCGGCCCCCGAGAACCCGGGGGTGCCACGCGCCAGGACGCTTGCGTCAACATCTTGCCCAATGGGCACCTTGCGCATGTGGACCTTGAGAATCTGTTCACGGCCCCGGATGTCGGGCAGCGAAACCACTACCTGGCGATCGAAACGGCCCGGGCGCAGCAGCGCCGGGTCGAGCACGTCGGGGCGGTTGGTCGCAGCGACCACCAGCACACCTTGGCCAGTTTCAAAGCCGTCCATTTCGACCAGCAACTGGTTCAAGGTCTGTTCGCGCTCGTCGTTGCCGCCGCCCAAGCCCGCGCCCCGCTGACGCCCCACGGCGTCGATTTCATCGATGAAGATGATGCACGGCGACTGCTTCTTGGCGTTTTCGAACATGTCGCGCACACGGGCAGCACCCACACCCACGAACATTTCAACGAAGTCGGACCCCGAAATACTGAAGAAAGGAACTTTGGCCTCGCCTGCAATGGCCTTGGCCAGCAGCGTTTTGCCGGTACCCGGGGGCCCCACCATGAGGACGCCTCGAGGAATGCGCCCACCCAGCCGCTGAAACTTGGTGGGATCTTTCAGGAAGTCCACCAGTTCCTGGACGTCTTCTTTGGCTTCGTCGCAGCCTGCAACGTCTGCGAACGTGATGTTGTTGTTGTTTTCATCGAGCATGCGAGCACGCGACTTGCCAAAGCTGAATGCGCCGCCCTTGCCACCGCCTTGCATCTGTCGCATGAAGAAGATCCAGACGCCAATGAGCAGCAGCATCGGGAACCACGAGATGAACAGACTGGTGAGGAAAGAAGGTTCTTCGCGGGCCTTGCCGGAGACCTGAACGCCATCTTTGACGAGCTGGGGAACCATCCAGAGATCGCCCGGCGAGGTAAGACTGTAGGAACGTCCGGACTCTGGCGTGACGTAGATGGTGTCACCTTGGATATCGACCTTATTGATGCGACCCGACTTCGCATCTTCCATGAATTGCGTATAGGTGATCGAGTCGCTGCTGGTCACGGGGCGTCCGTCAAACTGCTTGAACACCGTGAAAAGCACGAGCGCAATCACCAGCCAGACCGCGATCTTGGAAAACGAGTTGTTCAACGCCAATCTCCTGGGTTTATGTCACTGCCAGCCCGTAAACCCAATTACAACAAGCTGACACATTCGTCAATGCTTCATTCTACCCGAATCAGCGCAGCCACCGCACCAAGGCCACAAGCGCCACAAGGATCAGGACCGTGCCGCCTTGAGCCCGCGCGCCACCAGAAAGGTTTCGGCTGATTCGTCGCGCGAGGCCTTGGGCTTGCGCTCGACCACGCGGACGAAATGCTGCTTGAAGGTCTGCACGATCTGCGAAAACCCGCTGCCATGAAAGGCCTTGACGACCAGCGCGCCGTCCGGTTTGAGGTGCGCGCAAGCGAATTCAAGGGCCAGTTCACAGACATGCGCGATTCGAGCAGAATCCGCTGAAGCCACACCAGACAAATTGGGGGCCATGTCTGAAATTACAAGGTCCACGATCTGCCCCTGCAGTGCATCGTGCAACTGCTTCAAAACGGCGTCTTCACGAAAATCGCCCAGGATGAAATCCACGCCGGCGATGGGTTCCATGGGCAGCATGTCGAGCGCCACCACACGACCTTCAATCACACCGCCAGCCCCAACGAGCCGTTCGCGGGCTACCTGCGACCAGCTTCCAGGGGTCGCCCCCAGATCGACGACGACGTCGCCACGCTGCAACAGCTTTTCGGTTTCCAGAATCTCGATCAACTTGAAGGCAGCCCGTGCCCGATACCCCTTCTGTTGCGCCATTTTGACGTAGGGATCATTAATGTGCCGCTGCACCCAGGCTTTAGAGAATTTTTTCTTGGCCATTCCCGTACAATTCCAGTATGTCGAACATCGAACTGACCTCGCAGCAGCGCCGCGAACTGCGTGCTGCCGCCCACCCTCTGCACCCTGTCGTCCTCATCGGCGATCGTGGCCTGACCGCTTCAGTGCTGGAAGAAATCGACCGCAGCCTGACAGCCCACGAGCTGGTCAAGGTGCGCGTCGCAGGAGCCGAGCGTGACGCGCGCGAAGCCATGCTGGCGACCATCTGCGAAGCGCTGTCGTGCGCTGCAGTGCACCATCTCGGCAAAACGCTGATTATCTATCGGGCGCGCCCCGATACGCAACCGGCATCCGAAGGCCTGAACGCGACGCAAACCAATCGTCGCAAATCAGATCCCTACGTGCCCAAGAAGCTGGCAGCGCATAGCCACGATGCCAAACCCGCAGCCAAGCACAAGGCGACACGAGGCCCCAAGGTTGAGCCCAGCCACGCCGGCAGGGCCCTGCCTGAAGGGCGTGCGCCGCGTAAACCCCGCGCGTCGGTTTCGGCCCGCGCTGACAGCCGCACCAGGGGCGCAAGCGCAGCTGCGCACGGAATCCAACGGCGCAGTACCGGCGGCAGCGCGCTCACGCTGCGCGCAGGCCGCCGCCGTACTAGTCGTAGCTGACTGAACGTACCTCGTATTCGCGCACCCCGGCCGGGGCGCGCACTTCGACGACGTCGCCTTCGCTTTTGCCGATCAGGGCACGCGCGACAGGACTGGACACCGAAATACGATTGGCCTTGATGTCGGCTTCGAGATCACCCACGATCTGATAGCTCAGGCACTCGCCTGATTCCAGGTCTTCGATTTGCACGGTTGCGCCAAACACGGCCTGGCCCTCGAGCTGCAAATCAGCCGGGTTGATGATCTGGGCATTGGACAAAGTGCCCTCAAGTTCTTGAATACGCCCTTCGACGAAGCCCTGGCGCTCACGCGCGGCATCGTATTCGGCGTTCTCAGACAGGTCACCGTGCGAACGCGCCTCGGCGATGGCATTGATGACCTGGGGGCGCTCCACCGTCTTCAGACGTTGAAGTTCGGCTTGCAAACGCTCTGCCCCGCGAGCTGTCAAAGGGATCGCAGACATAAATCCAACCCAAAAGTAAAAGACGCCCCATGCGCAGGGCGCCTGACTACAAAAAGAAAGAAAAAGCGGTGATATGCACCGCATGACTCGAGCCCTGGCAGGTGTCGCCACCATTGCAGGTTTGCCCTGCACCGCCAGGATGACCTGCTGGCCCGCCCGTAAAAAAACCCCGGCCATGACCGGGGTCGATGAGGCTATTGTGGGCGATCTGGTGGGGAAAAGCAAGCAGCAGAAATTCGTGCCTGCTTTTTACGCCTTTTTTCGGCCGCGCAGCAAGGCGTGCAGCAGAATCGCACCAAACGTCGCTGTGCCAATGCCATCGAGCTTCAAATCGCCCAGCGCCAGCGAGAAATTGCCGGCCCCCAGGATCAGCGCGACGGCAGCCACGATCAGGTTGCGGTTGTCGCTGAAATCCACCTGATTCACTACCCAGATGCGAGCGCCCGCAATCGCAATCAGCCCGAACACCACCACAGACATCCCCCCCAGCACGGGGGCGGGAATCGCCTGAATCACGGCACCGAATTTCGGAGAGAACCCCAACAGCAGCGCCACCAGCGCCGCCACGACAAAGACCAGCGTCGAATAGATGCGTGTGGCAGTCATGACGCCGATATTCTCGGCGTACGTCGTCACACCCGTCCCCCCGAAGGACCCGGAGATCATCGTTGCCACCCCGTCGCCCATAAAGGCACGCCCCAGGTAGCGATCCAGGTTCTGGCCCGTCATGGCGCTCACTGCCTTGATGTGTCCCAGGTTTTCAGCGACAAGGATGATGGCCACAGGGGCAATGATGCTGATGGCATGCGATTCGAACACCGGACGCGTGATGTGGGGCAGCCCCAACCAGGGCGCGGCCACGATGGCCGAGAAGTCGATAGGCTTGCCCCAGCCCAGGCCATTGGTCAAAATCACATAGATCACGCAGGCTGCAAACAGGCCCACCAGGATGAGCAGGCGTTGGATCAGGCCTCGCGTATAGACGGCCACGACGCCCACGGAAAGTATGGTTAGCAATGCCATGCCGGACTCAAACAGCGACCCGCCCATCGCTCCTTTGGCGGCCAATGGCGCCAAGTTCAGCCCAATGACGGCAACCACGGCCCCCGTCACCACGGGCGGCATCCAATGGTCGATCCAGTCGGCCGCACCACCCTGCCATTTGTTCACGAGCACCGTCAATACGCCAATCCCGGTGTAGATCAGGCCACAGACAATGATGGCCCCCAGGGCCACGCCGATGTTCAGATTGGGCCCGCTTCCCGAATACCCGCTCACGGCCACCACACCGCCAATAAAGGCGAAGCTGGAGCCCAGGTAGCTAGGCACGCGACCGCCAACGAACAGAAAAAAGATCAGCGTTCCTACCCCCGACATGAGGATCGCCATGTTGGGGTCGAAGCCCATGATGAGCGGCGCCAGGATGGTCGAGCCGAACATGGCCACGACGTGCTGTGCGCCCATGGCCACCGTCTGAGGCAACGGCATGGTTTCATCAGGTTGCACGACGGCGTCTTCCGTCGTGCCGGAGACCAGCCGCCAGCGGGGGAAATAGGATGAGTTCATCGGAGGGCGGCCCAGGGCCGTTCAGAGGGAGTTGTAAAAGGGGTTTTGAAAAGTTTCGCGACAGTTTACGGCGATTGGCTGCCCAGGGACCAGCCCCTTTTCAGCTCTTTCCCACCGGCCGCTGGCTACCAGGTCAGGACACCTGCATCATGACGAAGAGTGCCGAGGCTTGCGCTCGCGCCGCGCCATGACGGCGTCGAACAGCGGACCCGGAGCAATCTGCAACAGACGCGCCACCCAGGCCATGGGCCAGGGAATCACACGGTAACGGCGTCCCGCCGCAATGGCGCGCGCGGCACGTGCAACGAAGTGATCAGCCGACATGAGGAACGGCATGGGATACGGGTTGTTCGCCGTCATGGGGGTGGCGATGAAGCCGGGCGCAAGCGTCACCACCCGCACCCCCGACCCTCGCAACTCCACGCGCAGGCCTTCGCAATACAGGCGCACAGCCGCCTTCGAGGCGCAGTAGGCGCTTGCTCCCGGCAGCCCACGCACACCCGCGACGCTGGCAATACCGACCAGCGTTCCCTCCCCACGGGCTTGCATGGACGCAAGAAACGGCGCGAAGGTCGCCTGCGTGCCCACCACATTGATGTCGAAGACAGCCTGAAAGGGCTCGCGGTCTTCCGCCTCGGAAGTCAACGTGCCGACGCTGATCCCGGCACTCGCGATCACGATGTCGGTAGGACCGCCCTGCAGAAAATCCAGGGCGGCCGCCTGCAAGGCCAGGTGATCCCGGACATCAAGGGGATAAGTCCGGTGACCCTGGCCCGGCAGATGTTCACGCAAGCTCTGCAACACTGCGCCGCGGCGCCCCACCAGACCCAGTGTGGCACCGCGTGCGGCATAGTAACGCGCGAAGGCCTCGCCGATGCCACTGGTCGCACCGGTAATGAAAATCCTGCTTCCGGTTGATGCGGAAGCAGGATCGGTGGCCGGCCCGGAAAACGAGCCAGACGATGCGGCGGACGAAGACGAGGCGCCCGTCATGAGGCATCAGGCCGCGTGGGCCGCCGCGTGCATGGCTTGCAACGAATAGACCTTCAGGCCGCCACCATGACGCAGATACTGCATGCCCTCAACCGCGGCGCTGGCACCGGCAATGGTCGTATAAAAGGCCACCCGGTTGGCCAGGGCCTGCGTACGGATGGTACGCGAATCGGCAATGGCGTTGCGGCGCTCTTCGACCGTGTTGATGACCAGCACGATCTCGCCGTTCTTCACCATGTCCACAATGTTGGGGCGACCTTCAGTGACCTTGTTCACCACGGCCACGGCCAGACCGGCCGCCTCGATCACGCTGGCCGTGCCACGCGTGGCCACCAGCTTGAAGCCCATGCCGATCAGCCCCCGGGCGACTTCCACCGCGCGGGGCTTGTCCTGGTCGCGCACGCTGATGAAGACCAAGCCGGATTCAGGCAGATTCACTCCGGCGGCAATCTGGGATTTGACGAAGGCTTCGCCAAAAGACTCGCCTACCCCCATGACCTCGCCGGTGGATTTCATCTCGGGTCCGAGGATGGTGTCTACTCCCGGAAACTTCACGAACGGGAACACCGCCTCTTTGACGCAATAGTGCACGGGCGATGGCACATGCGTGATGCCCTGCTTCGCCAAGGTGTCGCCGGCCATGACGCGTGCGGCAATCTTGGCCAATTGCCTGCCCGTGGCCTTGGACACGTACGGCACCGTGCGCGATGCGCGTGGATTGACTTCAAGGACGTACACATCGCCATCTTGCACGGCAAACTGCACGTTCATCAGCCCCTTTACGTTCAGCGCCTTGGCCATGAGCGTCGTCTGGCGTTTGATCTCGTCCACGATGGCGGGCGAGAGCGAATACGGCGGCAGGCTGCAGGCCGAGTCGCCCGAGTGCACGCCCGCTTGCTCGATGTGTTCCATGACCCCGCCGATGATCACCTGCTCGCCATCGGCCAGGCAGTCCACGTCGATTTCGGTGGCGTGGTTCAAGAAGCGATCAAGCAACACCGGAGAATCATTGCTGACTTTGACAGCCTCGCGCATGTAGCGCTCGAGGTCCTGCGGTTCATGCACGATTTCCATCGCGCGGCCCCCCAGCACGTAGCTGGGCCGCACCACCAACGGATAGCCGATTTCGCCCGCCAGCGCGAGCGCCTCGCTCTCGGTGCGAGCCGTACGATTGCTGGGCTGGCGCAGCCCCAGCTTGTTCAGCAGCTTTTGGAAACGCTCGCGGTCTTCTGCCACGTCGATGGAATCGGGGCTGGTACCAATAATGGGCACGCCATTGGCTTCGAGGTCACGTGCAAGCTTGAGCGGCGTTTGCCCGCCAAATTGCACGATGACGCCCACCGGATTTTCTTTGTGGACGATCTCGAGCACGTCTTCGAGCGTGAGCGGCTCGAAATACAGCCGGTCGGACGTATCATAGTCAGTGGAGACGGTCTCGGGGTTGCAGTTGACCATGATGGTTTCGAAGCCATCATCACGCAGTGCAAAGGCCGCATGCACGCAGCAATAGTCGAACTCGATGCCCTGGCCGATACGGTTCGGCCCGCCCCCCAGCACGATGATTTTCTTGCGGTCGGTGGGCGCAGACTCGTCTTCGTCCTCGTAGGTCGAATACATGTAGGCCGTGGTCGTCGCGAATTCGGCAGCGCAGGTATCCACCCGCTTGTAGACAGGACGCACATTCATCTGGTGACGCAACTTGCGCACCTCGGATTCGGTCGTGTCCAGCAGGAAAGCCAGGCGGCGATCCGAGAAACCACGGCGCTTGAGGCCACGCATGGTTTCTTCATCGAGTTCGGACAGTGTGTGTTGCTCCAGCGCGAGTTCGGTGTCCACGATCTCTTTGATCTGGGCCAGGAACCAGGGATCAATGCGCGTAAGGTGATGCACTTCTTCGAGGCTGAACCCCTGGGCGAAGGCATCGCCCACATACCAGATACGTTCGGGACCAGGCTCACCCAACTCAACCTGCAGCCGCTCGCGATCAGTGGTTTTCTGGTTCAGGCCATCCACGCCCACTTCCAGACCCCGCAAGGCCTTCTGGAAGGCTTCCTGGAAACAACGGCCAATGGCCATGACTTCACCCACGGACTTCATCTGGGTGGTCAGGCGGGCATCCGCCTGCGGGAATTTTTCGAACGTGAAGCGCGGCACCTTGACGATGACGTAATCCAGCGTGGGCTCGAACGAGGCCGGGGTGGCCCCGCCGGTGATCTCATTGCGCAGCTCATCCAGCGTATAGCCAACGGCCAGGCGCGCCGCCACCTTGGCAATGGGGAAGCCCGTGGCCTTGGAGGCCAGCGCGGAGGACCGCGAGACGCGCGGATTCATTTCGATGACGATCATGCGGCCGTTGTCGGGGTTGACGGCAAACTGCACGTTGGACCCGCCGGTTTCGACGCCGATTTCGCGCAGAATCGCGATCGAGGCATCCCGCATGATTTGATATTCTTTGTCGGTCAGCGTCTGAGCCGGCGCCACGGTGATCGAATCACCGGTATGCACGCCCATAGGGTCCAGATTCTCGATGGCGCACACGATGATGCAGTTGTCGGCGCGATCACGCACGACTTCCATCTCGTATTCTTTCCAGCCCAGCATGGATTCTTCGATCAGCAGCTCGTGCGTGGGGGATAGATCCAACCCCCGTCGGCAGATGAATTCGAACTCTTCGGGGTTGTAGGCAATGCCGCCCCCGGTGCCGCCCAGGGTGAAACTGGGCCGAATGACGACCGGGAACCCCGAACCGCCGGTGTAGACAGCGATTTCTTTCTGAACTGCCCAGGCCTCGTCCAGCGTGTGGGAGATGCCCGACTTGGCCGAATCCAGCCCGATGGATGTCATGGCTTCTTTGAACTTCAGGCGGTCTTCGGCCTTGTCGATGGCAGCTGCATTGGCACCGATCAATTCGACGTTGTATTTTTTGAGAACGCCATGGCGATCCAGGTCGAGCGCGGTATTGAGCGCTGTCTGCCCACCCATGGTCGGAAGCACGGCGTCAGGCCGTTCGATTTCGATGATCTTTTCAAGAGCCTGCCAGGTGATGGGCTCGATGTAGGTGACGTCCGCCGTTTCGGGGTCGGTCATGATGGTGGCGGGATTGCTGTTCACCAGGATGACGCGGTATCCGTCATTCTTCAATGCCTTGCAGGCTTGCGCACCGGAATAATCGAATTCACAGGCCTGGCCGATGACGATGGGGCCTGCACCAATGATGAGAATGCTTTTGATGTCTGAACGCTTGGGCATGAGTGAGTTCTATGTCTTTTACTTGGACGACTGGGCCTGGTACTGCGCCATCAGATCGATGAATTTGTCGAAGAGCACCAGGATGTCGTGCGGACCGGGGCTGGCTTCAGGGTGGCCCTGAAAACAAAACACGGGGCGATCCGTGAGTTCGAAGCCCTGCAGCGTGCCGTCGAACAGTGATACATGAGTCACCCGCACGTTGGCTGGCAAACTGCCGGCATCGACCGCAAAACCGTGATTCTGACTGGTGATGAACACATGCCCGCTGGCAAGGTCCTGCACTGGGTGGTTTGCGCCATGATGGCCGGTCTTCATCTTCACGGTGCGGCCGCCCAGCGTCAGCCCCAGAATCTGCTGCCCGAGGCAGATGCCGAACAAGGGAATGCCGCGTTCGAGCACGGCACGGCACGTGTCAATGGCGTAGCCGCAAGCCGCCGGGTCACCCGGGCCATTCGACAAAAAGATGCCATCCGGGTTCTTGGCGAGGATCTCATCCACGGGCATGGTGGCCGGCACCAACGTGACGTGACAGCCGCGGTCAGCCAACAGGCGCAGGATGTTGGACTTGATGCCGTAGTCGTAGGCCACCACGTGAAAGCGTGACTGATCGGGTTGCGAAAAGCCGCCACCCAGATTCCAGGTGCCTTGTGTCCAATGGCTGGCCTTGTCGGTGGTGACCTTCAAGGCAAGATCCTGACCATCCATCCCGCTGTACCCCTGGGCAAGCTCGACGGCACGCTCGACGTCTTCGCCCACCAGGATACAGGCCCCCTGCGCGCCCCGCTCACGCAGGATGCGAGTGAGCTTTCGGGTATCGATCCCCGAAATGGCCACAACGCCTTGGGCCTTCAAGTAGTCGGGCAGTGACTGCGTGGCCCGAAAATTGGACAGAGTCGCAGGGCAGTCTCGCACAACCAGGCCAGCAGCCTGCACGTGGGTGGATTCCACGTCTTCGGCATTGATGCCCGTATTGCCAATATGCGGATAAGTCAGCGTGACGATCTGGCCGTTGTAGCTGGGATCGGTCAGGATTTCCTGGTAACCCGTCATGGCCGTGTTGAACACGACTTCGGCCACGCTGGTGCCTTCGGCACCAATTGAAATGCCCCTGAATACTGTACCGTCAGCCAAGGCAAGAATTGCTGGAACGTGGCCGTACGGCCCCTCTGGAAAGATTGACGGCAGCAAAATGGTCCCCGGTTACGAAATCGATATTTAAACCTTCTAATTATACAGCCCGAGGTTCACTGCCCAGGATGCGCCCACGACCACCAAGAGTCAGGGTTACTCCCAGGGCTGATGCCTTGCAGGAAATCACTGTGGGGAAATGGTCTACAGTAGGACCTTTCTCGACACCAACGTCTTTCACACGCCATGAGCAATCAACTGGAAGCCCTGCGCACCTTGACCACCGTGGTCGCCGACACCGGCGACTTCGAGGCCATGCAGGCCTACCATCCTACCGATGCCACCACCAATCCCTCGCTGATTCTGAAAGCGGTCCAGAAAGACAGCTATCGCCCGTTGCTGGATGAGATCCGCAGCACCCACGCAAAGGCGTCGCTCACCGAACAGGTCGACCGATTGCTGGTGGCATTCGGCGCGCAAATCCTGCAGATCGTCCCAGGCAGGGTTTCGACCGAAGTCGACGCGCGACTGTCTTTTGACACGCAAGCAAGCATCGAACGTGCCCGGCAGATCATTGCGCTTTACGAAGCCCAAGGCATCAGCCGTGAACGCGTCCTCATCAAGCTGGCCTCCACCTGGGAAGGCATTCAGGCCGCGCGTGTCCTGCAGACTGAGGGCATCTTCTGCAACATGACGCTGCTGTTTTCGCTCACGCAAGCAATCGCCTGCGCGCAGGCCCGTGTCACGCTGGTGTCTCCCTTCGTGGGCCGCATCTACGACTGGTACAAAAAGGCGGCAGGAGCCGACTGGGACGAAGCCGCCAAGGCAGGCGCCAACGACCCAGGAGTGCAGTCGGTGAGCCGCATCTACCAGTATTTCAAGGCCTACGACATCCCCACCCAGATCATGGGGGCCAGCTTTCGCAATATCGGACAGATCCGCGCCCTCGCGGGCTGCGATCTGCTCACCATCAGCCCGGCACTATTGGGCGAGCTCGCAGCGTCAAAGGCACTCCTTCCCGCCGCACTGACCGTGGACGCAGCCAAACGGCAGGCACCTGAATGGCTGGCCAGCAACGAGGTCTCGTTTCGCACGCAGCTGAACCTGGACGCGATGGCAACTGAAAAACTGTCTGAGGGCATCCGGATCTTTACAGCTGACGCCCTGAAGCTGGACGCCCTGCTTGCATAAGGCATAAGGCGCCCGGCAGCGGTCAGCTTTTGTCCGCCGTCCCTGGGCCGGGCTGCCACACGAGAAAGTGGCGCTCGGCCACCGAGACCACACCATCGAGCAATAGCGCAAAGATCGTCAGGACCACAATGCCGGCAAAGACGGTGTTGACATCCAGCGTGCCTTCCGCCTGCAATATCAGATACCCCACGCCAGCGGCCGACCCCAGATATTCGCCTACCACCGCGCCCACGAACGCCAGGCCGACCGAAGTATGCAAGCTGGAAAACACCCAACTCGTGGCCGAGGGCACGTAGACCGAGCGCAGCAACTGGCCCTGTGTGGCGCCCAACATGCGGGCGTTGTCCAGCAAGGTGGGACTGACCTCGCGCACACCGCGATACACGTTGAAGAACACGATAAAGAACACCAGCGTGACGGCCAACGCCACCTTGGACCAGATCCCCAAGCCGAACCACATGCCGAAGATGGGGGCCAGAATGACACGCGGCATGGAGTTCGCAGCGGTCACATAAGGTTCGAGCAAGGCACTGGCACTGCGCGACAGACCCAACCACAGACCGAACCCCAACCCACCGACTGTGCCGATGACGAAAGCCAGCACGGTTTCCGACAAGGTGATCCACAGATGGCGGTACACGGTGCCGTCCGTCACGAACCAGGCCCAGATCACCTTGGCGACCTCGATGGGTTGCCCAAAGAAAAAAGCCACGTTGCGGTTCAATGACGCCCACCACCAGATGAAGAGAATCAAGGCCAGCAGAAACACCTGCAGGAACCGCAACACAGGTCTGGAGAGCTCAGGCATTGCTCTGCCCTCCTTTCTGGCGGGCATAGCCCTTGAGCACCTCGTCGCGCAAGACCGCCCAGATCGCCTGGTGCAGCGCCACGAACCGGGGATGCATGCGGATTTCCGCCACGTCGCGCGGACGCGGGATGTCAATGTGAAATTCGCCAATGGGATGAGTGTTGGGCCCGGCTGACAACACCACGACACGATCACTCATGGCAATGGCTTCATCGAGGTCGTGCGTGATGAAAAGCACAGCCTTGCGGCGCGCCATCCACAGATCGAGCACCTCGTTTTCCATCAACTGGCGCGTCTGGATGTCCAAGGCAGAAAACGGCTCATCCATGAGGATGATGTCCGGGTCCCGGATCAAGGTCTGCGCCAGCATCGCACGCTTGCGCATGCCACCGGACATCTGGTGCGGATACCGGTTTTCAAAACCGCCCAACCCCACCCGGCGCAACCAGTCTCGTCCCTGCTCTGCCGCCCGCGCAGCCGCCACCCCCGCGAATTCAAGCCCGGCAGTGACGTTGGCAAGGGCACTGCGCCAGGGCATCAAGGCGTCGCCCTGGAACATATAGCCGGCACGTGCGTTGACGCCATGGAGCGGTTCACCGAACACGCTGACCGAGCCCGCACTGGGTTTGAGCAGGCCAGCGGCCATGTTCAGCAAGGTCGATTTGCCACACCCCGTGGGGCCGACGACAGAAACGAATTCGCCTGGCGCCACCGTGATCGTGGCATCGCGCATGGCGGTATACGACCCGCCATCGGGCGACGCGAACGTGCAGGTGACGCTATTGAGCAGCAGTGCAGCCTCAGGCATGGGGATACGTCTGATTGGCCTTCATTGCAAACTGGTTGGTCCAGATGCGCGAGAGATCGATTTTGGTACGGTCAAAATGCGGCACGTAGGCGGCCAGCGCATTCAGGGCCGTCTGCGGGCCGTCTTCGGGGACCATGCCGTCCGGGGACAAGGCCTCATGGTTACCCTTGAGGGCAAGCTCGTACAGCGCCGTGTCGCCCAACAGGTAGGATGTTGGTACCAGTTTGGCGATATCTGACGCCGGCACAGACTGAATCCATTTGTCGGCACGCACGATGGCATTGGTCAGCGCCTGCGTCGTGTTCGGGTTGGCATCGATGAACGACTGCGAGGCATACAAGCAGCCTGCCGGCATATCGCCGCCAAAGATTTCACGAGAGTCTTTCAGGGTACGGGTATCCGCAATGATCTGGATGGCATCGTCCTTGACCAGCGTGCTGATGACCGGGTCCAGATTGGAAATCGCGTCGACCTGCCCGGAACGGATGGCCGTCACGGCTCCCGCACCTGCGCCCACGCCGACGTACGACACATCAGTGGGCTTGACCCCATGCTTATCCAGGAAGAAGCTCACCATCATGTTGGTGGACGAGCCAGGCGCCGTCACCCCGACCTTCTTGCCCTTCAGATCGGCGGGCGTCTTGTAACCTGGCACCGTCTTCTTGGACACCCCCAGCACGATCATCGGCGCTCGTCCCTGCAGAACGAAGCAGCGATAGAACTGCCCCTTGGACTGCAGGCTGATGGTGTGTTCGAATGCCCCCGAAACCACATCGGCACTGCCACCCACCACGGCCTGCAAGGCCTTGGAACCGCCTGCAAAATCGGCAATGGTGACGTTCAGCCCCTCGTCCTTGAAATAGCCCTTGAGGTGAGCCACGGATAAAGGCAGGTAGTAGATCAAGGCCTGACCGCCTACCGCAATGGTGAGCGAGGGCTTTTCCAGTTTGCCGACCCCTTGGGCCCTGACGAGCCCAGGCAACGCCCCCATGACGCCGGCGGCCCCGACGGTCTTGAGCAATTCACGACGGGAAATGACCATGGTGCTTGTCTCCTGCAAATTTTATTTGAGAAAAAGATGATAACCGCCGGCCCGCTGCCGCGCCAGACGCTGTCATTGCAATCACCCTTGAGTGGGTCGGCGCTCCATGAGCGCCCAGGCAATGGTGCCCGCATCCACGTACTCGAGTTCACTGCCACTCGGCACCCCACGTGCGAGACGCGTCACGGTCAGGCCGCGCGCGCGCAGCATATCGGCCAGATAGTACGCAGTGGTCTCGCCTTCGGCGGTGAAGTTGGTCGCCAGAATGACCTCGCGCACTACCCCATCGGTGGCCCGCTCCAGCAACTGTGCAAAGTGCACCTGATCGGGGCCCACCCCTTCGAGCGGGGCCAGACGTCCCTGCAGCACGTAATACAGGCCACGATAGCCGTGGCTCGCCTCGACCATGTTCTGATCGGCCGGAGTCTCGACGACACACAGCAGTGTCGTATCGCGGTCTGCATTGCTACACGTGGCACACACGGCATCCTGCGTAAAAGAATTGCAGCGTTCGCAGTGGCGCAGCCCCGTGACGGCCTCGGTGAGCGCCGCACCCAGCTTCAGGGCCCCTTGTGGATCACGCTGCAGCAAGTGATAAGCCATGCGCCGGGCCGATCGGACCCCCACACCCGGCAGGCAGCGCAAGGCTTCCACCAGTGTCAGCAGCGGTTCGGGTTCAGGCAGGCCACTTGCCATGATGATCAGAACGGCAGTTTCATGCCCGCAGGCAGCGCCATGCCGGCCGTCACGGCCGACATTTTTTCTTGCGCAGCAGCTTCGGCCTTGCGCTGGGCGTCGTTGAAAGCCGCCGCCACCAGGTCTTCAATCATGTCGCGATCGTCGTCATAAAGCGAAGGATCAATGACGACGCGCTTGACGTCGTACTTGCCCGTCATCGTCACCTTGACCAGGCCGCCGCCGGCCGCTCCTTCGACCACGAGGTCAGCCAGGGACTCCTGAGCCTTCTTCATGTTTTCCTGCATTTGCTGAGCCTGGCGCATCAAGCCGGCAATCTGACCTTTCATCATGGTGAAATCCTGACTGAGTGAATTCTGAATCCGGCCGAGTCGACCGATCGAAAAAAGCGACTATACCGCAGGCGGCTGCACCGACCCAGGAACCACCCGAGCGGCAAATTGCTCGGTCAACGAGCGAACCACCGCATCGTCCTGCACGGCCTGCTCGGCTGCCGCCTGACGCCGGCCCCGTTCAGCCTGATCCACTGCATAGGCGGTGTCGTCACCCGTAGTGCCATAGACCACGTCCAGCCGCAGTGCACGCCCGAAATGCTCGGACAACACTGTGCGCAGCCTGTCCTGGCTGCTGCTTTCAACCAGACTGTGGATGGCGACCCGCAGGCGCACGGCATGTGCATCGCCCGACAACCACTCGCTGTTCACCGCAAGCGCGCGAGCGGCGCCCCCCAGGGGCAGGTTTGCCGCCAGCGCCGGCCATTCAGAGGCCGTCATGCGAGCCGGATCAGGAGTCTCAGCAGCAGGGGCTGCTGGCGCGGCCTCCAGCCCGGCCAGGGCATGACCCAGGTCGTCGGAATCGACTTCGGCCATGGAAGCGGTGTCGAAGTCATCCGCCACGTCAGGCACGCTGTCTGTCCAATCGCCTGCAGGCTCGTTCGAAGGTGGTTCTAATGACAGGGTCGCACGTGCCTGAACCGGGTCAGCGGAGAGAAGGGGAGCGTCGACCACTGCTTTCGGGTCAGGGGCAACTTCGGTTTCGGTTTCGGTTTCGGTTTCGGTTTCGGCAGCAGAGTCTCGACCCACTTGCAGCTGAGGGAGCTCGGGTATCGCGATCGCCGGTTCCGCAATCACAGATCGAGAGTGAGCTCCGGCCTCTGCACCCGACGCTGCAGGGGTGGCAGCGGCTTGTTCGGCCGCAAGCTCGGGCAGCACAGGCTGCATGAGCACGGGAGGGACACGATCCGCAGGCAGCAAGCCCAGCATACGCAGGCAAGCCATGACGAAGCCCGCGTATTCGTCGGGCGCCAGGCTGAGTTCGTGCCGGCTGTGCACCGCCACCGTGTAAAACAATTGGACTTCGTCGGGGGCCAGCGCCTGGGCCAGCGACTGCACCTCGGCGGCCAGCGGGTCATCGGCCTGGGCATGTCCCAGACGCTGCGCAATGGCGACCCGGGACAGCAGCACAGCCAAATCAGCCAACGCGGACTGGAACGACAGGCCTCGGGTGGCCAGGTCATCGGCCACCGCCACAACGGCAGGCGCATCTGCCACGGCCAACGCACGCAGCAAGGCCACCAGGTGATGCTGGTCCAAGGTGCCCAGCATTTCTCCGACAGCCGCCGTCGTGAGATCGCCCGCGGCATAGGAAATGGCCTGATCCGTGAGCGACAGGGCGTCGCGCATGGAGCCCGCCGCCGACTGCGCGATCAGCCTCAGCGCCTGTGGCTCGGCCGTAATGGATTCTTCCGACAGGACGTGCTGCAGGTGCTCGACGATGGCGGGCACCGTCATCTGCTTCAGGTTGAACTGCAGACAGCGCGACAACACCGTGACCGGAATTTTTTGGGGGTCGGTGGTGGCGAGAATGAATTTCACGTGCTCGGGTGGCTCTTCCAGCGTTTTCAACATGGCGTTGAACGCATGCCCCGTGAGCATGTGCACTTCGTCGATCATGTAGACCTTGTAGCGGCCCACCGACGGCGCGTAGACCGCCTGTTCGAGCAGCTGGGTCATCTCGTCCACGCCGCGATTCGAGGCAGCATCGAGCTCGATGTAATCCACGTACCGTCCGGCATCGATCTCGGTGCACGCCTGGCAATGGCCGCATGGCGTGGCAGTGACGCCATCGGCACAATTGAGCGACTTGGCCAGAATGCGCGACAAGGTGGTCTTGCCCACCCCCCGAGTGCCCGTGAAAAGCCATGCGTGGTGCAGCCGCCCCGAGGATAGGGCATGGGTTAGCGCCCGGACCACGTGATCCTGACCAATCAAGGTATCGAAGGAACGGGGGCGCCATTTGCGCGCCAAAACGAGATAGCTCATGACAAGGCCGCCCATATGCGACATAAGGGGGAAATGAAGTGGCGAGCCTGACTTCGGCACTGGTTCTGCACGGCTATGGCTGCTTCGTTCCCGACCTGACCAGGTTCACCGCCGAACCATGCGAAGGGGCCCGCCTTGCGCATTCTAACAGGGAATCGACCCTGGCCTGGTACCGCCATACCGCCCCCGGCTCGGCAGCAGGCGCTAACATGGGTGCGCACGAAGAGCAGGCCCCACTCGATCGCCCTCTTCTTCGCGTGACTGAAATCTGGATACAGCAGTGCAAGACAACTCCCTCGCTATTACGACTACCGCCGCGACACCGCCCGCCCACCGAGGCTGGATACTGGCTGCACTCATGATGTCCATGTCGCTGGCGGCCATGGACATCACCATCGTGGCCACCGCCGTCCCGCAGATCGTGGGCGACCTGGGCGGATTCGACCTGTTCAGCTGGCTTTTTTCCATTTATCTGCTGGCCCAGACCGTTACCATCCCCATTTACGGCAAGCTGGCCGACCTCTATGGTCGCAAGCCTGTCCTGATGGTGGGCACCGTCGTCTTCCTGGTGGGCTCGGCTGCCTGCGCCACGGCGTGGAGCATGCTCGCGCTCATCGTGTTTCGGGGCCTGCAGGGGCTGGGGGCGGGCACCATCATGGCCACAGTGAACACCCTGGCCGCCGATCTGTACTCAGTGCGCGAACGTGCCCGCATCCAGGGTTGGCTCTCGGGTGTCTGGGGCATTGCAGCCATCGTGGGCCCTACGCTGGGAGGCGCCTTCGCGCAATACGCAACTTGGCACTGGGTGTTCCTGGTCAACCTGCCCATCGGCCTGATCGCGCTGGTGCTGCTCGGTCGTTTCCTGCACGAGAAAGCGCCTGAACGCCACCACGCCATCGATTTCGCCGGCGCGATACTCATGATGCTGGCAGGTTCAGCGGTGGTATTTGGCCTTCTGCAAGGCGGCAACGCCTGGGCCTGGTACTCGTCCCCCAGTCTTGCCACCTTCGGGATTGCGGGCCTGCTGATTGCGGCCACCATCCTGCGCGAACGCACGGCTGCCGAACCCATCATGCCTGGATGGGTCTGGAGCCGGCCCGTGCTGCTGGGGTCCAACCTCGGGACACTGGGCATGGGATTGGTCATGATGGCGCCCAGCACCTACCTGCCCGTTTTTGCGCAATCCGTCATGGGGCTAGGCGCCATTGCCGCCGGCCTGGTACTGGCCACGAGCAGCATCGGCTGGGTGGCTGCTTCTGCCTGGTCGGGTAGCCTCTACCTGAAACATGGGTTCAGAGACACGGCGCTTTTCGGGGCCGTCCTGATGGCCGCGGGAGGCCTGGGCTTCGTGATGCTGCCTGCCGCACCATCGACGTGGCTGGTCCTGCTGGACCAGTTGTTGATCGGAGCAGGCTTCGGCATGCTGTCAACCCCTCTGCTGGTGGGAGTTCAGTCCATCGTGCCGTGGAACCAGCGCGGCGTGGTGACCAGTGCCAACATGTGGTCGCGGTACCTGGGCCAGAGCCTGGGCGCCGCCATTGCGGGAGCCATCTTCAACGCCGCCATGATCAAAGAGCTGGAGCGGGCCCCCGGCACTCTGCAAGGCGCTCTGCCCAACGTCAACGACGTCGTGACAGTGCTGCAGAGCCGGACGGCCGGCGCAGAACTGCACCAATTTCTACAGGCTGCCTTCGACCTGTCCACCCACCAGGTGTATGTGGGCATGACAGGCGTCGCCGTGATCGCATTGCTGCTGGTGCTCTGGATCGTTCCCAGGCACCCCCAGGTCGAGGCTGGGGTAGAACCCGGCTGACACGCCGACATGGGTCTGCACCTGAGGCCCTCCCATGAGTGGACCCAGGCGGCAGAGTGCCGCCGGACCGTCAGGCGCGGGCTTCGAGCGCCGCCACCGCGGGTAGCGCCTTGCCTTCGAGAAACTCCAGGAATGCGCCGCCGCCAGTGGAGATATACCCGACCTGATTGGCAATACCGAACCTGGAGATCGCCGCCAGCGTGTCACCACCCCCGGCAATGGAGAAGCCATCAGACTCGGCAATAGCCCGCGCAATTGCCTCAGTCCCATGAGAAAACGCTTCAAACTCGAACACACCCACCGGACCGTTCCAGACGATGGTGCCCGCCTTGCGCAACTGCGCAGCAAGCAGTGCCGCCGTCTGCGGCCCCACGTCCAGGATCAGATCGTCGGGAGCAACGTCCTGTACGCGCTTCACCGTCGCAGGGGCCTCGGCTGAAAAGGTTTGAGCTACGACCACATCGACAGGAATGGGGACCTCCACACCTCGTGCCTTCATGGCCTGCAGCACTGCCTTTGCCTGATCGACCTTATCGGGTTCGGCCAGGGACTTGCCAATGGGGAGGCCTGCCGCCAGCATGAAAGTGTTGGCAATGCCTCCTCCCACGATGAGCTGATCCACTTTTTCGGCCAGGGATTGAAGGATGGACAACTTGGTGGACACCTTGGAGCCCCCCACAATAGCGACCATCGGGCGGCGAGGTGCCTGAAGGGCGCGCCCCAAGGCGTGCAGCTCGGCTTCCAGTAACGGGCCCGCACAGGCCACCGGTGCAAATTGCGCCATGCCGGCCGTCGTGGCTTCAGCCCGATGTGCCGTTCCGAAGGCATCATTGACATACACATCACACAAAGCGGCCATCCGACGCGCAAGCGCCGGGTCATTTTTCTTTTCACCAACGTTGCAGCGGCAATTTTCGAGCAGAACGACCTCGCCCGGCGCAAGCGACACGCCGTCCACCCACTCGGTCACCAGACGCACCGGTTGGCCCAACAGTTCCGACAGACGCTGTGCCACCGGAGCCAGGGTATCCTCCGGTCTCACGGCGCCTTCTGTGGGTCGACCCAGATGAGAAGTCACCATGACGCTTGCACCGGCACCCAGCGCCAGACGAATGGCCGGCACCGAGGCGCGCACGCGGGTATCTTCCGTGATGCGGCCCGCTTCCAGCGGCACGTTCAGATCCGATCGAATGAAAACACGCTTGCCCTTCAAGGAGCCCGACCGCGCAAGCCCCGACAGCGTCAAAACAGACATTGAATTCCCCATAGACATCGGGCGTCCTGCCAAGAAAGTCTCGCTCGGCGGGCCCTGGATACGACGAGGGCGGGTCACCCCGCCCTGCGTCTGATTGACACGCGTTTACTTGGCCGACATGAACGCCACGGTGGTGTCGAGCATGCGGTTGGAGAAACCCCACTCGTTGTCATACCACGAAGCCACCTTGACCAACGACCCCTGCACCTTGGTCAGCTCTGCATCCACCGTGCTGGAGAGCGGGCTATGGTTGAAGTCACTCGACACCAGCGGCTCAGTCGTGTAAGCCAGGATGCCCTTGAGCGAGCCGTTGGCTGCCTCTTTGAGGATGCCGTTGACCTCTTCCACCGACGTGTCCCGCTTGGCCGTAAAAGTCAGGTCCACGATGGAAACGTTCAGCGTAGGCACCCGGATGGCGAAACCGTCGAGCTTGCCGTCGAGTTCAGGCAGCACCAGCCCCACCGCGGATGCAGCACCCGTCTTGGTCGGGATCATGTTGTGCGTGGCCGAACGGGCGCGGCGCAAATCCTTGTGATAGACGTCCGTCAGCACCTGATCGTTGGTGTACGAGTGCACTGTCGTCATGAGGCCATGCACGATGCCCAACTTGTGGTGCAAGGGATAGACCAGCGGCGCCAGACAATTGGTGGTGCACGACGCGTTGGAGATCACCGTGTCGGAAGCCTTGAGAATCTGATGATTCACGCCATAGACGATGGTGGCGTCGACGTCCTTGCCCCCCGGCGCAGAAATGATGACCTTCTTGGCGCCGCCCTTCAGGTGGGCCGAGGCCTTTTCCTTGGTGGCAAACAGGCCCGTGCATTCCAGCACTACGTCGACCTTGAGTTCGCCCCACGGCAATTTGGCTGGATCACGCTCGGCCAGCACGCGGATGCGGTCGCCGTTGACGACGAGATAATCGCCTTGCACCTCGACGGTACCTGGGAAACGCCCGTGCGCCGTATCGTGACGCGTCAGGTGGGCGTTGGTCTCGGGGTTGCCAAGATCGTTGATCGCCACGATCTGAATGTCGTGCTTCTTGCCATCTTCGTAGTGGGCACGAAGCACGTTGCGGCCGATACGGCCATAGCCGTTGATTGCGACGCGAATAGTCATGAACGTTCTCCTGTTTACAAAAGCTGCTCGACCGTAGCGGCCACATGCTCGGCCGTCAGGTTGAAATGGGTGAAGAGTGCGCTGGCCGGAGCCGACTCGCCAAAGGTATCGATTCCTACTACAGCGCCCGTCGTGCCCACGTATTTGTACCAAGTGGTCGTGCCGCCTGCTTCGACCGCCACGCGCGGCAGCCCTGCAGGCAGGACCGACGTCCGCCAGGTATTGTCTTGAGCATCGAAAAGTTCGGTACAAGGCATGGACACCACGCGGGTGGCAACCCCCCGAGCCGCCAGCTGATCCTGCGCACGCAGGGCCAGTTCGACCTCGGAACCCGTCGCCAGAATGACGGCGCGAGCCCCCACCATGTCGCGCAGGACATAGCCGCCCCGGGCAATGGCCTCGGTCGTGGCGGCGTCGCGCGCCACAAAGGGAAGATTCTGACGCGACAGCAGCAACGCAGAAGGTCCCCCCGCATGCACGTCCATCCCAATGCTGGTCGGACGCGACAGGGCCTCGCACCAGGCGACTGCGGTCTCGGTCGTATCGCACGGACGCCACACATGAAGGTTGGGAATCAGACGCAAACTGCCGGCGTGTTCAACCGGCTGGTGCGTCGGGCCGTCTTCGCCCAGGCCAATGGAATCGTGTGTGAAGACATGCACCACGCGTTGACGCATGAGAGCTGCCATGCGCAGCGCATTGCGCGAATAATCCGAGAAGGTCAGGAAGGTTCCGCCAAAAGGCAGAAAGCCGCCATGGAGCGCAATGCCATTCAGGACGGCGGCCATGCCGAATTCACGCACCCCAAAATTGATATGGCGCCCCGCCTGCAGATGCGCTTCGCCGCGACGCACAGGCGCGACGCCTGGCCAATCGGTGAAATTCGACCCGGTCAGGTCGGCCGACCCGCCCAAAAGCTCCGGCAGAATCTCTGCAAACGCAGCAATGGCTTGCTGCGAGGCTTTGCGAGTCGCAATGGATTCGGCCTTATCCTGGGTAGACTGAACAAACGCCTGCGCACGCTGCGGAAAATCGGCAGGAAGTTCACCCGCCATGCGCCGCTTGAGTTCCGCTGCAAGCGAGGGGTATGCAAGCGCATAACGGTCGAAGCGACCCTGCCACTCGGCTTGCAGCTGTGCCCCTCGTGCCCGACCATCCCAGTAGGCATACACGTCATCGGGCACCTCAAAAGGAGGAAGCGTCCAGCCCAACGCCTTGCGGGTGGCTGCCACTTCATCAGCCCCCAGAGGCGAACCGTGCACTTTCTCGGAACCCGCCTTGTTGGGCGCGCCATGACCGATCTCGGTGCGGCAGCAGATAAGCGTGGGGCCACGCCCCGCGTTCACATTTTCCTGAGCCTGAACCATGGCGGCCTCAAGGGCGGCCATGTCGTGACCGTCGACCCCGCGCAGCACGTTCCAGCCATAGGCCTCGAAGCGCGCTGGTGTATCGTCGGCAAACCAGTTGTTCACGTGGCCGTCGATCGAAATCCCGTTATCGTCATAGAACACGACCAGTCGGGACAAGCCCAGCGTGCCGGCCAATGAGCATGCCTCATGAGAAATGCCTTCCATCAGGCAACCATCACCGACAAACGCATACGTGACGTGGTCGACAATGGTGTGCCCGGGGCGGTTGAACTCCTGCGCAAGCAAGGCTTCGGCCAGCGCCATGCCTACTGCATTGGCGAGCCCCTGGCCCAGCGGCCCGGTGGTAGTCTCTACCCCAGGAGTGACACCGACTTCGGGGTGGCCTGGCGTGCGCGAATGCAGTTGCCGGAACCGCCGCAGCTCTGACATGGGAAGATCGTACCCCGTAAGGTGCAGCAAGGCGTAGATCAGCATGGAACCATGCCCGTTGGACAACACGAAACGGTCGCGGTTCATCCAGGCAGGATCGGCCGGGTTGTGGCGCAGATGACGGGTCCAGAGCACATGCGCGATGTCGGCCATGCCCATGGGCGCACCCGGATGCCCGGACTTGGCTTGTTGCACGGCATCCATGGCAAGCACACGAATCACGTTGGCCATGGAAGGATCTGGGGCAGGCAAGACACTCATAGCAGTCTCAATGGATGACGCCCGTGGCACACACCAGAGCACCACCCTAAAATACAGGGGTGACAAAGCCTCGGATTTTACCATCCCCGCCCCTATGCCTGCTCCCCGCTTCTTCTGCCCCACTCCTCTGCAAGCACGGCAACAGATCGCGTTGCCAGCCACGACAGCCCATCACGCCTTGCGCGCACTGCGGCTGGTCGACGGCGACGTCGTCACGTTGTTCAACGGCGAAGGGGGCGAATATCCTGCCACACTGAAAATCTCCGGACGCGAGGTGCTGGCCACTCTCGGTGATTTCGAAAACATCGACTCCGAGCTCAAGGGAAAAATCCGCCTCGTCCAAGGCATCGCCTCGGGTGACAAGATGGACTGGGTGGTTGAAAAAGCCGTAGAGCTGGGCGTGAGTGACCTCTACCCCATCGCGGCCGAGCGCAGTGTCTTGAAACTGATCGGTACACGCCTGGAAAAGCGCCTGCAGCACTGGCGCGCCATCGTCACAGCGGCCAGCGAACAAAGTGGACGCAACCGCCTGTTGCAGGTACACGAACCCGCCTCGCTGAGTCGTTGCCTGGGCACCCTGACGGGTCTGACCCTAGTCTGCCACCCCGAGGGGAAACAAACCTTTGCAACTGCCTTGGCGCGTGCCGATCGGGAACTGAATTTGGTCGTGGGGCCCGAAGGAGGCTGGTCCCCCGGCGAACTCGACCACGCGCGAGGCCACGGACTGGAAGGCATCCAGTTCGGGCCTCGGATTTTGCGCACAGAAACGGCGGGTATCGCATTGGTCGCTGCTGCCACCGCCGTTTTGGGCTGGTAGCCGCAGCGTCAGACCTCTGCGCGCCCCGAATACGGGGTGGGGTCCACGCCAGGCTCGGGTGCGGGGTGCGCGCCGGCGTGCTGAATCGCGTAGGCAAACTGGCGCTCGTTGTTCTGGCCAAATTCGACCACGTCGTTGCAGACGGCCGCAATGGCCTCGGCATCGGCTGCCAGCGCCGGGTCGCCGGAATGCAGGTGACGGAACCACAGAAACAGACCGACTTTCTGGTCGCTCAGGGTGTCGCAAAGGCCGTCGTACAGCGCATCCAGATTGCCTCCAAAGAACTCGGGATAATCGATGGCCTTGACGACAGCCCTCAGCACGGCCGAGCGGTTGCGTGCCCGGTCGCAATCGACGACGAACGCGGACAGGCCCTCCTGGGTGGCAGCCGCCATGGCATCTTGTTCGGAGACTGCCTGGGCATCGACCACGCCCTGGGTGAGCATTTTTTTGATCTGGGCCGAACTCATGCGGACCACTCCTTGAAAAAAGCGATGACTTCTTCAGCCTGGCTCATGCTGTCTGCCCTGCCCAACGCGATCAGCTCCTGGGTATAGCCTGCTTCAAACAGCAGGTACGACGCAAGCGCTCCCCCTCCGGCCTCGACTTTTCGTGGTGAAACGCCCAGCACGCGGAACAAGGTACGCACGGCACGCGGCAGTTCATCCAGGTGCTCCAGCGCGATATCGTCAAGCGAACGGCTGGGCGCGATCATCAAGGTGTGGATGGGTCGCAGTGACTCGCTTTTTAATCCATTTGTCGGGATTCGCGCAAGCAGCTCATTGATACGCTCCATGCGCTCCAGATCGACGGACACGCCATCGAGAAAAATGTTGGACAGCGTATGTCCGGCAATTTGCGCCAGATTGGGGTATGCAGGATGCAATTCACTCACATCCGGATGGATCTCACCGCTGAAATTGGTGCTGACCACAAACACCCGCTCAGCTCCCAGATGAATCACGGGGCTGATGGGCGCCAGCTGGCGCATCGAACCGTCGCCGCACCACAAGGTCTGCTTACCCGTCTGAATCGCCCGCGCCGGGAAAACAAAGGGGATCGCGCTGGACGCCATCAGGTGATCGACCCCGATGTCGCCGGCCACGGCACGTCGCAAGGTGCGGGTCCAGGGAAGAATCCGGCGATGCGCCTGATAAAACGTGAGGTGTTCACCCGTGGTGTAGGCAGTCGCCGTGATGGCCAGAGCATCCAGATGACCTCGAGCCAGATTCGAACGCAAATGAGAAAAATTCAGGACGTGCGAGAGCAGCCCCACCAGCGGCTCATTGTTGAGCATGGAATGCGGCGCATAGCGCGCCAGCTGCGGCCGAATCCAGCCCAGGCCGAACATGCCCAGCCACTGCAAACCGGACGACAACAGATGCGCGGCATCCGTGTAATAGATGTCGGACGTATGCAGTGAACTCCATAGCCGACACAGATGATCGGCCGCCCGATGTATCCGATGGGCTCGGCAAGCGAGCGCAGTGGCATTGATGGCGCCCGCAGAAGTCCCGCTGATGATGGCAAACGGATTGCGAAAACCCGCTCGCCGTTCAGGGTCAAGGATATCAAGAACGCCGGACAGCACCCCTGACTGGTAAGCAGCGCGCGCGCCGCCCCCAGTCAGGACCAGGCCAACGGCTGGCTTCTCAGGCGTGTCGCGGTTTGTTGGCATCGACCACGGTGAGCGCGGCCATGTTGACAATACGGCGCACGGTCGAGCTCGACGTCAAGATGTGAACCGGGGCGTTCGCACCCAGCAGGAATGGCCCCACGGCCACGTTGCCACCGGCCGCCGTCTTGAGCAGGTTGTAGGCAATATTGCCGGAATCCACACTGGGGCAAATGAGCAAGTTGGCTTCGCCGTGCAGCGTGGTCGAAGGCAGGATGCGCTCGCGCAGTGCCGGGTCCAGCGCACAATCGCCATGCATCTCGCCGTCGACCTCGAGGTCGGGGTCTCGCTCACGAACAAGCGCCAGCGCCGCACGCATTTTTTCGCCCGAAGACGAACTGCCCGTGCCAAAGTTCGAGCGCGACAGCAAAGCCACCTTGGGTTCGATGTTCAGGCGCCGCATTTCAGCCGCAGCCATCAGAGTGATCTCCGCTACCTGCGCCGCATCCGGATTGTCGTTGACGTGCGTGTCGGCCAGCGCAATGGTGCGCTCGTCAAGCAGCAGGATGTTCATGGCTGCATAGGTCTGTACGCCGTCCTGGCGCCCCAGCACCTCGTCGATGAAGCGCAGGTGGTTGCCATAAGAACCTACCGTGCCGCAGATCATGCCGTCGGCATCGCCCAGCCGCACCATCATGGCACCGATCAAGGTCAAGCGGCGACGCGTCTCGACACGCGCCATCTCCTTGGTGATGCCGCGCCGGCACATGAGCTCCCAATACGTGGTCCAGTACTTGTGGAAACGCTCGTCGTGTTCCGGATTGGTGACCTCGACGTCTTTGTCCAGACGGATGCGCAGGCCGTATTTTTCAATGCGCGCCTCCAGCACAGCTGGGCGGCCAATCAGGATGGGGTGTGCCAGGCCTTCATCGACGACGATCTGTACGGCGCGCAGCACACGCTCGTCCTCGCCTTCGGCAAACACGATGCGCGCTTTGCCACCCTCGCGGACCATGGCCCGGGCAGCAGAAAACAAGGGCTTCATGAAGGCGCCAGAGTGGTAGACGAACTGCTCCAGCTGGCTGGAGTAGCTCTTCATGTCGGCGATGGGGCGCGTCGCAACCCCGTCATCCATGGCGGCCTGCGCCACGGCGGGCGAAATGCGCACGATCAGTCGCGGATCGAAAGGCTTGGGGATGAAATAGTTGGACCCGAACGAGACGTCATACAGCCCATAGGCCGCAGCCACGATGTCGTTCTGCTCTTCGCGCGCCAGCTTGCACATGGCAAGCGCTGCCGCTTTTTCCATCCCGCGTGTGATGGTGGTGGCTCCCACGTCGAGTGCGCCCCGAAAAATGTACGGGAAACACAACACGTTGTTGACCTGATTCGGAAAATCCGAGCGCCCCGTGGCAATCACGGCATCCGGCCGGACACCCAGGGCGTCAGAAGGGAGGATTTCGGGATTGGGATTGGCCAGCGCCAGAATGAGCGGGCGATCGGCCATTTTCTTGACCATGGAAGGCTTGAGAACACCACCCGCAGACAGCCCAAGGAAGACATCGGCATCGGCAATGATGTCGTCGAGCGTGCGTGCGTCTGTTTTCTTTGCAAACTTGGCTTTCTTTTCGTCCATCAGGACGGTACGGCCTTCGTAGACCACGCCTTCGATGTCGGAGACCCAGACGTGCTCGAGAGGCAGCCCCATGTCCATCATGAGATCAAGGCAGCCCAACGCCGCAGCACCTGCGCCCGACACGACGACCTTTACCTTGGACACGTCCTTGCCGACGACTTCGAGCCCATTGATGAAGGCTGCAGTGACGCAAATGGCAGTCCCGTGCTGATCATCGTGAAACACGGGGATCTTCATGCGTTCGCGCAACTTGCGCTCGACGTAGAAGCATTCTGGCGCCTTGATGTCCTCGAGGTTGATGCCGCCGAACGTCGGTTCCAGCCCGGCAATGATCTCGACCAGTTTTTCGGGATCGCGCTCGTTGATTTCGATGTCGAAGACATCCAGCCCCGAAAACTTCTTGAACAGGACTGCCTTGCCTTCCATCACCGGTTTGGCTGCGAGCGGCCCAATAGCCCCCAAGCCCAAAACGGCCGTGCCATTGGTGATGACGCCGACCAGATTCCCGCGCCCGGTAAAACGTACGGCATTGTGCTCATCAGCCACGATCTCTTCACAAGCCGCCGCCACCCCGGGCGAGTAGGCCAACGCCAGATCGTGCTGATTGGAGAGCTGTTTGGTTGGAGTGACTGAAATTTTTCCGGGGCGGCCATGTTCGTGATATTCGAGAGCCGCCGCACGCAACGATTCGTCCATGTGTTGTTGCCTTGTGGATGTGAAGGAGTATGACAAGAGTCATTCTAGCCGCTTGTACGCGCCGGTGATACGCACACGCAGCACGCCACCCATTCAGGCACCGAGTGAGGTCAAAACGATCAGAACCGCTGGGCCTGCGACGGGAACAAACCCTCGGGGTCGAAAAGCCCCTTGATCACCTGATCTGTCGACGCGTCCGTGTTCAGCGATGCCTCTCGAGTACCAAAGCGGTCGGGATAGTCGCGATCGACGGGCTGACCCAGTCGCTCGTCGAACACCAGCCACTCGACCCACCCCAGCTCGCCGCCATGGCCCAACAGCAGATGCGACAGATTGAGGGTACGACCGGCAATGGGCTTGAGCGCATCCAGGCGATAGCGAGCATTCCACAGCGCATCGGGAGCCACCGCGCCCGCCTGCCCGCTCAGTTCGAAGAGCCTAGGCACCATCTGCTGCAAGCGGGGGTTATCCAGCGGTTTGCGGCTGTCGACCCCAAAGGCACCCAGGTTGGCCTGAGTGCCGTCCGCCAACAGGACCAGCGCATGGACCAGGCCGCTGGCGGCCGTATCACCGGCATCCCAGTCGCAAAGGCTGCGATCCGCCAGCCAGGCGGCCACCGTCAAATGGGGAGGCTGGTCGCGAAACTGCGGCAACCCCGCCTGCTCCAGGTCGCCAATGAAGCAGCCAGGCTGCACGAACCAGCGGGGATCATCCGGCCCCAGCCGTTCGTAGCGTTCCATGCCATTGCCCGGTTCTACCCATAGCACCGGGGTATCGGCCAGTGCCGAAGCGTGCGGGATGCCGTCCAACGCAAAATGAATGCCGTATTCCAGACACAAAGACCGGGCATGATAGACATCTTGCATTTGCTGCGGCACCAACCGCGCGCTATTGACGGGGGTCGAAAAGTCATAGACATGCCCTTCGGCCACCCGCTGCAGGCGTGACAGGAAGGTCTCCCAAGGGGATCGTTCCGTGCGGTGTCCAGTCAAAAACGCACGGCGTGACGACGACTGCATGGCGGTGACTCCTGAGGGTGAAAGGCTACAATCAGAGTTTCGAATCGAATCCCCGAGATTGATCCATGCTCCAAGCGGCCGAGAGAACAGAACGCACGGTGCCATTCTACGCTGTAGAAGTCCTGAAACAGGCTCAGGCATTGGCTGCGCAAGGGCACGACGTCATCAGCCTGGGCATCGGCGAACCCGATTTCACCGCCCCGACGCGCGTGCTGGAGACACTCCGGCGCGCAGCGGATGCCGGGCTCAGCGGCTATACGGCGCCTGCGGGCATCCCGGCCCTCCGGGAAGCCATCGCGCATTATTACCAGACCCAGTTTGGGGCCACGATAGACCCTGCCCGCATCCTGATCACGGCAGGCGCCTCGGGAGCCTTGATGTTGGCCGCACTTGTATTGGTCAACCCCGGCGACGAAATCCTCATGCCGGACCCGTCCTACCCGGCAAACCGCAATTTCGTGACGGCCGCGGGGGGCACCACGCGCCTGGTGCCCACCACAGCCGAAAACCGGTTCCAGCTGCAGGCCGATGACATCGCAACGTACTGGGGGCCCCACACACGTGGAGTCCTGATCGCCTCGCCCAGCAACCCCACCGGTACCTCGATGCCCCGCGAAGCCTTGCGCGCACTGATCGCCGCCGTGCGAACCCGGGGTGGTTACGTGATCATGGACGAGATCTATCTGGGGCTGTACTACGACGAGGCCCCGCAAAGCGCGCTGACGCTGGATGACGACCTGCTGGTCATCAACAGCTTCTCAAAATATTTTCACATGACCGGCTGGCGCCTCGGATGGCTGATCGCTCCCGCCAATCTGATGCCTGCCGTCGAACGACTCGCGGCCAGCCTGGTCATTTGCGCACCCGCACTTGCGCAGCATGCCGCCCTGAGCTGCTTCGAGCCGGAAGTCATGCATATCTACGAACAGCGCCGCCTCTCCTTCAAAGAACGACGCGATTATCTGCTGCCCGCGTTTGCTCACATGGGGCTGCAGGTTCCTGCAGCGCCCGACGGCGCGTTCTACATCTTTGCCGACATCCGGAACTTCGGCGTCGACGGCGCCACATTCTGTCGGCGTCTGCTCAACGAAGCTCACGTGGCGGCCGTCCCAGGCCTGGATTTCGGCGAAGCCCATGCACGCCACACAGTGCGCTTCTCATACGCGACAGGCTTGGACCGCCTCAAGGAAGCAACGAGCCGCATGGAAGGCTTTCTGGATCACCTGCGATCGGAAGCCGGTTCGATGGCACCAGATCCCGCTTGAACCTCGCTCCGCTTCATTCCAGTCTCACCGACCGGGGGGAAGCCCCGAGGCCAGGGCAATGCGCCTGCGCTCGGCCAACACACGCGCCCCATAGCCACCGTCTCCGGCTCCGGTAGCACCCACATAACAGGCCAGCCCACCCTCAAGCGATCCACGCCGCTTGATGCAGTCTGACAAAATCTGGGCTCCGACGCGAATGTTCATGACCGGATTGAAGACGGCTGTGCGACCACCACTCCGCTTGAGCTTGTCGCGGTGCACATTGGTCATGATCTGCATGAGTCCTTGTGCGCCCACCGCACTTTCCACGAACGGGTTGTAGCGCGATTCGATCGCGATAACGGCCAGCAGCAGTTGCGGGTCCACGCGCTCGTCTCGTCCTACGGAAAACGCCGTGCGTATCAGCGCGCCGGCCACACTGGGCGCAATCCGGTACTTACGGGCCAAATAGCTGCGCAAGCCGTGATCCTGCGCTCGAGTCAGCCCCTTGACGGGACGGTCCTGCATGCTGGCGACCAAGGCCTGTGTGAAGCTGGGAAAACCGGTCGCAGTCGCTGCTTCTTCAGGTGCCGGGGCAGCGCCGGAAGGCTGCTCACTCGAGGGCCCTGATGGGGGCGCCGCCACACTCGCCGAGGCGGGTGGCGTGGGCACTGTCCAATCGGGACTTTCAGCGTCGTCGCTTGCCCCATAATTACCATCGTTAGCCTGGAACATGGTAAGCACGACTTCGTGCAACTGCTGCGACTGCTGGCGCATGGACGGCAGCACCAGGCTCAAGCCCAGCGTCGTGAGCACGGCCAGCCCCAGGTAGATGGCACTGACGTGAATGAATTCGCCCACTGGGGCCATGGCCAACCGAACACCCGAGCGCAGCTGTTCGCGCACGGCAAGGTCAAACATCGGAGGCTCCGGCAACCCTTGGGCGGGGGTCGGTGGTAATCTTTCGCACGACGCCACTGTAACCTGAGCGACTGCCTTCTGTGAAATATCGCGACCTCCGAGACTTCATCCACCAGCTCGAAGAGCATGGCGAACTCAAGCGCATCGCGCATCCTGTCGCCACCGCGCTCGAAATGACCGAAATCAGCGACCGCGTGCTGAAGGCCCAAGGGCCTGCCCTGCTATTCGAACACCCGCTGCACGTCGGCGGCACAAGCCCAATTCCCGTATTGACCAACCTGTTTGGCACCCCCAAGCGCGTTGCCTGGGGCATGGGTGCCGACGATGTCTCGGCATTGCGCGAAACGGGCGAGCTGCTGGCCTCATTGCGAGAGCCCACGCCCCCCCATGGGATGCGAGACGCCTTCTCCAAGGTCTCCATGCTGAAGGCAGCGCTCTGGGACATGAACCCTCGAACGGTGCGCACGGCTTCCTGCCAGGAGGTGGTCATCGAGGCGGCCGACGTGGACCTTTCAACCCTGCCGCTGCAAGGCTGCTGGCCGGGCGACGTGGCGCCGCTCCTGACCTGGGGGCTGGTCACGACGCGCGGACCGCGTGCGCGGCGGCAGAACCTGGGGATCTACCGCCAACAGATGATAGGCCGCAACAAGCTCATCATGCGCTGGCTGTCACACCGAGGCGGCGCACTTGATTTCCGCGATTACGCGCTGGCCCACCCTGGTGAACCGTTCCCGATTGCCGTGGCACTTGGCGCAGACCCGGCCACGACGCTGGCCGCCGTCACCCCCATTCCCGACAGTCTGTCCGAATACCAGTTCGCGGGCTTGCTGCGCGGTTCGCGTACCGAACTCACAAAGGCCTTGGGCAGCGACCTGCTGGTGCCCGCCCAGGCCGAGATCATCCTCGAAGGACACATTCTGCCCTCGACCGCTCCTGCCGCACATCCCGCCGAAGTACCCGAGGGCGTTGCACCGCCGCCCGAAACCGGCTATGAAATGGCATTGGAAGGCCCTTACGGCGACCACACGGGGTATTACAACGAACAGGATTGGTTCCCGGTATTCACGGTAGAACGCATCACGCACCGACGCACGCCGATCTATCACAGTACCTATACTGGAAAGCCGCCGGACGAGCCCGCCATTCTGGGCGTCGCACTCAACGAAGTATTTGTGCCGCTCCTGCGCCGCCAGTTTTCCGAAATCGTGGACTTTTACCTGCCGCCGGAAGGCTGCAGCTACCGCTTGGCCATCGTATCGATGCGCAAGCAATACCCCGGTCATGCCAAACGCATTATGTTCGGCCTCTGGAGCGTATTGCGACAGTTCATGTACACCAAGTTCATCATCGTCGTGGACGAGGATATCGACGTACGGCAATGGTCCGAAGTGGTCTGGGCCATGACCACACGCATGGACCCAGTCCGCGATACGACCCTGGTCGAAAACACCCCCATCGATTACCTGGACTTTGCATCACCGGTCTCTGGCCTGGGTGGCAAGATGGGGCTGGATGCCACCCACAAGTGGCCGGGCGAAACCCAGCGCGAATGGGGGCGCCCCATCGAGATGGACCCCGCCGTCAAGCAGCGGGTCGACGCCATGTGGGAACAGCTGGGGCTATAGGCTTTGGGGCTCAATCGGCAGCATCGTCTTCACGTGCTGGATGTCGCACCAGCCAGAACAGGCCCACCACAAACGCGCATTTCAACAGCACCTGCCTGCGTCCGCCACCCGGCCACAACGCAGAGGCCAGTGACAGCAACATGGGAAAGCGCCGCGAGGCGCGCAGCCCGAGCCCCAGCCATCCCAAGCCTGTAGACTCGAGGTGGTCGCGCGCCCGCGCAACCCAGGCACCAGGCCGCAAGGCGTCAGCAAGACTGCAGGCGCTTTGTCTGAACTGCAGGCGCTCGTAGCCTGCCCGCATGCGCAGCAATTCAATCTGCAGCTGACGGTCACGTGACAGCCGTGGCGGTACCGCGCGCGTTGAACTCATGGCTTGTCTCCCGCCGCACCGTTCCCCGTGACCGACGCATCCGAGTCCGGCGCAGGCGTCGCTTTTTCTCCGAGGGCTGCCAGCAGATCAGACCAACTCCGGGCATCGGCCCGCAAGACGTCAGCCGTTGCCGCAAAAGGCGGCGGGTCCTGACGCAGGCGACGTTGCAACCACACGAACAGACCAAGGCCCAGTACGGCATAGACCAGTGCCAACACGCCCAGCGACACAATGCGATAGTCTGTTGGCCAGAAAGCCACTGCCACCGCCAGCGATGCCACCAGCAAGGCCAGCAGCAGGAATATGGCTGCCAGCAGCAATACGCCCAGGCGACACAGGGCGCGATCACGCGCCTCGAGCGCTTCCAGGCCCAGAAGTTCCAGGCGCGTGGCAATCAGCGTGCTCATCTGGGTGGCGCACTGCGCCAGCGAACGCCCCAATGTGCCCATGATGCGTCAACGCCGTGACAGCAAGGCGCCCAAAAGCAAGCCGGCAACTCCGGCGATCCCAACCGCTTTCCAGGGATTTGCCTGCACGTATTCGTCAGTATCGTGGGCCACCTGGCGCCCCTGCTCCAAGAGACCAGCCTGGGTCTGCGCCAGTGCTTCGCGTCCATCATCCAGGGCCTGCAAAGCGCGTGCCCGAAGGTCGGAAGCCTTGTCACCGGTCGCTTCGGTCGCCTCCCGCAGAAACTTCTCGGCCTGATCCAGGGTTTTCTTCAAGTCCTCGACCAGAGCGTCTCCGGCGGACTGAGTGGCAATGGGCTTGCGAGTAGCCATAAGGGTCTCCTAGCGATGAATCATGAACCCCATGCTAACCGATGACATCAGTCCGGATGTATCCAAAGATGAACATGCCACCCGACAAATGGCTTTCAGTCGGCCTTCTGGCGCGTCCCGAAAATACGGTCGCCCGCATCGCCGAGCCCGGGAATAATGTAGCCGTTTTCGTTCAGGTGATCGTCGATGGCCGCAGTGTAGATATGGACGTCCGGGTGAGCCCGCTCGACCCGGGCGATGCCCTCAGGGGCCGCAACCAGCACCAGCGCCCGCACATTGTGGCTGCCTGCCTGTTTGAGCAGGTCAATCGCCGCCACCATGGAACCGCCCGTCGCCAGCATGGGGTCCACAATCAGGGCCAAACGCTGATCAAGCTGACCCACGAGCTTTTCGACGTAGGGTTGAGCCTGCAGCGTCTCTTCGTTGCGAGAAATGCCCACCACGCTGACCTTGGCGCCCGGAATCAAACTGAGCACCCCGTCGAGCATGCCAATGCCGGCACGCAAGATAGGGACGACAGTGATCTTCTTGCCCGCCAGCTTCTCGACCTCGAGCTCACCAGCCCAACCGGTAATGCGCGCCGGCTCAAGCGGCAGATCCTTGGTTGCTTCGTAGGTCAGCAGGGCGCCGACTTCCTGGGCCATTTCCCGAAAATTCTTGGTGCTGAGGTCCGCACGGCGCATCAGGCCCAGTTTGTGGCGAATGAGCGGGTGGCGAATTTCGTGAATAGGCATAAGGATGGGCGATCTGCAAATGAGGGCCCATCAGTGTAACGCGCCAACCGGCCGCACAAGCGTGCGCGCAGCCGGTTGACCTACGCTGCTACTTGGCCGCCAGCCAGCGTACGATCTCGTCGTCAAAGCCTCGCACGGCTCCGGCGGCCGGATCATTGACGAGGCTCACGAGAATGTAGCGCTTGCCGCTCTTGCTGTGCACGAAGCCCACCAGCCCACGCGAATTGCGCAGCGTGCCGGTCTTCAGGTGCGCCTGCCCGCGCGTATCGCCAGCCCGAAGGCGCTTGCGCGTCGTACCATCCACTCCCGCGATGGAGAGTGACGCCAGGAACTCGGGCATGAGAGGCGACATCCAGATGTGGTTGTACATTTGCCCGAGCCCCCGGACGGTCAGTCGCCCCTGGCGCGACAGCCCGGAACCATTGACCAGCACCCATCCGGCCGTGTTCACGTCCTGATTCTTCATGACATCCAGCACTGCCTGGCCACTGCTCGCGAGCGTGGCCCCCGGTCCCTTGAGCTCTGCCCCCAGTGTGAGGAAGATCATGCGGGCCATGACATTGTTGCTGACCTTGTTGGTCGCACGAATGACGTCGGTGAGCGGCGGCGAATCATGCCAGACCCACATCTTGGCGTTCGAGGGGGCCTTGCCGGAAGTCACGCCGTGCGCGATGGTCCCGCCCAGTTCCTGCCAGAGCAGGCGGAACAGGCCATCGAAGTGATCGGCCTGCGACCCAATCAGCCGGTAATAGCTGAACTCGCCACAGGCCCCCGCCACCTTGCCGCCCACGTGGACGGTCGTCTGGTGATCCTGTGTCTGAATGTTTGCCATCACCGAAGGCGAACCGGTGCAACGCCCATCCAGCCACTCGACCTTGCCGTCGACGTGAATGTTGCGCGTGGGGGGATCGATGATGGGAATCCACTGGCGCGTCTGTGTATCCGGATAGAACAGGATACGGCTCGCCCCCCAACTCACCATCATGGCGTCGGGGCTGGCGTTATAAGGGCTGGTCGGGGAATCATCGAATTCGCCCGGGTCTATGGTCACGTTGCCGAAGCGGCTGCGATCAACCACCACTTCGGACAGATTCTTGACGCCCCGCAACCGCAACTGACGCAGCAGACCCCAGAGATCTTCCTGCGTGAACCAGGGGTCTCCACCCCCAACCACATACAGAGGCCCCTGCAAGGTACCTTGTGCATCCACCTGTGCACCCGCATTGCTCATCAGACGGGTGCGCCAGGAGAAATCCGGTCCCAGCGCAGAGAGGGCCGACCAGGTAGTCACCGTCTTCATGACCGATGCCGGATTGCGCGGCGTGTCGACATTGACGCGGGTGATGACCGGGCCGCCCGCCTCGCGGATTTCGAGCGACAGAGCTGATTCGGGCAGCTTCGTCGCATTCCAGGCCTTCTGCAGTTCGGGAGGCATGGCCTGAGCCGATGCGGCCACGGATATGGCACCCAGAACGGCGGCCAGCCCCATGCACACCCACTGTCGCGCGTGCAGAGCGCTTGCCCATCCTCGCCCGTTCGTGAATCCGACTTTTGAGCTACCTCTGAATGCCACGCCTTCCATACTGCCGCCCGACAAAAAAACACCAGCATAATCCAAAGCAAGGCATGATCGGAGGCCCCTGCTGCAGGCCGGCGTTAAAATATTGCCTCTCAATCGCTGCCGACAGCCTGTCGGCCACTGAAATTTCCCGTGACTGAATCCCTCGACATCTCACAGTTCGATTACGAACTGCCACCCGAACTCATTGCTCAACACCCGGCGGAGCGCCGCGACGCAAGCCGCCTGCTGCACCTGAACGCACAGGGTGCACTGCGCGACCTGCACTTCACCGACCTGCCCAGTCTGCTGCGTGAAGGCGACCTGCTGGTGTTCAACAACACGCGCGTCATCAAGGCACGCCTGCGTGGTCACAAAGAAAGCGGCGGGCAGGTAGAAGTCCTGGTGGAACGCATCCTTGACCCCACCCGAGCCCTGGTGCACCTGCGCTCGAGCAAGTCGCCACGGGAGGGAACCTGGCTGTTGCTGACCGACGACGCGATTCGCGTCGAAGTTCTAGGGCGCCAAGATGAACTCTTCGAGCTTCGGTTTCCCGCGCCACTGTTGCAGTTGCTGGACCGCTACGGCGATGTGCCTCTTCCCCCCTACATCACGCACGCGCCCTCGCCGGAAGACGAATCACGATACCAGACGGTCTACGCCGAAAAGCCAGGCGCCGTCGCTGCGCCGACAGCAGGGCTGCACTTTGACCAGGCCATGCTGGATCGGCTCAAGACACTGGGCATCCGCGAAACCTTTGTAACACTGCACGTGGGTGCGGGAACCTTCCAGCCCGTGCGGGTCAGCAAGATCAGCGAGCACGTCATGCACTCCGAACGCTATGTCGTGCCCGAAGAGGTGCTCACTCAGATCCGTGAAACGCGGGCCCGAGGCGGCCGGGTGGTGGCCGTGGGCACGACGAGCGTGCGTTCGCTGGAAGCAGCCGCGAGCGAAGGCGATGGCGTGCACACTACCGAAGGCGATACACGGCTCTTCATCACCCCCGGCTATCGATTCAAGAACGTGGATGCCCTGATTACGAACTTCCACCTGCCACAATCCACGCTGCTCATGCTGGTCTCCGCACTGGCGGGAATGGAACCCATCCGACGCGCCTATGCACACGCAGTAGAGTCGCGCTACCGCTTCTTCAGTTACGGCGACGCCATGTTCATCGAAGCCGCTCAACACTCTACAGCCTCATGACCGGACTGCAATTCGAACTGCTGCACACCGATGGCGCTGCGCGACGCGGCTGCCTGACCCTGAATCACGGCACCATCCAGACGCCTATCTTCATGCCCGTGGGCACGTATGGCAGCGTCAAAGCGATGCTGCCGCACGAACTGGAATCCATCGGTGCACAGATCGTCCTGGGAAACACCTTCCACCTCTGGCTGCGCCCAGGCACCGAAGTGCTCGATGCACACGATGGCCTGCACGGCTTCATGCAGTGGAACCGCCCCATCCTGACCGACTCGGGGGGCTTTCAGGTCTTCAGCCTGAACGGCATGCGCAAGATCACCGAAGAAGGCGTCAAATTTGCCTCCCCTATCGATGGCTCGCGTCTGTTTCTGTCGCCCGAGGAGTCCATGCGCATCCAACGCAGCTTGAATTCCGACATTGCGATGGTGCTGGACGAGTGCACGCCCTACCAGATCAACGGCAGAGCCGCCACTCACGAAGAGGCAGCCCAATCAATGCGCATGTCGCTACGCTGGGCAAAACGCTCACGCGCGGCCTTCCACGACCTGGACAACCCCAACGCACTCTTCGGCATCATCCAGGGCGGCATGTACGAAGACCTGCGCGACGAATCTCTGGCGGGCCTCACTGACATCGGGTTCGAGGGCTATGCGATCGGCGGCCTGTCGGTGGGGGAACCCAAAGAAGACATGATGCGCATGCTGGCGCACGTGACGCCGCGCATGCCGGACCACGCGCCCCGCTACCTGATGGGGGTAGGCACGCCCGAAGACCTGGTCGAGGGCGTACGCATGGGGGTGGACATGTTCGACTGCGTCATGCCGACGCGCAATGCCCGCAATGGCTGGCTTTTCACGCGCACGGGCGACATCAAGATCCGCAACGCCCGCTATCGCAACGACACGCGGCCGCTGGACACTGCTTGCGGCTGCCACACGTGCCAGCACTTTTCACGCGCCTATCTGCACCATCTGCAACGGGCCGGCGAAATCACTGGCGCACGCCTGAACACGCTGCACAACCTGCACTTCTACCTGAATCTGATGACCGAAATGCGGGCCGCCATCGAACAAGACCGTTTTGCCGCCTGGCGAACGGAATTCTACGAGAACCGTGCGCGGGGGATCTCCTGAGTGTGAATCCATTGCGCCAGAGGATGGCACAGGGGCTCTGCCCAAGATAGCCAATATCTCGCTACAATCAAGAGTTAACCTTACCTCAACCCACTACTGAATTTATTTCAGGAGCCTACATGTCCCTTGTTGACACCCTGACCCTGATGCCGGCCCAGGCGGCCGGTGGCGAACCCAATGCCCTGATGAGCATGCTGCCCATCATCCTGATGTTCGTCATCCTGTATTTCTTGATGATTCGGCCGCAAATGAAGCGCCAGAAGGACCACAAGAAAATGGTCGAGCTGCTGTCCAAAGGCGACGAAGTCATTTTATCGGGCGGCATGCTGGGCAAGATCAGCAAAGTCAGCGACAGCTACATCACGCTCGAAATCGGCCTGTCAGGCGAAAAGCCCGTCGAGACCATCGTTCAGCGCAGTGCTGTCACGTCCGTGCTGCCCAAGGGCACCATCAAGTCGCTCTGACCCCCGCCAGGGCACGCTGCGCATGCCCTGCTTTTCCTCGCACGCCTCTGGTCGACCATGAACCGCTATCCCCTCTGGAAATACCTCATCGTCTTGGCTGCCGTGGTGATTGGCGCGCTGTACGCGCTACCCAATCTCTACGGTGAATCTCCCGCCGTTCAGATCGCGGGTGCCAAGGCCTCTGTCAAGGTCGACCAAGAAACGCTCGTGCGTGCCGAGCAAATCCTCAAACAAGACGATGTCTCTTCCACGGCCAGCTCGCTCGAAATCAACGGCGCCGTGGGCACGCTGCGGTTTCGTTTCGGTTCGACCGATACGCAGCTCAAGGCCAAAGACGCGCTCGAAAAAGCCCTGAATTCCGATCCCAAGAACCCCGACTACACGGTGGCGCTGAACCTCATGTCCTCGTCGCCCAACTGGCTGACGGCACTGGGCGCAAACCCCATGTACCTGGGTCTGGACCTGCGAGGCGGCGTGCACTTCCTGCTGCAAGTCGACATGAAAGGTGCGTTGAGCGGCCGCTACGACTCCATGGCCGGTGAGGCACGCAGTGCGCTGCGCGACGCCCGCATCAAATTCCAGGACGTAGAACGCAATCAGTTGTCGATTCGTGCCACGTTCGCCACCGAAGACGAACGCAACGCCGCTGTCGACGCGCTGCGTCGCGCCATCCCGGATCTGGTCTTCACCACCAACCAGGTGGGCGATCAGTGGTTGCTGGACGGCAAGCTCAGCCCCTCCTCCATCACCCAGGTGCAGAACAACGCCCTGAAACAGAACCTCCAGACGCTGCACAACCGGATCAACGAGCTGGGCGTGGCTGAACCCGTGATCCAGCAACAGGGGGGTGACCGCATCGTGGTCGAACTCCCGGGGGTGCAGGACATCGCCAAGGCAAAAGAAATTCTGGGCCGCACCGCCACGCTGGAAATCCACATGGTGGACGACTCGCCAGCCGCCATGGCAGCCTTGGCCCAAAACAAGGTGCCTTTTGGACTGGAGCTGTACAAAGACACCAACGGGCAACCCATACTGCTGCGCCGTCAGGTCATCCTGACGGGCGAAAACTTGCAGGACGCCCAACCTGGCCGCGACCAACAAACGCAAGAACCCACAGTCAATCTGACACTGGATTCAAAGGGCGCGCGCATTTTCCGCGACGTCACGCGCGACAACATCGGCAAGCGCATGGCCATCGTGCTGATCGAAAACGGCAAGGGTCAAGTCGTGACGGCACCGGTGATCCGCTCAGAAATCCCGGGCGGACACGTGCAGATCTCGGGCAGCATGACGGCCCAAGAGGCTGCTGACGTTTCATTGCTGCTGCGAGCAGGCGCCCTGGCCGCGCCCATGCACGTCATCGAAGAACGCACCATAGGCCCGAGCCTGGGCGCGGCGAACATCACGCAAGGCTTCGACTCCACGCTGTACGGTTTCACCGCCATCGCGATCTTCATCATTCTCTACTACCACCTGTTCGGCGTATTTTCCACGCTGGGCCTGTCCTTCAACGTGCTGCTGGTGGTGGCCATTCTGTCCATGCTGCAGGCCACGTTGACACTGCCTGGGATCGCTGCCATGGCACTTACGCTGGGCATGGCAATTGACGCCAACGTGCTCATCAACGAGCGTATCCGAGAGGAGCTCAGAGAAGGCTATTCGCCTCAACAGGCGATTCACCTGGGGTTCGAGCGCGCGTGGACGACGATTTTTGACTCGAACCTCACCAGCCTGATCGTCGGCGTCGCATTGCTCGCGTTCGGCACGGGCCCGGTCCGAGGCTTTGCCGTCGTGCACGTGATTGGCTTGCTGACCTCGATGTTCACCTCGGTCGTGGGTGTGCGAGCCCTGGCGAACCTGTATTACGGGCGCCGCCGCAAGCTCAAGGCGATCTCGATCGGCACGGTCTGGACTCCTCCCAAAAAGCAGCACTGATCAGGACGCATCATGGAATTTTTCCGTATTCATCGCACCATTCCGTTCATGCGCCCGGCGCTGGTGCTGAACATCATCAGCCTGATCACATTCCTGCTGGCGATATTCTTCATCACCACGCGTGGCTTCCATCTGTCGATCGAATTCACCGGCGGCACGGTGATGGAGATGCACTACGAGCAGACAGCCCCGGTAGACGACATCCGTAAGGCGGTCGACGCCCTGGGCTATAAAGATTTTCAGGTACAGAACTTCGGTACTTCGAAGGACGTGATGATCCGCCTGCCGGTGCGGGCAGGTGAAGATACCGCCGCGCAAAGCCAGACGGTTCTCAAGGAGTTGCAGAAGGCACACCCGCAAGTGCAGTTGCGCCGGGTAGAGTTCGTGGGCCCGCAAGTGGGACAGGAGCTGCTGCACAACGCACTGAAGGCTCTCGCGTTCTGCGTGATCGGAATCTTGCTGTATCTGGCGGTCCGGTTCGAATGGAAGCTCGCGGCGTCGTGCGCCATTGCAAACTTGCACGACGTGGTGATCATCCTGGGGTTCTTCGCGTTCTTCCAGTGGGAATTCTCGCTATCGGTGCTGGCCGGGGTGCTGGCGGTGCTGGGATACTCAGTCAATGAGTCCGTGGTGGTAATGGACCGGATTCGTGAAAACTTCCGCAAGCAGCGCAAGGCACCGGTACGCGACATCATCGATGCCGCCATCACGCAAAACATTTCGCGGACGGTGATCACGCACGGTTCGACGCAGATGATGGTGATGTCGATGTTCTTCTTCGGCGGCCCGACCCTGCACAACTTCTCGCTCGCGCTCACGATCGGGATCTGGTTCGGGATTTACTCTTCGGTGTTCGTGGCGGCTGCGTTGTCGATGTGGATGGGGATCAAGCGGGAAGACCTGGTCAAGCACATCAAAAAGGACGGGCCGGAAGTGGAGCTGGGGTGAACCCGCGCATACAGGAGCCCCTGCGGGCTCTTGCATGGCTGGCGAACCGGAGCCGCTTGCAAGCGGCTCAGTGGGTGCATTTCGCCTGAGACAGTGGGGGAGGGGGATAAAACAAGCTGTACAATCAACACCTTTCACGCACCCACAGCCCCCGGGATATAAACCCGCTCTGGCGACTTCTCATGCAAGAAACCTCCGTGCGCCGCCCCGGCGTCATCCATCACGCCCCTGTGGCCGCCCCCGTCACCCCCGAATCCGAGATCGCTGCCATTGCCAAAGCCTTGCAGCCCTCAGAACCCGGCGAGCACAAAAAACTCTTCATCCGCACCTTCGGCTGTCAGATGAACGAGTACGACTCCGAAAAAATGGCGGACATCCTGCGTTCTACCAAGGGGGTGGAACTCACCCAAACGCCCGAGGACGCCGACATCATCCTGTTCAACACCTGCTCGGTGCGTGAAAAAGCCCAGGAAAAAGTCTTCTCCGACCTCGGACGAGTGCACCACCTGAAAGACCAGAACCCAGACCTCATCATCGGCGTAGGCGGCTGCGTCGCCAGCCAGGAAGGCGAGGCCATCGTCAGCCGGGCACCGTATGTGGACGTCGTATTCGGGCCTCAAACCCTGCATCGCCTCCCGGAACTCATCGACCGGCGCCGTCAGACGGGCCAGTCGCAGGTGGACGTCTCGTTTCCTGCCATCGAAAAATTCGATGCACTGCCCCCCGCGCACATCAATGGGCCTACGGCGTTCGTCTCCATCATGGAAGGCTGCAGCAAATATTGCAGCTTCTGTGTCGTGCCCTACACGCGGGGACCGGAAGTCTCACGCCCCTTCGACGACGTGCTGACTGAAGTCGCCGACCTGGCCGACCAAGGTGTGCGCGAAGTCACGCTGCTGGGGCAGAACGTGAACGCCTATCGCGGCCCTACAGGGGATTCGGGTGAAATCGCCGACTTTGCCATGTTGCTGGAATACGTACACGAAATTCCAGGGATCGAGCGCATCCGCTACACCACGTCCCACCCCAAAGAAATGACCACTCGCCTCATCGAGGCGCATGGCAATCTTCCCAAGCTGGTGCCCTTCCTGCACCTGCCCGTGCAGGCAGGTAGCGATCGTGTGCTGGGTGCCATGAAGCGCGGCTATACCGTGCTGGAGTACAAGGCCATCATCCGCAGGCTGCGCGCCGTGCGTCCGGACATGACCTTCTCGTCAGACTTCATCGTCGGATTTCCGGTCGAAACCGAAGTCGATTTCCAGAAAACGATGGACCTGGTCCGCGAGGTAGGATTCGACCAATCGTTCTCCTTCGTCTATTCACCGCGCCCGGGCACCCCGGCCGCGCTACTGGTCGACTACACGCCACAAGAGGTCAAACTCGACCGCCTGCACCGCCTGCAAGCGCTCATCAACGAGCAGGCCAGTGCCATCAGCCATTCCATGGTGGGCAGCGTGCAGCATCTGCTGGTCGAGGGCCCCTCCAAGAAAGATCCACACGATATGAAAGGTCGGACCGAAAACAATCGCATCGTGAACTTTGCCGGCGACCCTCGCCTCATCGGCCAGATGGTGGACGTGCGCATCACGGCGGCGCTCACGAACACCTTGCGCGGCGACGTCCTGACGCGCGCCTCTGTTCAGGCGACAGCATGAGCAGCACGCCTGCCAAGAAGCCACGCGCGGCGTCAGCACGCCCCCTGACCATTCAATTGGCAGGTACCAACACCCAACTCTCCAACCTGTGTGGTCCTCTGGACGAAAACCTGCGACAGATCGCACAGGCACACGGCACCACCCTCAGCCGCAGAGGTGCCCGCATTACGATCCGAGGCGCTCAGGCACATAAAACGGCCGAAGCACTGCGCTGGTTTCACGAACGCACCGCTAAAACGCCGCTTTCCTTGGAAGCACTGCAGTTGGGCCTGGTCGAACTGGGCATTCACAATCGTCACCTTGAGCCCCTCAAAACTCCTGTGACGTTGCCGGAGCTCCCGCCGGTAGACGATGCCAGCCTGAACCTGCACACGAACAAGTCGGACCTGCGTCCGCGGACGCCCCGCCAACGGGACTATCTCAATGCGATCCTCAAGCATGACGTCACCTTTGGCGTAGGGCCTGCCGGCACGGGCAAGACCTGGCTCGCGGTCGCGTGTGCCATCGACGCGCTGGAGCGCGAAACCGTCTCCCGCCTGGTGCTCACGCGCCCGGCCGTCGAGGCGGGTGAACGCCTGGGCTTTTTGCCGGGTGATCTCGTCCAAAAGGTGGATCCTTACCTACGCCCGCTCTATGATGCGCTCTACGACCTGTTCGGCTTCGAGCGCACGCAGCGTCTGTTCGAAAAACAGACAATCGAAATCGCACCGCTGGCCTACATGCGCGGCCGTACACTCAACCACGCCTTCATCATCCTGGACGAGGCGCAGAATACGACGCCCGAACAGATGAAGATGTTCCTGACCAGAATCGGCTTCGGCAGCAAGGCCGTCATCAATGGCGACCCCTCACAGGTCGATCTGCCCAAGGGTCATCAGAGCGGTCTGCTGCACGCACTGGACGTACTCGACGGCGTACCGGGCATTGCTCACACGCGCTTCACCAGCCGAGACGTCGTGCGTCACCCGCTGGTAGCGCGCATCGTGGACGCTTATGAGCAGGCCGGGGACCATGTATCCTGATTTTTCCTTATCCATCCAATATGCGGTCGCAGCACCCTCGCTGCCGCGCTGGCGCTTGCGCCGCTGGGTGGGCCGGGCACTCGAATTCGCGCTGGCGGCACCTGAGCCACGCGCCGGCCACCCCGTGGCACTTGGCCTGCGCATCGTCGACACCAAAGAAGGGCGTACGCTGAACGCCACCTACCGACAGCGCGACTATGCCACCAACGTGCTCACCTTCGAATACGGTGAAAACCCGGACGGCCTGATCACTGGCGATATCGTGCTGTGCCTTGCTGTTCTCGAACGCGAGGCGGCCGAGCAGCACAAGCCTCTGCTCCACCACGCAGCCCACCTCGTCACCCACGGCGTACTCCATGCGCTGGGGTGGGACCATATCGATCCCGCCGAAGCGGAGCGCATGGAAGCGCTGGAAACCAAGATCCTGGCCGCGCAACACATCCCTGACCCCTACCGAGCCGGCGCAGCACCCTGAACGCCACAGGTTTTCGGTTATGCTAAAGAAACCAGACACTCGTCCCTCGGACAATGCCAGACCCACACGCCAACGATCCTGAGCCCCGACCTACACCGGTCGCGACCCGATCCTTTCTTTCCCGCCTGAAATCCCTCCTGCGTCCCAACGCACCCACCGATCGCGCAGAAATCCGCGCCGTCCTCGAGGCCGCCCACGACCACTCGGTGCTGGATGGCGAATCCTACGCCATGATTTCCGGCGCACTGACCGTCGCCGACAAAACCGTGGCCGACATCATGGTGTCCCGCTCGCAGATGGACATGCTCGACATCTCGCGCCCGCTCACCGAGCTGATGCCCGAGATCACCGAGACCGGGCACTCGCGTTTCCCCGTCTACGAAGGCGACCGCGACAACATCGTGGGGATGCTGCTGGCCAAGGATCTGCTGCTGGCGCTCTCGGATCATGCGCTGAACATCCGTGCACTGATCCGGCCTCCTGTTTTCATTCCCGAATCCAAGCGCCTGAACGAGCTGCTGCACGAATTTCGCATGAACCGCAACCATTTGGCCATCGTGATCGATGAGCACGGCGGCATCAGCGGCCTGGTCACCATGGAAGACGTGCTCGAACAAATCGTGGGCGACATCGAGGACGAATACGACGCCGCCGACGAGAAAACCATCTTCCGCACCGGAGAAAACAGCTGGCGGGCCATGGGGACTACCGAAATCGACGACTTCAACGAGAACTTCGGCGTGCACCTGCCGGATCAAGACTGCGACACCCTCAATGGGTGGCTGGCGGCCGAAATCGGTCACATTCCCCGACGTGGCGAGCGTTTCGAAAGCCAGGGACTGGCATTCACGGTCGTGGGCGCCGACGGCAAGCGCGCCCGCTGGCTGCACGTCCAGCGCCTGGAGCCTTTGACTGCGCCTGACGCGACTCACGGCGATGCAGCCTGAATCGCGCGCCCTGTGGCGGCGCCGCATTCTGATTCTG
>NZ_DASVGN010000020.1:0-16156 GCF_036379515.1 Castellaniella sp.
TCGATCACGCCCTGGCGGATGGCCGTGAATTCGCGGGTCTGGTCGCCCTGCACCAGCGAGGTGCCGGGGTAGACCTTGATGTTGATGCGGCCGTTGGTCCGCTGGCGCACCAGATCGGACCAGATGACGGCGCCTTGCCCCCACGGGAACGTGGTGCCGACGACGATGGACAGCTTGTACTCGGACTTGTAATTGGCGGCTTGCGACGGCGCCGTGATGGCCAATGCGCCGATGGCAAGGGCCGTGGTGGCTATGAGTCGTTTGAAGTGCATGGTTGCTTCTCCTCTCCTGAAAAATCCGTGGTCCCTATGACCATTCATGATATCTGTGCCTGCCCGGCGCGGTTACCCGCCATTTCCGGCAGCGCCGCCGCGCCGCTACGCAGCTGCTCGTCTTGTCGTCGGCTGGGGCCTGCAGGGGGCCGGGAGGCACTGTTGGAGCCCACTCGTCCATTCCCGGCGCAGCCGCAAAATTGCGACCTGTGCCTCCCGGCCCCCTGCAGGCCCCAGCGAGCTCTGCGTCCTTAAATAGCGCTATGTCCTCAAACTCAATACCCCAGATAGTGCGGCAGCCACAGCGCCAGCTGCGGGAACAGCACCACCAGTATCAGGGCGCACAGCATGCCGCCCACCAGCCACAGCACCCAGCGTACCGTGCTTTCCATTGGAATCTGCGCGATCTTGCACGACACCATCAAATTCACGGCCACCGGCGGTGTGAACTGCCCCACCGCCACCATCAGCGTGAGCACCACCCCCAGCCACACCAGATCCCAGTGAAAGCCCATCGCCACCGGCTGGATCAGCGGCACGAAAATCAAGAAAATTGAAATCCCATCCAGGAACATCCCCGCCACGATCAGCAGCAAAATCAGCAGCGTCAAGACCCCGTATTGCCCGAGCCCCGAATGCACGATGCTGTTCGTGAGCGGATCGATGATGGACAAGGTGGACAGCGACCAGGCAAAGATGCCGGCCAGCGTCACGATCAGCATGATGACGGCCGACAATTCGCCCGCCTCGCGCAAGATGGGGAAGAGGTCGCGCACGCGCATGGTGCGGTGCACGAACATGCCGATGAAAAGCCCGTAGAACACGGCCACCACGGCGGCTTCGGTGGGGGTGAAATACCCCATGCGCATGCCGCCCAGGATGATCACCGGGGCGGACAGCCCCGGGACGGCTTCATAGAGGCTCTTCCAGAAGGGCGGGCGCGGCGTCTTGCGCGCTTCGGCCCCCATGTTGTGGCGCCGGGCGAGCCATACGGCCGGGATAATGAGGCCGATGCCGGCCAGGATGCCAGGCACCATGCCGGCGGCAAAGAGTGCCGGGACGGAGGCCTGCGGCACCAGGATCGAATACACGATCATGGCGATCGACGGCGGGATGAGGATGTCGGTGGCCGCCCCCGCCGCCACCACGCTGGCCGAATAGGCGCGCGGGTAACCTGCCTTGTTCATCGCGCCTATCATGATGGCGCCCACGGCGGCGGCGCAGGCTGGGCCGGAGCCCGAGATGCCGCCCAGGAACATGGCCACGCTGATGGCCACCACCGACAGCATGCCGGGGCCATTGCCCGTGATGGATTGCGCCAGCCGCACCAGTCGTGCAGCCACGCCCGAGCGGTCGAAGATCGAGCCCACGAGCACGAACATGGGGATGGCGAGCAGCGGGTATTTGGCCAGGCCGGCGTAGAAGCTTTGCGGCACCGCCATGAGGCCGAACCATTGGGTGGCGTGGTTGGCCAGGCCGATGGCCAGGGTGCCGGCGGCGCCCAGCGCGACGCCCACGGGTACGCCGATCACCATCAGCACCGCGAAGAGCCCGAAGAGCAGCGAGGCGATCATGCGCGTGGCTCCTGCGGGGCGTGCAGGCGCAGCGGTCGAAGGGTGCTCATGACTAGTGCCTCCAGGCGCGGATCAGCATGCCCAGAAGGCGCAGCGAAATGGTGATGGACAGCACTGGTAGCCACATCGAATACCACCAGACGGGTACGCCGATGGCGGGCGAGGTGTCGCCCCAGTTGAAGTCGTCGAACGCCATGCGGCCCAGCAACACCGTGAGCACCAGAAAGAACAGCAGCGTCACGGCAGTGGAGACCAGCGTGAAGCGCCGTTGGCGCTCGGTGCTGCCGCCGTCGGCCAGCATTTCGATGCGGATGTGCAGCTTGCGCACGAAGGCCGAGCCGCTGGCGCTCATGGTGAGCACGACCAGCAGAAAGATGGAGATTTCTTCTGTCCAGGCGAAGGATTCGTTGGTGAGGTAGCGCACGATCACGTTGGCCAGCGTGATGCAGGCGAGCGTCGCCATGCTGAGCACGGTGACCCAGTCTTCGAGCAGCAATGGGACGCGGACAGGCGGATCGGCGGGTGGGGAATAAGTTTCAGGGAGCGCGCAGGGCGGGGCGTCGGACATGGAATGTGTTGCAGGTGGAAATATGTGAAAGAACTCACATGCTAAGCGCAACTGTTTTGGCGTGCCATGCGAGGGATTACTAGTTTATGCGTTGTGTTGTGGCAGAAGTGTCATAGTTAACCCCAGCTTCGCTGCCTGGATGTTTCCTCGTATGGTTCGTTTTGTCACATCTGGTGACGACCTCGAGGAGAGACCATGAAGTTGAAGCATGCTGGACTCGTTGTTGGTAGTGTCTTGTGCCTGTTTTCCGGGTTTGCCATGGCGGAGCAGTTTTCCAGCCATGCGCTGGCCGATGGGCCGCCCAGACCTTTGGCCGCGTTTTCTGCAGGACTTCTTGTGGCGCCTGGGACTCCGTCCCCGGCGCCAGATTTTTGGACGGACGCTTTTGGCCGGCATTTCAAGGTGGATGAGCGGCACCTCGTTTTGACGCAGGACAGCAGCCGGACGGCCGCTACCGTGCTCCTGCGGGGCGGACTTGAACTCGCGACGGATGGCGCATTGGGCGCAGATTACAACCGGCTCACCATGGTGCACGGCACGAGCCTGGTGCTGCGAGATGGCGTCACCATGCGCCAGACCGTCGAGGTGCTACCGGGTGATCCCGTAGGTCTCCTGCCGCCCGGGCTGCCGCTATCGCCGGTGTCGGGACCAGGGTGGGCCACGCTGCGGGTGGATCAGGGGGAAGCGCACCTGGGCGGCATGATGACGCTGCACGCCCCCGTGGTGAAAGAGGGTGCAGGGACGCTGCATCTGACCGAGTTCAACCAGAGCGTGACGGGCGATGCCTTCACGGTGCAGAGCGGTGGCCTGCGCATGGATGGCCTGTGGCTAGGCGGCGCCATCCGTACCGGTCCCGGCACGGTCTTGTCGGGCACTGGATTCATTCAAGAGGCCCGAGTGGCAGGCCACCTGCTGCCGGGGAGCCCGGATGCAGTGGGTACGTTGATGTTCGATCAGCACCTGGAACTGGGGCCTTCAGCCCGGACGCGCATTCGTATCGATACGTCGGGACAGACCGATCAGCTGTTCTCCTGGGGGACGATGCATCTGGATGGCGACCTCTGGGTGGAGGCGCAGCCAGGGGACTGGACTCCACAGACGCGCTGGACCATTGCCGAGGCTCAGGGCGGGTTCGAGGCCGCGCCAGCGACGTCGTTGGCGTTGCGCGCGGGGCCCGCAGCCGTGCCGGCGTCTTCGGGCGGCAGCGGCTTTGCCCGTGTACAGAGCAATTTGAGGTACCTGAGCCCGGTGCTCACGTATCTGCCCACAACGCTGGTGCTGGGCCTGGCGTATAACCGGCACGGGCTCAATCGTATCGATGGTCTTTGGCGCAGTGCCTTGGTCGAAGATAGCCGGTTCGTGCGCGAATCGGCGTTGACTCATGCGCAAGCGGAGGGGGCCTGGGTGCAGAGTTGGGGATTCAATGCACAGCGTCCCGCAGACGATGACCTGCCCGGGGATGATCGTGACATCGCAGGCCTGCAGCTCGGGGTGACTCGGTCCCTGGCGGGGGATGGGAGCAGAGGGTCCCCGTGGCGACTGTCGGCTTTTGTGGGAACCCAGTCTACGGACCTGAGCAGCCGCTATGACCCGGAAGTGCGCCATGGCGCGCGGGATCTGGGGGTGCATGCCGGTCTGGGAGTATCCGGACGTGTGGCAGCCAATCTGCGCCTGGCGGCCGGGGTGGCGCATGCCTGGCATTCGGCCCGTCTGTGGCGCAAGGCCGATCCGGGCGAGGCCCCTTTGCGCACCCGGAGCCGCGCACAGCTCACGCAGGGGTGGCTGGAAGCGCGGTCCGATCAGCCCGTGCCTGTGGGTGACTGGGGATGGACGCCGTACGCGCGTGTGGCCTGGCTGCAGTTGAGCCGTGCGGCGGCGAGCGAAGCGGGCAGTCTGGCGGCCGTCACCTTGGACCCCCGTCGTGAGCAGCGCTGGGTGAGCCATGTGGGGATGCAGTGGCAGCGTCACTTTGACACGGCCCATGGTCCTGCCCGCCTGATCGCTGATCTGGGGGTGCAGAGCCATGGGGGCCCTCGGGGGCTGGAGAGCTCGCAATCCTATTGCGCCGACCCGGGCCAGACCTGGCGTGTGTCCAGCCCGCCCGGGTCTCGTCATGCGGTGAACCTGAACCTGGGCGTGGACGCGCCGGTCGCCAGGAACGCTCGGCTGACCCTGGCCTATGGTGGTCAGTATGCCCCGCGCCAGGTGCAGCACGGCGTATGGTTGGGGGTGAGCATCGCAGTCTGAGCCTGTAGGGCTGCAGTGTCGCAGCGGGGGAGTCGCGGCCCGGCATTGCGGCTCGGGCAGGCTAAACTAAGACCTTCTCCCCGTCTGTCTGTGTGGCCCATCGTGAATGCCCCCGTCTCTTCTTCCCTGGCGGCGCGTGCCGTCAGGGATTCCGTGCGTGAATCTTCCGTTTCTGGCGTGGCCGCCAGTGGTTCGCCCCCGCCCGCAGCCGTTCGCAATGGTGCGCAGGTCTTGCTCGACACCTTGATCGCGCTGGGGGTGGATACGGTCTTTGGCTACCCCGGAGGGGCGGTGCTGCCGCTGTACGATGCACTCTACGGCGAGCCCCGCATCCGGCATATCCTGGTGCGCCACGAGCAGGGAGCCGTGCATGCGGCCGAGGGCTATGCTCGCACTACGGGACGCACCGGCGTGGTGTTCGTGACGTCCGGGCCGGGCATGTCCAACACCACCACGGGGCTGCTGGACGCGCATTGCGATTCGATTCCGGTGCTGTGCATCAGCGGTCAGGTGGCGACCAGCGCCATTGGGACGGATGCGTTTCAGGAATGCGATGCGGTGGGCATTTCGCGCCCGGTGACCAAGTGGAACGCCCAGGTCAAGCGCGTGGAAGACGTGGCGGGGCTCACGGCCAAGGCCATGCGCCTGACGCGCAGTGGCCGTCCAGGCCCGGTCTTGCTGGATTTTCCCAAAGACTTGCAGATTGCCCAGGTGCCGGCCGAATACACGGTGGCGGCGCCTGAACCCGTTCCCGTGGTTGAAGCCTTGCCGCCGGCCACGGAAGCAGCGCTCAAGCGTGCGGCGGCGCTGATTGCCAATGCCCACCGTCCGGTGTTCTATGGCGGGGGCGGGCTCATCAATTCAGGTGTGGACGCCTGCCAGGCGTTTCGCAGCCTGGTGCAGGCCACAGGCGCACCTTGCACGCTGACCTTGATGGGGCTGGGGGCCTATCCGGCCGATGACCCGCAGTTTCTGGGCATGCTGGGCATGCACGGTACGCTGCAGGCCAACCTGGCCATGCACCACGCCGACCTCATCGTCTGCGTGGGGGCGCGCTTCGATGACCGCATCACGGGGCGCTTGTCTGATTTTTGCCCGTTTGCCGAGAAAATCCACCTGGACGTCGACCCGGCCTCGATCAACAAGGTGGTCCGCGCGGACGTTGCTTTGGTGGGGGACTGCTATCCGCTCTTGCGGGCGTTGCATAAAGAGCTGGGGCAGTTGGCGTCACCAGAGGCTGCGGGCCGATCGGCGTCTGCCGCTTTGGGGGGCTTGCCGCCTGCCGCGCAGCGCCTGGCCGACTGGTGGCAGCGCATTGCCGTGTGGCAGGCGCGTGACTGCCTGAAGGTGACGCCCTCGGACGAAGTCATCCTGCCGCAAGACCTGATGCAGCGCGTCGATCGGCTGCTGGACGGCCAGGATGCGATCGTGTCCACCGACGTGGGCCAGCACCAGATGTGGGCCGCGCAGTACATCCGCATCCAGCGCCCGAATCGGTGGCTGACTTCGGGCGGTGCGGGCACCATGGGGTATGGGCTGCCGGCCGCCATCGGCGCGCAGGTGGCGCACCCTGACAAGACGGTGGTGTGCGTCAGCGGTGATGCCTCGGTGCTCATGAACATCCAGGAACTGGCCACGGCGATGCAGCACCATGCGCCGGTCAAGCTCATTTTGTGCAACAACGGCCACATGGGCATGGTGCGCCAGTGGCAAGAGCTCATCCACGAGGGCCGCTACAGCCACAGCTACAACGCGTCGCTGCCCGATTTCGTGGCGCTGGCGCATGCCTTTGGCTGGGGCGCTGCGCGGGTGGAGCATCCCGGTGATCTGGATGCGGCGCTGGCTGCGTGCATGGCGCACAACGGCCCGTATTTCCTGGACGTGGCCGTGGTGCCGCTGCAGAACTGCTTCCCCATGATGCCCGCCGGCTGCGGTCACCAGCAGGTGATGCTGTCGGAAGACACCTGGTATGTAGAGGAGTAGGAGCGAGCCAGCGGGGTGCCGATGAGCACGCGTATATTGCGGCAATAGCGTTATTTATTGGTCGCGCGCTCCCACCCTTGCAATTCATGGGCACTGGCCCAGAAGTGCCACTCGTAGAGGCAGGCCTGCTCAAAGGCGTGGTTCATCTGCTGGCGCTCAGGGTCCGTTGCTGCGCCGTACTGATCCTCGAGGATGCTCACCGCCTGTCGGGTAGAGTCGTCGAACTCGGGGCTGCTGTACGCGGCGATCCAGGTGGCGTAGGGATGGTCCGCCGCCAACGAACCGGCACGTTCAGTCAGGACTTTGCCCATGTGCGCATAGACCCAGAAGCACGGCAGGACGCCCGCCACCCCCACGGCATAAGACTCGGTGGCCGCCGTGGCAAGCAGATACGACACATAGCCCAAGGTGGTGGGAGAGCTCTCGACGTGAGTCGGGTCGGCCGGCAAGCCTTCGGCGGAGGAACGGGCGTTCGTTGCAGATTGGCGGTGCCTTGCGGCCAGCTGGGCGCGGGCCTGAGCCAGGCGCGTATCGGCCAGCAGCGCCTCGTGCATTTCTTCTTCGACAGTGATGGCCGAGGCCGAGGACTGGGCCCAGAATCTGGCCTGGTCCCGTTGAGGAGCTTTGGCGGCGAGCAGCGACATGGCGCGAGCGTAGCCGATGAGGTACAGGCTGTCTTGCCGGATGTAGTTCGCGAAGCCGATCGGTTCCAGTGTGCCCTGAGCGAGCTGGTTGAGGAAATCCAGGTTCTCGGTGCGCTCGATGATGGGGCGTACCCGGTGCCAAATCGCGGAGGTATGGGGGCCAGCGGAAAAATCAGGGGTCATGAGAGATCCTCGGTCAGAGAAGGGCGTCTGGACGTGCGACGTGTCATGTCAGGCGCCGAATGTAGCATGACGGTAGAAGTCAGTGAATCAGGTCCCACAAGACGGCGCCGGCCGGGCTGAGTCGCCGGTCCGGGTTGCGGATCTTGCGCAACTCCCGCCACGAGGCCGGGTCTGTGGGGACGGTAAATCGCAGTGGCCCTTGGCGTACCTGGACCGTATTTTCCGGCAGGATCGTCACACCCATGCGGTTTTCGACAAAGGCCAGCAGAGCGGTGGTATTGCGCACTTCGATGGTGCTGATTAGCCGAAAGTGCTCGACAGTGGTTGAACTGGTTAGCTGGAACAAGGAGTTGTCGATCACTGTCTCCAGCGCCAGCAAGTCCCAGGAGGGCAGAGCGCCCGCCTGCAATGCTTTGGCGATGGGCCCGTCCGCATGATGCACGATCCCCAGTGCATGGCGCCCTATCACTTCGCCGGTTTGCAGAGTGCTGCCTGCGGCGGTCGAGACAATGCCGATATCGGCTTCGTCGCTCCGTATTCTTCGAAAGATATCTTCGGTGTTGACGTCACTGATCTCCAGCCGCACGTCGGGCAGTTTTTGATGGAATTGCGTGATGACAGCGGGCAGCAGGCCGATGGTCGTGGAGGGGACGGCGGCGATGCGCACCAGCCCGGCTGTCGCCGTGGCGTAGCGCTGTATCGTGGCTGCGCTGCGGTCGAATGTGCTGACGGCGCGGGTGGCTTCTTCCAGCACGCGTGCCCCAAAAGGGGTCAGCCGGTTTTTTCGATCTGTTTCGAATAAGGGGGCGCCCACTTCTTCTTGCAACTGTGACAAGGTCATGGAAAGTGCCGATGGTGTCCGGTGCAGTACCTCGGCTGCCTTTTGCAGCGATCTCGCTTGCGCAACGACTTTAAAGACACGCATCATTTCAAGCCGAATCATTTCAACTTTCCTGAAATTTTGTTCAATATTTTAAGATTGAATCAATTCGAGATGCGCCCCTACCATTTCACATTCCACATTCCACATTGCAAAAAGGAATTTTTGGAAGCTCCACATGGTGGAAGCGCCTCTGTCCATCAATGGTCAGAGGCAAGCAACCCTTCATAGACTCAGGAGAAAGAAATGACTGTTCAGAATACGATCGAGCGCCTGGCAGGTTCGGACCGCTACAGCAAAGCCGTGAAATACGGTTCCGTGGCCTATCTGGCGGGGATCACGCCCAAGGAAGGCGTTGGGGACATCCAGCGCCAATTTGCAGAGGTGTTGCAGACGGCAGATGCCACGCTGGCCGAGCTGGGCGTTGACAAGAGTTTCATCCTGAATGCACAGATCCTGATGGCCTCGCTGGATCGGGACTATGCGCCCATGAACGTTCTGTGGTCCGAGTGGCTGAAAGACTCGCCCAAGCCGGCGCGCACGACGTGTGGCGCCCGGCTCGCGCGCTCTGGCGTTCTGGTGGAAGTCGTCCTGACGGTGGCGCTGCAGGGTTGATGGCTGCGGGCTACAGCCCGCACGAATCCGGCATCTCGCGGACTTCCACGTGCACCTGGGCGTGGGCCATGCCTTCTGACCGCAGGGTATAGAGGGCATCGATGAAGGCGACGGCAAAGCTGCCGGGGCCCGCCGCGGTCTTGCCTGCGGCTTCGCCCGCGAGCTTGAAGTGGGCATGGGCCGCAATGGCGGCCTCGAAAGCACCGGGATGGCTTTCCCCGTGGGGGACGGCGCTTTTGCCAGCATGCACGGCCGCCAGATACGCGGCCGTCAGCGACCCCAGCGAACAGCCCGTGCCGATGACGAGTGGCATGAAGGCATGCCCCCCGCCCACGCGCGCCACACGCACGGTGCTGCCCGAGACGTCCACGATGGCGTCGCAGGCACCCGATACGGCGACCACGGCACCGGTGGATTGCGCCAGGCTCATGGCGGCTGGCAAGACAGCGTCGACTTCGTCGGTCGCGTCCACCCCGCGCCCCCCTGCGCCTTGCCCGGCCAGGGCGGCGATTTCAGAGGCATTGCCGCGTATCACCGTAGGGTGGTTTTCAGCCGCCTGGCGGATGCGTTCGGTGCGAAACGCAATCACGCCCACGCTGACCGGGTCCAGCACCCAGGGTTTGCGCAGGCGGTGGGCGACGCGGATGGCCGCATCGGCAGCCAGCAGCTGCTGATTGGTCGCGGTACCGAAATTGATGAGGATGGCATCGGCCAGCGCGGCGAACTGGCCTGCGTCGGCCTCGTGGTCCAGCATGGCCGGTGCTGCGCCCACGGCCAGCAGGACGTTGGCGCTGAATTGCTGCACGACCGTATTCGTGATGTTTTGAATAAGAGGCGCAGCCGCGCGCAGCTGCGCGTGCAGGGCGGGTAGATCAAGGGCCATGACAATTCCTGCTTATTTCACTTGCCGGTTGGCTTTGGCGATGAATTCCTGGGCGCGATCGGTCGGGGCCTGGGTGAAGAGGCTCACGACGATGAAGAGCACGGCCGACACCGGCAGTACCCAGACGCCCGCCGACAGCCCCAACGGCCGGATGCCGGTGGCAAACAGGATGAGCACGATCGCACTGCCACCCAGAATGCTGGTGAGAGCACCTGCTGCGGTACCCCGCTTCCAATAGAACGCGCCAATGATGGCCGGCACCACGACGGCAAGGCCGGTAGAGGCTGCCACTGACAGCACGGCGATCAGATTGAGCTGCAGTTCTGCAAAAATCAGCGCCAGCACGGCGACGACCAGCAGCACCCATTTGCCGAAGCGCACCTGCCGGGCGTCGTCTGAATGGCCTGCCGCGTGGGCGTAAACGTCGCGCGAGAGCATGGACGAAAGCGTGAGCATGATGGAGTCGATAGTTGAAATGGCCGCTGCCAGAATGCCGATCATGACGATTTCAGCCAGCACGGGTGGCACCATGTCGGAACCCAGCAGCCGCGGTGTGGCCAGGTCGGCCTTGGGCAGGCCGGGCAGCGCGATCATGGCGCTGAAGCCCCAGGTGACCGATACGATGGTGTAGATGAGGCCGAAGCACAGAAAGCCGATCAGCATGCGGCGCAGGGCCGACAGGTTCTTGGGCATGAACAGGCGTTGGCTGACCTGGGGGTTCGACAGGCTGAAGAAGAACCAGGGCAGGCTCAGGCCCAGAAAAGTGGCAAACGAAAAGAAACCCGGGCCGGGCACGGTGAGCACCTGGCCCTTGACCTGGCTCAGATGGTCGAACATCACGCCCAGGCCACCGAGGTGGTGCACCACCAGCAGTGCCACGGCGGTGGCTGAGACCAGCATGAACAGGGCCTGCAGCGCGTCAGTCCACATGATGGAGCGCATGCCGGCGATGTACGAGAAAATGAGCGCGACCACGGTGGCGAAGATCGTACCCGTGGTGAAACCGATGGCTCCATGGCTCATGCCGGCGAGCAGGTAACCCACGCCGGCCAGCTGGACGGCGGCATAGGGGATGAGGAACAGGCAGTTGGTGAGTGCTGTGGAGACCGCCACGGGCTTGCTCTGGTAGCGGTGGCCCAGCATTTCACTGGGGGTGATGTAGTCGTAGGCCTTGCCCACACGCCAGAATTTGGGCCCGAAGATGGCCACCAGCGACACGCCGACGAAGTAGACGATTTCGAAGCCGAAAGCACCCACCCCCGCCGTGTACGTGAGCCCGGCCAGGCCCACGAGCATGAAGGCGCTGTAGGTGGTGGCGCTGTAGCTCAGTGCCGAGACGAAGCCGCCAAATCGCCGGGCCCCCAGGAAGTACCCTGACATGCTGACGTTGCGTCCGTTGGTGATCGCATCGCGCGCAAGCCAGGCGACGTAGATGGCGATGATCAGGTAGATGACGACGCCGATCCAGATGGAGGTGGCACTCATTCGTCCTGCTCCTTGAGGTCACGGGTGGCGACAAGGTTGAGCAGGATCACCAGCACCCCGGCAACGGTCCAGAACAGGAAGCTGCCGTACCAGGCGTTGACGTGGTCCAGGAACAGGTAGGGCACCGCATAACACAGCAGTGCCAGAATCCAGATGCAGGCGAGGCTGAGGGTTCTAGCCATGGTGATCTCTGACGTGAGTGAAAAAGCGCCGGTGGCCTTGTGGCTCTTGGGGTGGCGGACAGGTGAGTGGTGGAAGCAACTATGCTAGCAGTTTCGTTCTGTCACGTTGTGATGTGCTGTGGTCATGGGTGTTCAGTTCGTTTTCAGAAAAATGGAAATGCATGGGCGGAGTTACCCTGAATGTGTATCCATACTGTCCACAAAAACTGGTTTCGCGTTGCCAGCATGGCGGGATCGTGTTTGAATACCTCCGGGTTTTTTTCGTTGAAACGTTTTGTTTGCAGCCTTGCAGGCAAGTGGTGACAACGCGACACAAATAATCGATAGGGAGATTTCGTCATGTGGGGAAGCAAGCGATGGGCTGGGTGGTTGGGCGCTGCGGCGCTGGTGGGTGCAACGGCAGCCGCACCGGTGATGGCGGCACAAACGACGCTGAAGATGGCGTATGCGCTGTCTGAAACTTCACACTACGGGGTGGCAGCGGCCGCGTTTGCCAAGTCGTTGGAGGCCAGTGACCCGAACTTCAAGATCCAGCAGTTTCCGAACAGTCAGCTGGGTGGTGAGCGCGAGGTCATCGAGGGCCTGCAGTTGGGCACGATCGACATGGCCATCGTGTCCACGGGCGCGACGCTGAATTTCGTTCCGCAGACCGGGGTGTTCGATATCCCCTTCCTGTTCCGTGATCTGGCGCATGCACGCAAGGTGCTCGACGGCCCCATCGGGCAGAAGATGCTGGCCCAATTTCCCAAACGCGGGTTGGTGGCGCTCGCCTGGGGCGAGCAAGGCTTTCGTCATTTGACGAACAATGTGCGCCCGGTAAAAGAGCCGGCCGACATCAAGGGCCTGAAGATCCGCACGACCGAGAACCCCATCCACATTGCAGCCTTCCGCCAGCTGGGTGTGCTGGCCACGCCCATGGCCTGGCCCGAGGTGATGACGGCGCTGCAGCAGGGCACCATCGATGGGCAGGAAAACCCCCTGTCGGTGCTGGTGTCGGTGAAGATCTGGCAGGTGCAGAAGTATCTGTCGCTCACGGCCCACGTATATGGCCCGGCCCTGATTCTGGTCTCGCCGTCGGTCTACAACGGTTTGTCGGACGCCGATAAAGCCAAGTTCAAGCAGGCGGCCAAGGATGCAGTCGTGGCCATGCGCGCCTACGTGGACAAGGTCGAGACGGACGGGGTCGAAATCCTCAAGAAGAACGGCATGCAGGTCAATACCGTGGATCACGCGGCCTTCGTGAAGGCGGTCGAGCCAGTGTATCCGCAGTACTACAAGCAGTTCGGCAAGGACCTGGTCGAATCCATCCGCAATACGCAGTGATTCCATGCGTGCGCTCAGTCTGATCGACCGCGGGCTCTTTCGTGGGGTGTCCTGGGTGGCGCAGGCCTTGTTGTGGTCTGCGGTGGCTGCTGGCTTTTATCAGGTGCTGGCGCGGTTCGTGTTCGAATCACCCTCGGCCTGGTCCGAGGCCTGGACACGCGCGGCCATGATCTGGTCGGTCATGCTGGGGGTGGCGCTGGCGTTTCGCCAGGGAGCCATGTTGGGCGTGGACTTGCTGCACAATCTGCTGGCGCCACACAAGGCACGGTTGCTGGAACATCTGGTGTTGCTCATCGTGGCCGGGTTCCTGGTGTTTCTCGCCTGGGTGGGCATCGACATGACCTGGCGGGTGCGGTTTCAGACCATGCCCAGCCTGGCGGTGTCGATCTCCTGGGTGTATGTGTCCATTCCCATCGGCGCAATTCTGTCGCTTCTGGGTGCGGTGGCCTGCTGGGCAGGCCCGCGTACCCGGCATATTGAAACCAACTGAGCCGGAGACTCCCGCATGTCGCAGTTGATGGTGGTCTCCATGTTGCTGTTTTTTGGCCTGACGGTGCCGGTGGCGGTGTCGATCGGGCTGGCCTCCATGGTGGCAGTGGGGGCCGACGGCCACATGACCTGGCTGGTGATCGCGCAGCAGCTGTATGCCGCGATGGATAAATACCCGCTGGTGGCCGTGCCGTTTTTCATCCTGGCCGGCAACCTGATGGAGGCAGGCGGGATTTCCGAGCGCATGGTCGAGTTTGCCAAAAGCGTGGTGGGTGGCGTACAGGGCGGGCTGGCGTGCAGCTGTGTGCTGACCTGCATGATCTTCGCGGCCGTGGCGGGCTCCAGCGTGGCGACGACCTTTGCCGTGGGCTCGATTCTCATCCCGGCCATGGTGAAGCACGGGTACCCGGCGCCCTTTGCGGCGTCGTTGCAGGCGTCGGCAGCGGAATTGGGCGTGATCATCCCGCCCTCCATCCCCATGATTCTGTTTGCGGTGTCCACCGATACTTCGGTGGGTGAGGTCTTCATTTCAGGGATCGGGCCGGGCATCCTGATTGTTGTGGCGATGATGCTGTACGTGTGGCTGTACTCCCGCGCGCACGGCTATGGCATGCATGATGGGGACAACCGCCTGCCGCTGTGGCCAGCATTCGTGAAGGCCTGGTGGGCGCTGCTCATGCCGGTCATTATCCTGGGTGGCATCTACGGCGGTATTTTCACCCCAACCGAGGCCTCCGCCGTGGCGGTGGTCTACGCGCTGGTGGTGGGCGTCTTCGTTTACAAGCGTCTGGATGTGAAGACGCTCTCGCGCACGTTCCACCGCTCGGTGGTGTCCACGGCCATCATCATGTTCATCATCGCCAATGCGGGGGTGTTCGGCTTTCTGCTCAACCGCGCCGGCGTGCCCATGGCGCTGGGCGAATGGCTCGGCCACCTGTTTCACAGCCCGCTCACCTTCCTCATGGGTGTGAACGTGGCGCTGTTCATCATCGGCATGTTCATCGAGACTTCGGCGTCCATCGTGGTGCTGGCGCCGCTGCTGCTGCCGGTGGCCACCCAGTTTGGCGTGGACCCGGCGCACTTTGGCGTGATCATGGTGGTGAACCTGGCTCTGGGTATGGTGACACCGCCCTTTGGCGTGAACCTGTTTGCTGCCTGCACGGTGGCCAACGTGCCGATCGAAAAGCTCATCCGGCCCTTGCTGCCCTTCGTGGCGGTGGTGCTGTGCTGCCTGATGGTGATCACCTACGTGCCAGATCTGTCGCTGTACTTCAGGGACCTGGTGTATCGGTGATCAGGCCCAGTGGGCCATGTCGAAGCGCAGGGATTCTCGATCTCTGCGCAGTGTGACGGCATCGTGCGAAACGGCCATGAACCAGGTTTGCCGCCCGGGTAGTGGGCTGGGCCTGGCAAAACCGCTGGGGCTCAGAAGAGCCAGGCACCAGGCTGCTTCTGGGGCGCGTACGGATCGATACAGGATGCTTTCGATACCGGCTTCCCGTGCGCTGCGGGCAAGCGCCTGGGTCGCGCCGTAGCTTGAAGCGTGCTCCCACAGATTTTTGTCGACGGTAAAGGGGTCCTGCTGGAGGTTGATGCTGTGGGGCGAATCGATGTCGACTTTGAAGGCGGTATGCGCGACAGGGTCCAGGTGGTCGAGGCCAGCCGAGTCGCACAGGAATCGCCAGCGCCAGTAGCCCAGTTCCGCTGCCGCGGCCCGTACAGACTCGGCCCCGTAGAACACGCCAGGGTCAGGGGCCGCACGGAAACGTGATCCCGTCCGATGAGGGTGGTAGCGAAAAGGCGTAGCCAGCAGGTAGTGGAGCTGCTGTGTCCCCGGTGCAAGCGCAGGCTTGCTGGATTCGAGCAGGCCTTCGAGCAGGTCTTGTTCGTCGTGGCCGTCGACCAGCTTCATGGTTGAGGCTACGTGCTGCGCCTCGACCATGCGCCATGCCTGGCCTTGCCAGGGCCGCGCTTCAGACGATAGCGCGTGAGGCGTCCAGGTATTGAGCGACATGAACCAGGCCTTCGGTGCGGGTGATCAGGTCAATGGGGCGGCCGTTGAGCGCCCGGTTGTCGGCATGCAGCCATTGTTGAGCAGCCACCGAGGTACCCACGATCGAGTCCAGCGAGCGGAACACGCGGACCAGCAGCAAGGCGAATTCCCACTCTTTGCGCCTGGAGTCCAGGACGTAGAGTCCGTGCGTCAGGCGGCTGACTGTGGCAGCGCTCAAGCCCAGCACTTTGGCGAGTGTGGCTTGTGGGATGGCGAGTTGGTCTGCCGCCCGCGTGACGGCTTTGCCGAGCACCTGAGCAGGATCGGGGGCGGGCTGGGTGTTGATGACACGCAGAGTCATGACAGACTCCTTTGTTGGTTCCACAGAAATATTATATATGAATAATTTCTATGGAATTTAGAAAACGTATCTCTTCATCGAGACTCGCCCCGAGTCCGCACAGGCTGTCTCGCCTCAGCTTTGCTCCCTGACTCCAGCGGGTCCTCAGAACGCCGCTTCGTCGTCGGTGGCAGGGGTGGTTTTTTTGGTGGTTTTTGAAGTGGTCTTTTTGCTGGCGGGTTTCCGGGCGGCGGGTTTTGCAGCTGCTTTGGTTGCACCTGCTTTGGCAGAGGTGGCTTTGGTCTTGGTTGCTGTGGCCTTTGCCGTGGCTTTTGTCGTGGCTTTTTCGGTGACCGGCGCTTTTGCAGCCTTGGTCGCTTTGCTGGCCTTGGCATCGCCCGCCTTGGGGGCGCGGGCTTCGAATTCGAAGCCGATCTTGCCGTCTTTCTGGCGCACCAGGTAGGCCTTGAACTTGCGGTTGGTGCGGCTCGAGAC
>NZ_DASVGN010000021.1:0-138079 GCF_036379515.1 Castellaniella sp.
AGCTGCCTGTGCGGCAGCGAACAGAAAAGCCATGCGTGAAGCCACGATGAAGAATTTCTGAGCTGCCTGTGCGGCAGCGAACTTTACGCACTGGGATTTGCCAGCGGGATCAGGTTTCTGAGCTGCCTGTGCGGCAGCGAACAGTGCAAAAACTCGCAGCTTCGCCAAGATGGCTTTCTGAGCTGCCTGTGCGGCAGCGAACCTCGATCAAACGATTGGCCCGCAAATGTTCACTTTCTGAGCTGCCTGTGCGGCAGCGAACGCCGATAACACGTTCTACACGCCGGACTTTGCTTTCTGAGCTGCCTGTGCGGCAGCGAACGGTATCAAGCGCTTCGGAGACGATTTCAAGCATTTCTGAGCTGCCTGTGCGGCAGCGAACTCACCGCGACGGGCAACGTGAAGCCCATCGGTTTTCTGAGCTGCCTGTGCGGCAGCGAACCTCAACACCTCGTCCTGGATGTTGGGCGGAAGTTTCTGAGCTGCCTGTGCGGCAGCGAACTCATTTGTGCTTCCGTCCCCACTTTTCGGGGTTTTCTGAGCTGCCTGTGCGGCAGCGAACATCGCTGAAGGCTGCTTCGAGGGATGCCCGAATTTCTGAGCTGCCTGTGCGGCAGCGAACGGCGCGGACCTTCACAGCGATAAATCGCATTGTTTCTGAGCTGCCTGTGCGGCAGCGAACGCACGCCTCAAGGTGTTCTGAAGGCGCTGGAGTTTCTGAGCTGCCTGTGCGGCAGCGAACGTATTCAGTCTCTATCGCCAGTGGCGCTGCACTTTCTGAGCTGCCTGTGCGGCAGCGAACCTGGTCCTGGTGGTGGGTGCTGGCACCCCTATTTTCTGAGCTGCCTGTGCGGCAGCGAACGAGGATTTCACGCGCCTGCATACGAAGCTTGAGTTTTCTGAGCTGCCTGTGCGGCAGCGAACAGCCAGCCGCAGCCGCCCAAGCCCAATCCCGATTTCTGAGCTGCCTGTGCGGCAGCGAACAGGGATTGCCTAATATCGCCACGCATCCATACTTTCTGAGCTGCCTGTGCGGCAGCGAACAACTGCGTGTCGCGCGGGTTCTTCAATCTCTCTTTCTGAGCTGCCTGTGCGGCAGCGAACCAGGAAAAGGCGGACCGCGTCGAGTTTCTGAAGTTTCTGAGCTGCCTGTGCGGCAGCGAACGCGGCGCAGAAAGATCCGCTCGCGTTTGCGCATTTCTGAGCTGCCTGTGCGGCAGCGAACGCTGGCCAAGGGCGGCCATGTCCACAGTGTCATTTCTGAGCTGCCTGTGCGGCAGCGAACCCTGAAATCCTCCCAGTAGACGTAATCCACGGGTTTCTGAGCTGCCTGTGCGGCAGCGAACAACCTGCGCGGCATGGAGTTTCAGCGGTGGAATTTCTGAGCTGCCTGTGCGGCAGCGAACAAGCCGTACCGATCGATGGCAACCGGCGAAATTTTCTGAGCTGCCTGTGCGGCAGCGAACGTGCCGTCAAACATCTCGGGGTCAGCCTCGATTTTCTGAGCTGCCTGTGCGGCAGCGAACGCCCGTCACCGTTCCATGGCCGACAGCCGAGCTTTCTGAGCTGCCTGTGCGGCAGCGAACATCGCTGCACTGGGCACAGTAATCAGCAGCCAGTTTCTGAGCTGCCTGTGCGGCAGCGAACAAGAAAAAAGCGCGACAGGAACTGCGACAATGTTTCTGAGCTGCCTGTGCGGCAGCGAACAAGCCGTACCGATCGATGGCGACCGGCGAAATTTTCTGAGCTGCCTGTGCGGCAGCGAACGGCGGCATGATGGTTACCCACATACGTGACCTTTTCTGAGCTGCCTGTGCGGCAGCGAACGTGGCGCGATTGATGCCACCGTATGTACCAGATTTCTGAGCTGCCTGTGCGGCAGCGAACGAAGTTCTACGACGCGAGTCGGACTACCACAATTTCTGAGCTGCCTGTGCGGCAGCGAACTAGGCAAAACGATGTACAACTAGTTGATTGTTAAAGAACCCCACCCATAAACATAGCAGAGACCAAAATTTCTCTGTTCTCTTCAAATCATTGATTCATATGCACTTCTAGCCCTCACTGCTAGAAAAGGGTCAGAACCATGGTACCGTCGCTGTTGAGCTCAAGCCGTAGCTGTTGAACGACCCTTGAATCGCCTCGGGCTGTGGATCTCCCAGGGATAAGAACAGACAAAACGACTGACTCGTGCTGCTACTACGCATCCGCACATATGGGAGGTCCGGCTGCCGCTCCATATCATCCGGGATAGCGGCCTCAGCCTGGTCACGCGTCTCACCCTTCCTGCGCATGCGCCGACGACGCAGGCGCTCTGCATTGGTCTTGAATTGGCGCCGGCACAGTTGGCGATGCTCGAGCTCAAGAGGAAGCAAATGCACTGTCTCCGATCTAACGTGATCATGCATTCCCCTCAACCAATCGGTGGATAGCAGGCAGTCCAATTCTGCACCACCACCGTGAAGGCGCAGAATGCCGCCCAAGCTCCGTGGCCGCACGCTGTAGCCCGGAAAACTGACGCCAATCCCATGTTCACTACCCAGCTGCACCAGCGCCCTATGAAGTTTTGCGTACAGCGCCCCAAGCAAATACGGCTGACTGAACTCTGGATCGGGCAGCAGCTCGATATCAACATAATGTGTGCTCATGAGCGTCACTTCCCCGCATCACCAAATACGCCACCCCGAACCAGCACGGCCATTACGAAATGCTGCTGCTCCAGGGGCGGCATCTTGTCCTTTAGCAGCCAGTCGTCAAACAGGTTATAGAAATCAAGGCTAGGCTTTACTTTGGGTTGGCGATAGGCCGTACCTTGCGTCGTCACAGAACCATAGGGCTCCACGGCAATCGGACCCAACTCGGTCGCGCCGACGTACCAATCATCAATTGTGCGGATGGAGTTGCCCACCTTCTGCGAATGGATGGCCGCCACCCCATTCACGTCATAGAGCGTCTTGCTCTTGTCGCCACGACCACGATCAAGGATCAGCTCCTGAGAGGGATAGACTTCCTGACCCGCCCCCAACCGAACGAAGGCCGTAATTCGCAATAAAACGTGACGACGGCCAGCCAAGCCGTCAGCGATCAATGCAGCCACGACATCTCTGCTCGCCTCGGAGCCGCCGGCCTCGAAATTTCTCAGGCTCAAGGCCAAGGCGTCAAAATCCCAGTGCTGAACGGATTCTCCACGCTCAAGCAAGTCAATGCTGACCTGTACCTGCTCGGCTCCAACTCGGTTGCGCCACAGAAAGCGGCCGTTCGCCAAGTTGTGGGCATACCGACGGGCCAGTTCACTGAAGCCATGAGTCTCCACATAACCACTGACCGCCTGCAGCAACCTGGCCTCGTAGGCTGCACTATTACAGGCAGACGGTTTCCCAGTACCGGGCAGAACGCGTAGGGTAAAGCTTACCCTCAACGTATCAGCATCGGCTGGCAAGGCTGCCACATCCACCTTCTGCAGATTCGGATTCTCGATCGCCGCATCGAGCTTGATCGGGTCCTGATCCTTGGCGACCAACCGGTTGGAAATCGTGCCACGAACGGACTTAAGCTTAATGGTGACTGGTGGCCATCCGTCAGAATTGGACTTGTCATTCCACTGCCCGGCTGACAGCAGTGCGTCGGATGGATCCAGCTTGCGTTCAAAGGCGAGAACGGATGCAGTTTTCAAAGGCATAGCAAATTTCCTTCCAAAATGGAGGTGGTATTGCGTTTAAACAGCCGCTGGGCTGAACGGTGTGTAAGACGAAAACCCTGGCGGATCCTCATCGTCATCGTCCGTTGGTACCGGAACGTAGCCGTTGCAACATCGATAGACACCCTCCTGTGAGCGATACTCGCCCCACCAAAGAAGATCACGAACGCTACGCAGACGGTGGGGGCCGATCCACTGGCCGATGGAATACACGCTCTCGACGAATCGGAAGGGTGTGTGGTCGTCGCGTGCATTAACCACCTGATTACCCTCATGCAAATCTGACAAGGCACCGTAACCAACAGGGATCGGCACGATCCAACCTGATCCTGCAGGCCGATCATGGCCCCAAATAATCTTGCCCGACTCATTCTGCCGACTGCGATAGTTGAAGCGAGAAAGGTCTAACCAAGCATCCAGCAAGGTGGCTGACGGATCGTCTCGCTGCAGCTGCCTCACGCGACTTTGCAAGAGGTCGTCACGACTGACGAGGGCGAACCCAGGCAACCATTCCCGCCGCAAATGCCGGAAATTCTGTTGTCGATCCGATTCCGACGTCGGCCACAGAATCAGACTCGGAGCAACATGAATACCGGGGCCAGGCCTACGTGGCAGTACCGTCCCGCCTGCGATCCGCAAGGTGTCGACCAACTCCCGAACTTGCCAGGCGATATCTCGATACTGTGACTCGTTACCTTGGAACAAAATACTGGTTTCGCCAACACGGGTCGCATCATCAACCTGCAACACCAAGGTAACCTCCAGGCCGATCCGTCCTTCTTCTACTATGGCTGCAGTGTCGCCATCTCGATCTACCGGGTTACGCGTCAGACGAAACGTCTTCACATAGCCATCCTGCACCTGTTCCTGATGCCAATGGCAAATCACCCCGATTTTTCGTGGCCGCAATGGAATCTGCTCCACGGCCATTCGGCGCCCCAACGCCCACATGAATCCCAGGAATGCGGTCATCGAGGGAAAACCATGCGTCAAAGGGCTGGAAATGGCGTTGGCATTCTGGATACGCAGATGAGGGAGGATCAGTAACGCACCAGGTTCGGCATTCATCAGACTCATACGGCCCCTCCGCGCGCAGCAATATAGTGGGAAGCCTTCAGATCTGTACGCAACTGACGCAGTTGCCACGCCCAGCCCCCAACATCCTCGTCTACCAGCAATTCTCGCTGCCAGCGCCGATGCTCAATGTCGCCCACCAATTTGAAACGCGACTCAAGCCGTGTATTCAACCAGTTACCGAAACGATGGCCGATCTGTGCAGGCCAATCCATAAACAGCCACCGGCTACGGAACTCACCCTCCTGCTCCGCTCGCCACGGATCAAGCCAGAGCCGTTCTTCGGGCTCCAACTTGCAACGGGAATCAGCCGTCCAGCCTCGAGGCAACCCCCGCTGAAACTCACCCGCCATGGAGACCATTTCATCAATCAGCCCGCCGACATAAGCGTCCACCCGATTGCGGGTCTCCATGTTGGGGGGCGGATCTCTCTGCAGGAAGCGCAACATGGACCGGGTGATCGGGCGCACCCTACCGTAATGATTGAATACCGATCCAAAGACTGAAGTTACACCCCAGAGATGGCGAGGCACGTTCTGATCCCAGGATGGAGGCAAGGAACCTAGAAGGTAATTGACGCCACCACGTTCCGCGTTGAGTTGCGACACGTTCTGGGTGTTAGTCCCACCCAACTTGCGTACTGCCAGCGCAGGGTAATCGTGCAGGACCCCCTCATGAGCACTATTGGACCGACGTGCAGCACGAGCCGCCTTGTTCGCGTCACCGTATCGGTCCTCCTGAAGCACCCCATGCACCGTTTGCGCCAGAGACGTGGCGAACAGAGGTGCCAGCAGGTGGTACTGCTCATCGTCCGCCGCGTCATCTCCAATTAGCCAGTACGTCTGTTTAGCCAGTGCGTGGCTCGTTGGCGCCTCGTCACGGTCACGCATCAGCCCGACGAAGGCCAACTGCCATTTCCTCCCTTTAACCTCATCATCGCTCAACGCCCGCAACGTGGCTTGGTCGTCCGCCACCAACCAACTCAGCAAACTACGGCCATCAACCTCTAGCTTTAGAAACTTGTAGACATCAAGCACGGCGGCATTGCCAACGATGTCACTGATGAAACTCGAGCCCAGGACATGACTGCCCACCAAGCTTGTGGGCAGCATGGTGGTTGGGTCCACATACAAGCTGGTGCCACGTGCTTTCGGGTGTACCGCCTTGACTGAATGCGTGACGGCCTGAATCTGTTGGACTCGAATTGAAGCACTCTCGATCCAAGTATCAGACTGAAACCGAGCGATCAACGCATCACGCTTTGAATCTTCAGCGGTTAGCTTCTTTAGCCGGGATTCCAGTTCGTCTTTCAGAAAGGCGGCGATGACATCTCGAGCGCGACTAGTGCGCCGTTCGGGGTCTTGACTCTGTCCCATGACTCCTCCATGATTACACTTATGCCGTTGTACTTTGGACTTTCCAGTTAACAATTACATATTGAAATCACTGAGTTTCATCATAATCTAATTTTTGACGAAAGAGAACAAGTTCAAATTCCACCTTAAAGCGTTCGCTGCCGCGCAGGCAGCTCAGAAAGTTGTCCGTTGGACTTCCTCTTGTTGGTGCATTACCTGCCGCACAGGCAGCATACCGAATCCCGGTAAACAGTATAGAATGGTGTCCACATGGCTATTCAGTCGTTCCGCTCGCAAGAAACGCAACGTCTGTTCACATCTGGCCGCGCGCTTCGCTTCGCGAACATCCAAATAACCGCCGAGCGAAAACTAGCCTTGCTGGACGCTGCGGCAACACTGGACTTCCTACGCAGTCCGCCAGGAAACAGGCTAGAAAAACTGGGCGGTAACCGGAAAGGACAGTACAGCATCCGGATCAACGACCAATGGCGTATTTGTTTTATCTGGACGAATGAAGGACCTGCAGGCGTCGAAATCGTGGACTACCACGGATGACAATAACGGGGCAACACCAGAAACGGGGAATGATGAGATGATCAAAAATGGCATGCGACCGGTACACCCTGGTGAGATCTTGCGCGAGGACTACTTGAAGCCCTTTGGACTGAGCATCAACGCACTGGCTCGGCATCTGCTTGTACCCGCATCCCGCATCAATGACATCGTGCTCGAACGGCGCGGCATCACGGCCGATACCGCCTTGCGACTGAGCCGTTACTTCGGCGGCGATGCGCAATCCTGGATGAATCTCCAAACCGCATTCGATCTCCGCTCGGCGGAACTGAACCCGGAACTGCAAGCAACTCTACAATTGCTTGAACCGATGGAGTCGATCTCTGCGTAGTCGGGCGCTGCCTACGCCTTTACCGCAAACCCCAGCGCTGGGTGCCAACGCCAGCCTTCCTGCTTGGCTGGCAGAATGGCACGCGCGTATTTCTGTGCAAACTGGTCAAGCGGCCAATCCATATCCTGTGCTTGGTCTACCATGAGCTGTGCAAAATCAATGCTTCCCCAGGGGCTGATACCTTCGCCCCGCACAGATGAATCAGGCAGCGGGGCACACTTGCTCAACGCCACAGGAACATAGAGTTCCTGGTATTTCCTCTCGCCGCCTTCGACCCGACACAGATGGGGATGATCATCAGCCTCACCCCACTGCCATACGACCTCCACCTCCTTGCGTGTCTGCATCCGAAATGGTTGCGCCTGCTGCATGACAGCGGTAAGGCTGACCTCGTCTCGCAGCCAGAAGCTGGACGCGTTGAGACCGGGCGAGATCAGTGGCAGCATCTGTTGCTCCATCCTGACATGCTCCAGATCAACCAGATTTTTACTAGGATCGCGGTCAGATACAGACCTGGATGCGACACGGACGCGCGCGTCGACCGTCATGCCCCAACGCTCATCCAGCCAAGGGAGCAACAGCTTGCTGAGTTTGTGAGTTTGCAGCGGAAATTCCTGGCTCTCAAAACCGGGATGGCAGTAGGCAGGGCCACCTGGCTGGCGAAAATGCTTCAGATTGGTGTCGCACACCAGGAGATTGGGTTGAGTAGTCACCTTCTTGAGCCGATGACGCCACACACGGCCAGCCAATTGGATCAACGAACGCATCGACGATGGCTCGACGACTGCCCAGTCATAATCATGGTCTCGCCCCACCTCTGTGACGGGTGAGCCCAATACAACAAAAAGCTGGTCCTGCGCATCGGTCGTATCAATAGCCTGCCGAACCTCTGGCAAATCAAACACCGCCATTTCCTGCCGCCGATCCAGCACTCTATCCAACCGTTGCTCGATACAGGAACGCAGGAACAATGGAAACTGCGAATGGTAAACGCACAGATGGATATGGACGCCTGGCCGTGCCGGCAGACGGAAAAGAGCCAACGCCACATCAAATAAAGGATTGATGTTCGCCATACGAACAAGGCCGAAGCTGATGCGCTTCCTGCTGCGAGGATCCTCACAACCATGCTGCCGGTGCAGAAGCAACGCAGCATCCCGCACTATGCGGGCAAACTCTGTCTGGCGATCAGATTTATCCAAACCTTGCAGCCCTTTCACGGGCAACAACCCTGCGCGACGCCGTACCGTCTGCTTCTCTAACTGCCGCACTCGGGCAGAAACAAACTCCTGATGCCACTGATCAAAAGCCGCTTCGTCGGCGCAATCGGCATGATGCTGAGCAAACTCATCCACCCACATGCAGCAGACGGTAGATGAATTCGAAGGCCGATCACCCCGGTTCTTCTCGAACCAGTGCCGCCCCTCTTGGTATGCCATGAACAGCCCTTTCACCAAAGCGGGCGGTAACGTGGCCGACGATAGAAGCACCCTGGCCCCTAACAACCCCGCCCAGTGGACGAGGCGCGTCAGGGCCGGCAAATCATCGAGACCAAAATCGTCGGGTTCATCAAGAACCAGATCTCCGGTCATCAGGCGCAACATGGGTGCAATCTGCCGACCACCCCGCAAACCTTCGGTAGCAGGGGTCAAATGGTCTACCGTGCACACGAGTAAAGGCGCAATGAGCAATTTTCGCGCCTCAGGATCACTACCCAATTGCGTCAGGGCCGGATGCTGGTCGTTACCCTCGTACACCACATGAGTGGTCTCATCGAGCAGGGCTTGACGAGACGCCGACCCGCTCTCCTCAGCCTGTTGCTCGTAAAATTCGAACAAGTCACGGCTGGCGGCGCCCCCAACCCGGATGGCAAGTTCATCATCGCCAAGGCCCAGATCGCGCTGAAAGCTGCGTCCCGTTTGCAAGGTCAGCGTCCGCAGGCCAATGGCGAACGCACAGCGCAGCCCTTGTAACGGATCCGCCAACGCGTTCATGATCCGGGCATTGCCCAGGGTTTTACCGCAGCCGGTGGATGCCATATTGACGATGAACGCACCTTGTTCGCTGGCCCGCATACGCAAACCAGCCGCCAAGTCGGCAGATCTGTCCTGCCATCGAAACGCTGCATTGGCACTACGTTTTTTCAGACCACGATGCCCAATCAAGTGGGGCAATTGTCGGCCCAGTGTGGGCAACGAATGCACGAGCCGACTTGCATTCAACTCGACCCCCAGAAGGTGCTCGTCCAATGGTTGCAGCAAGTGCGATCGACCAGCAGGGTCCCGAGCCGTGTTCGCGAACAGAGGGAACCCCTTTTCTCCCGTAACCCTCAGCGTGGGGTCTTCCAGGCTGGAATAATAGTGATCACTCAACATGAGCGACAGCCGCGAGACATGCATGATGAACGGATCGCTCAGGCTGCTGGCACCGCCTTCCAGGTTCTGGAGCAAATCCCGCGCAAACCGAGCCGCCCGCTTTCGCCACTTCACTGTACGAACGGGAAGCCCACTCGGGAAGGTCCAATAGGGGGCGATCTCACCCCGCGAGCACCGGGCTATAGCCTCATCCCAGGGTTCATTCCAATCTGCATCAACCTGACTGAGCAGTTCATCCAACTCTTCACCGCGCATGCCCAGAATGAATCGCCCGTGCCAGAGCCTATCGACTTTCAACTCTGTTCGGCTATAGGGCAATGCAGGCAGGCGATGATGCGTCAGCACCAGCCAGGCCACTGCCTGAGCCAAGGGTGGCAAGCCACGGCCACTTGCCGCAAATGGCTTGTCAGTTCTGGCAACCTCATCCAGCCCGTCACATAACAACCTTCCTCCGTTGCGATCAAGCCAGATGGCCTCGAAAAGGTGACCATCCACAGCGCCTTCAGCGCCATCAACCAAGTGCTGCAGCCAGCCGACATCATCATCGGAGCCGACGAAGGCTTGAAACAACCGAACCGAAGTCCACTCGTGGCGATAGCGATTTCTTTCGCGTGCCCCACGGCCATTCAGCCGATCCTGGAAGGACTGGCTGGCCTTGCCCAAATCGTGCAGCAGCGCAGCCAACGCGGTGAGGCTGCGAATCGTTCTCAAGCTGTGCCAGTCATTCTCGTCATCACGGCGCAGGACATCGCTTTCTGTCTCATTCGTGGGGACGGCACCCTCAGCATTGAATTGACGCGCATCACCAACGATCCACAACAACTCGCTGTGATCCTTGCTACGAATCCAGTGGCAGGCTACGGCCGTATTCTTGCGCGCCGTCTTCCGCAACAACTTGCGCAGCGTGTCCAGACCTGCCTGTGTAATGGATGTCTGCCAGGTGCGCTCGCCTCTGCGCTCGGCAAACTGATCCAGAATCCGTCTCGTCTCCACCAACGCCCGCTTGTTGCATTGGGAAACCAGCAGCACGTTCATCCCACGTCACCTTGACGCGTGGTCGCGGCGTCCATCTGCTTTCCCACTTTTAGAGCAATTTCTTTGACGGAATCGATCATGAAATCCAGAGATTCGCTACGTGTCAGCGTTTCAATACAACTCCGGCGAAACTGCTGCTCGTCATCCCCCTGCATTGCCGACAAGAAAGCCTGAGGCAAAATACTGGCGTCCTTTACCAGGTCAGCGACATCAAACACCAAGCCCCCTCGGCGGGTCTTGCCATGGAGGACGGCCAGGCCATGAGGCAGGCCTAACACCCAACAGGCAGTGGCCCCCAACCCATAGGCAAGGTAATTACCGTGATCAAGGAAACGGTTGGCTGGATCGGTTCCCACGCCCCGCTTTGCACGCGCAAAGTCGCCATAACCGACTGTGTCCACTGCGAGCTTGAATAGTGCCTTGGTCAGTCGAGCCTCTTCCGTCAGCAGTTCAGTGGTGTCGGCGGCCCGCTCAATTCCCTGGTTTGCCTGCGTACAAAGCGAGTCCAAGCGTCCAGTGTCCACATCAAACCCAGCATCACGCAAGCTACGGTCGACCCATTCCCTTGCCAGACGACCGAGCCGCAAGACCTGTAAGGACTTGGCTGCCTTTAATCTCAAGGCGTCGTCGAACCAAAAGTGGACCCAGGCCTGCAAGTATTCCGTCGGACGATATTCACTTTGGGGGCTCAGCCAAGCGACCTCCACATCTACCTCATTGGCAGAAAACAGAGGTGTACCACCCCCACCGCAGAAACCGACCAATACCCCGGCCTTCGCGAGCTCCCGCATGGCCGCCTGCGTAATCGAGGTTCCCGTCCCCAGCAGAAGGCTGGTAGTGTTGGCGATTGGAATGTTCCAGTAAAGGGAACGTTTTCCCGCATCGGTCACGTACTCGACACGCCCGCCGTTCACCAGGACGCGACAATGCTCCAGATAGTAAATATTGGCCCGCTTGGAGTGCAGGATGGTCTTGAGGTCGGATGCCGCAATATTGTCCATATGAGGCTTGTAACACCACGATGGCCCAGGGGCGATTCGCGTTAACCCGCCAACTGGCGTTCACTCGTCCTGAGACGACGACGGCCACTGTCGCGCAGCATGCAATACACGCAAGACCACGATGGCATCGCCTTCGATCCGATAGACCATGATGTAGTTTGGTCGCACGACGACTTCACGAGTGCCGGACACGCGCCCCGCGCCGTAAAGCCAGGCTCGCCAGTCAACCCTCACACGTGCCCTTGCGCGATGCGCTTACGCAAATCGGCGCGCTTCTTGGCAAAATGCGCATCCACCTCTTCGCCTGAGATGTTCGGGTGGGGATCGTCGATACCTGCCTGGACACTGGCACGGAACCGGCGGTCATAAGCGGCAGCTTCATGAGCCTGTTTCAAGCGTGCAGTCGTATCAGGGCGCTGGACTCGCGCGGACCCGTCGCGCGTATAGTTCGTAGCATCCAGATGATCAATATTCACGATCGATAGCTCGTCTCTCAGGTATTGCACGCAAGAGTCCAGGCTCCGCCACGTGCGTGCCTTATCCGAGCGCTGAGTACCCAAAAGCTTTTTCGTCGTCCCAACCTGCAGCATCACTGACCAGCCGCCAGGCTGACCCACAATCGCGGCACCCGCAACGGCATTGGCCCGCACCAGCTGACGGGCCACATCGGTCCCTATCGTGTAGGTATGCATGACGCACCCTATCAAACCTTATACAGGAACGCCGTTCAGCTCGTAAAGTTCGACATGGTTCTCGGGCTCCCCACACCTGCAGCCCAATGCCGGTGAGAAGCCCACACGCGCCAAACGTCACGATCTTCCCACGATGAGTCCCTCGGCGATAGACGATAAGATAATATTGTCCCGCCTCCAATCCTTGCAGACACGCACCCCACGCATGACCACCACAGACCTCTCCGGCCACACGCCCATGATGCAGCAATACCTGAAGCTCAAGGCGCAGGCGGGGTCGCACCTGCTGTTCTACCGCATGGGCGACTTCTACGAGATGTTCTACGAAGATGCGGAACGGGGGGCGCGGCTATTGAACCTCACCCTGACCAAGCGAGGCTCGTCCAATGGCGCACCAATTCCCATGGCCGGGGTTCCTTACCACTCCATGGAAGGCTACCTGGCGCGCCTGGTGGCGCTGGGCGAATCGATTGCCATCTGCGAGCAGATCGGCGACCCTGCCACCAGCAAGGGGCCCGTCGAACGCAAGATCGTGCGGGTGGTCACCCCTGGCACTCTGACGGAAGACGCACTGCTACCCGCCAAGGACGACCGCATCATTGCGGCCTGGGTGGCTGGGCGCACGCACGGACGAGAGGCGGTGGGGCTCGCCTGGATGAATCTGGCCAACGGCAGCTTCAAGACCTGCGAAACGACCCCCGAGCTTCTGGATACGGAATTAAGCCGGATCACGCCAGCCGAGCTGGTTTGTCCGGAGCAATCCCAGGCTCCCGACACACGCGCAGCGCTCAGCCGCGTTCCCGACTGGCACTTTGACGAGGACGGCGCGCGCGATACGCTGCTGCGCCACTTCGGCGTGTCGGACGTGGGCGCGTTTGGCCTGAGCCACCTGCCCCTGGCCATGCGGGCCTCGGGCGCGCTGCTGCGATACGTAGGCAACACGCAGGCCCAGGCGCTCAGCCACGTGCATGGACTGGCGGTGGACGCAGGCGGCGACTACGTCGTGTTGGACCCCGCAACGCGCCGCAACCTGGAACTCACCGAAACCCTCAGCGGCGCCGAAGGCCCTACACTCTTCAGCACGCTGGATCACTGCTGCACGCCAATGGGCAGCCGGCAATTGCGCCGCTGGCTGCAGGCTCCGTTGCGCACCAATCCGGAAGCCCAGGCCCGGCAAGATGCCATCCGCCAGCTGGTGCCACAAGACGATGGCAGTCCGGACGCAGGCTTGCACACGCTGCAAACCCGGCTACGCGCACTTCCCGATCTCGAACGCATGGCCACACGCCTGGCATTGGGCACCATCCGCCCGCGCGAACTGGCCAGCCTGCGCGACGCCCTGGCCCTGCTCCCCGAGCTGGCACAAGAAGCGCGAAGCATACTCACCCCCCAAGGGCTGCTGGATGACAGTTTGCGCGACGTACCGGTGGACGAGGCTCTGCAAGTTTTGCTCGTACGCAGCATCGCGGAAGAGCCCGCGTTGACGATACGCGACGGGGGTGTGATTGCCGGAGGCTACGACACCGAGCTCGACGAGTTGCGTCAACTGGCGGGCGACAATGGCTCGTTCCTGATGGACATCGAATCCCGCGAACGCGAGCGTACCGGCATCAGCAATCTGCGCGTGGAATACAACCGCGTTCACGGGTTTTTCATCGAGGTGACCCGCGGCCAGGCCGACAAGGTTCCCGACGACTACCGACGCCGACAAACGCTCAAGAACGCCGAGCGCTATATCACGCCCGAACTCAAAGCCTGGGAAGACAAAATCCTTTCGGCGCGAGACAGAGGCTTGGCGCGAGAAAAACTTTTATTCGACCAGGTGCTGGAGCAAGCCCGGGCCCATGCGGCGGATCTGGCACGTAGCGCGGCCGCGCTGGCCCAAATCGACGCGCTGGCCGCACTGGCCCAGCATGCACGAGAAAGCGGCTGGACGGCACCGACCCTGTGCGAGGACAGCCGCCTCGATATCGAGGCCGGGCGTCATCCCGTCGTGGAGCACACCATCGAAGGATTTACACCCAATGACTGCACGCTGTTCGACGAGCGGCGGATGCTGCTGGTCACCGGTCCCAACATGGGGGGCAAATCCACCTATATGCGGCAGGTGGCGCTGATTGCGCTGCTCGCGCGCACCGGCAGCTACGTGCCTGCCACAGCAGCTACGGTAGGCCCGCTGGACCGCATTTTCACGCGCATCGGTGCTGCAGACGATCTGGCGGGTGGGCGCTCGACCTTCATGATGGAGATGATGGAGGCCAGCGTCATTCTGGCAGCTGCCACGCCGCGCAGCCTGGTGCTCATGGACGAGATCGGACGCGGAACCTCGACCTACGATGGCCTGGCACTGGCCTGGGCCATCGCACACCGGCTGCTGACTCACAACCGGGCTCTGGTGCTGTTTGCGACACACTACTTTGAAATGACCCGGCTGCCCGAGAAGACGCACGGGGTAGCCAATATCCACCTGGCAGCAGCCGACTCCCCGGACGGCGTCGTCTTTCTGCACGAGGTGCGCCCTGGGCCCGCCAGCCAGAGCTATGGCCTGCACGTCGCACAACGCGCGGGCATTCCGCCCGTGGTCATCCGCCATGCCCAGAAGGAGCTGGCCGAACTCGAAGCCCGCAACCGCGCAGATTCGCAGCTGGCGCTTTTCGTCGAACGAGTCGAAGACGAAACCGGAGACAGCGAAGAACCGCTGCGCACGGCCCTGCGGACCCTGGACCCTGATACCCTGAGCCCGCGCGAGGCCCTGGAGCTCCTCTACCAGCTGCGCCGAGATTTCCTGTAGCCTGTGAGGCAACGCACATTGGGAGCATCCACCATGTACTCGCTGACTCGCCCGCCTGCCCTGGATCGCCCTACCCCGTTGCTCGGTGGATTGACGCCGCACGAATTCATGCGCGACTACTGGCAAAAGAAGCCGCTGTTGATACGACAGGCGTTCCCGGAATTCAAAGCACCGCTGACGCTCGCAGAAGTCCAGACACTCGCTCGCCGCGACGAGGTCGAATCCCGGCTGATCCGACAGACCGATCGCGGGTGGACACTCAAGCGCGGACCCTTTCGCCGCTTGCCCGCGCTCAGCCAGCCGCGATGGACTCTGCTCGTTCAAAGTGTGGACCTGCACGACGACGACACGGCGGCACTCTTGCGGCTATTTCGCTTCATCCCGGATGCGCGGCTGGACGATGCGATGATCAGCATCGCCAGCGACGGCGGAGGCGTGGGACCGCACTACGACAGCTACGACGTCTTTCTGATTCAAGCACACGGCCGCCGCCGCTGGCGCACCAGCCAACAGGAAGACCGCAGTCTGGTCCCTGGGCTACCCCTCAAGATCTTGGCCGATTTTCGTCCAGAAGCAGACGAGATCCTGGAACCCGGCGACATGCTGTATCTGCCGCCCAATGCCTGCCACGACGGCATCGCAGTGGGAGGGGACTGCATGACCATCTCGATCGGGTTCCGAGTCCCCAACGAGGCAACATTGGCTCGCGGGCTTCTGGAATCGGCCGCCGATCAGGTCTCGGCGCAACATCTGGGTGATACGGGCCTCTACGGGCAACCGCCGCTACCCGCGGGAGATCTGTCCGCCTTGTATTCAGACGCCGGCGCGGCGCCCACGCACCATCCGGCTGAATTGCCGGACACCTTGGTGGCCGCCACACTCGCGACACTGCACAAGATTCAGTTCAACGAGGCGGTGGCCGCACGCTTCCTGGGCCAATGGCTGACCAGCCTGCCCAACAACGCCTTCTTCGATCCGGCTGAAACCCCGCCCACGCTGGTGGACGAGATCCCGGGCACGGGCACGCTGGTGCTGGATCGATGCACCCGCCTGATGTACTTCGGCGAAGAGCTCTTCATCAACGGCGAAGTGGCGCCACTGCCAGCCCAGGCGGAGCTCAAGACCCTGGCGGACTCGCGCCAATTGGGCCCCATCGCGCTGCAGCGGCTTGCGCCAGAGGCTCGAGCCATGATCGACGAATGGCTCCAGGAAGGCTGGGCACACTGGCAGATATGAGCGCCCTCTGGCGATCACGCAAATGAAAAAAGGCCTCACCCAGTTGGGTGAGGCCTTTGACATGATGCAAGGTACCGGCGTTACTGCGTGGTCTTCAGGTTCTGTGCCAGAACCGTGAGGATACGGTCAGCCGTACCGTTGACCACCTGCTTGCCATTCTGATCCAGCACGGTGACTTCAGAGCTGCCCCCCTGCTGTGCCACATGGACACGGAATTTGAGTGGCTCCGCCGTGTTGCGGGTTCCGAATATGCGCCCGAAGATAGTCTGCTGTTCAATCTTCTGGCCGTTATCGGTATCCAGATAACGGATGTAGTAATCCCCTTGCTCGCGGTTGCGGTCTTCGACCGTAAAGCGCGCGGAGTCAAGTGCCACACCCACCCGGCGCCAGGCGCGGTCGAAGGGCTCAGCCATGACCAGCGAGGCCTGATGACGCGTGATGTCGCTTGCAGTCGCGGGCCCGGTGTCGTTGGTCGAATGCTTGATCTCTTGTGCAGCAGTCTGCTGGTTTTCGCCCAGATAGACCATGAGCCGTGCCAGCATAGCCGCATTCAGACCCGGATCTTCTTTGCCAAACACCCACTTGAAGGCCGTACCGTCACTGGTGGGTGTATCGACCATGTGCTGGTGACTGACGTAGATTTCGGTCTTGTTGGCGTTGTCGCGCTCGATCCGCATGGTGAAGCGATCACGCTCACCGCTGTCGAACACCTGATCCAGGACGCTACCCAGCGCGCTGCGCAGCCAGCCTTCCGGAATCTTGGCGCGGTTTTCGGCCCAATCCGTTTCGATCAGCCCCGCCTTGGGATCCTGGGAATGGATCGTGAAGCCCTGGTCGCCCCAGAACTCGATCAGCTTGGGATACAGCGTTTGGGCCGGCTCGTCGACCACCAGCCAGCGCAAGGAACCATCCCGCATGACCTTGATGTTGGCCGACTGGGGCAACACCCGGTCCGCCGCATTAGTGCTCTGAGCGGCCGCCTGCCCTGCCTTGAACGTGCTCAGGGTGGCCGTGCCCTCAGGCGCTTTGTAATGCGTATCGTCGTTGGCCTGGGTCAGATCGGGAGGAATGACCAGCGGATCGCCGGTGACCGTACTTTTGTAATCGATGGATTCTGATGCGCCCGTGAGCTGGTTCAGGGTCGAGCAGCCAGAAATCAACAGCAGGCCCGACAGGGCCAGGCCCGCGCGGGCAGCTGCAATGCGTGTGATCATGTTAGAGAACACCTGCTTGAATCAAGGCCTGGCGCACAGCGGTGCGATTGGGCTCGGAAAGGGTCGTAAGCGGCAAGCGATAGCCTAATTGCATCAAGCCCATCTCGGCCATGGCCCATTTGACCGGGATCGGGTTGGCTTCGATGAACAGCGCTTTGCACAGCCCCATGATCTTGGCGTTCAGACGCCGCGTTTCAAGAGCATCGCCACGAATGGCCGCCGCACACAGATCGTGCATCAGACGGGGCGCCACATTGGCTACCACGGAAATATTGCCCTTCCCACCCAGCAGCATGAGTGCAGCCGCCGTAGGGTCGTCGCCACTGAGGACAACGAAATCGTCAGGGACTTGCGCAATGAGCTGCGCGGCACGGCCGATATTGCCGGTGGCATCTTTCACCCCGATGATGTTGGGAATCTGGGCCAGACGCAGGATGGTTTCGTTGGAGACATCGGCCACCGTCCGCCCGGGCACGTTATACAGAATGCTGGGCAGTTCGACGGATTCGGCAATGGCCTTGAAGTGCTGATACAGGCCTTCTTGCGTCGGCTTGTTGTAGTAAGGCACCACTGTCAGCCCCGCTGTTGCACCAGCCGCATAGGCATGGCGCTGCAGCTCGATGGCCTCGGCCGTGGAGTTGCCCCCCGTGCCGGCCACGACCGGCACACGGCCATTGACGTGGCGCACGGCCAGCTCGATGAGCTCGGCCTGCTCCTGTACCGTGACAGTGGGCGATTCACCCGTGGTGCCCACCACCGTGAGCACGTCGGTGCCTTGCTCGATGTGCCAGTCGATCAGCTTTCGATAGGCGTCCAGGTCCAATTGCCCATCGGGATGCATGGGCGTCACCAGGGCCACCATGCTGCCCTGCAAGACTGGAAAAGTGGAATCCGAGCCGGACATGATCAGGAATACTCCGAGTGTGCCCGGGCGAACCCCGGGCGGAATAAAAAGCCAAGTTTAACGGATTCGGAGGCCGAATCTACACAAATGCGCGAACCACCCATTCGCCCAATGCAAGCAAAGGTTCCATGATCGGCCAGAGCCAGCCCGTCATCATGAGCACCAGCAGAATCACGATCCCATAGGGCTCGATCTTGCCGTACTGCCAGGCAGCACGCGCCGGCAGCAGGCTGAAGACCACGCGCCCCCCATCGAGCGGCGGCAGGGGGATCAGATTCAGCGCCATCAGGATGAGGTTGACCTGTACGCCGGCGTGCGCCATGAGCACCCAGAAATTGCCGCCGCCCACTGCATTCGATTCGAAGATGGCACGCCAGATCAGAACCCAAAGGATTGCCTGCACGAGATTGGAGGCCGGGCCCGCCAATGCCACCCAGAGCATGTCGCGCTTGGGCTTGCGCAGGCGGCTCCAGTTCACTGGCACGGGCTTGGCCCAGCCAAACAGCAGCCCACCCCCCATGAGTCGGGTGACCAACAGCAAGACCAGCGGTACGACGATCGTGCCCATGAGATCGACATGGCGCAGCGGATTGAGGCTGATGCGGCCCGCCTCTTGCGCGGTCAGGTCGCCGAAGTGACGCGCCACGTACCCGTGCGCAGCCTCGTGCAGGGTAATGGCAAACAGCACCGGTATAGCGTAGACCGTCAGGGTCTGGATGAAATCGTCCATCAGGGCAAGTCAGCAAAAAACCAGCATCCTGCTGGCAGGTGTGTAAGCATAACCGCTCACGGGGCGGTCTACAGCCCCAGCTTGGAGGCGTCCCCTCGGCCGCGACGTACGATCTCGGGCACTTCGGCCGTCAAATCGATGACGGTCGTAGGCTCGAAGGGGCAGGCGCCGCCATCGACCACCGCCGCAAGATCGTGCTCGTAACGCGCAAAGATTTCTTGGGCGTCATTCAGCGGCAACTCTTCGCCCTCGGGGATCAGCGTAGTGGACAGGAGCGGCGACCCCACGGCGTCGATAAGCGCCCGGGCCACTTTGTGATCCGGGACCCGGATGCCTATCGTCTTGCGGGATCGATGCGACACGCGGCGCGGCACCTCTTTGGTGGCTTCGAGAATGAAGGTGAAAGGTCCCGGCGTGGCCAGCTTGAGGAGCCGATACTGGGTGTTTTCCACGCGAGCGAAGTGGCTGATTTCAGCCAGGTCGCGGCACAGCAGGGTCAGGTGATGGCGATCATCGAGCCCGCGCAGCTTGCGCAGACGCTCGGACGCCGCCTTGTCGTCCAACCGGGCGACCACGGCGTAGCTGGAATCGGTGGGAACGGCCACCAACCCTCCTTCAGCCAGTAGCGCCCCCGCCTGCTGCAGGAGCCTGGACTGGGGATTTTCGGGGTGAACCACAAAGATCTGTGCCATAAGGCCTCCTTGGATGCATCGAATCCATGATAAAGGATAAGACGCAAGACCCGAAACCCGAAACCCTGGACCGGTTGTCCACCCCGCCCCCGTCACGCCGACCACCGCGCGGGCATGGGGCGCACAGTCATGCTAGAATCTTCCTTCTTTCGGCGGTGACCGTAGCTCAGTTGGTAGAGTCCCGGATTGTGATTCCGGTTGTCGTGGGTTCGAGCCCCATCGGTCACCCCATCTTCTCTCCCCTTCTTGGGGCACACCAGGGACGACCCTGGTCGTAGTCGCGAACGTGGTGACGGCACCACCCTTCACGAACTCTCATGTCAAACTTTGATCGATCCCCCGCAGAGCGCGCTTTTCACGCCCTTTGCTTCGAGGTGCTGGCCATTGGCATCTCTGCGCCCTTGGCTGCCTGGATCACGGGGCGCTCAGTCACCAGTATGGGCATCCTGACAGCCGTCATCGCGGTCATTGCCATGCTCTGGAACATGCTGTTCAACTGGCTTTTTGACCGGACTCAGGCCCGCTATGGCTTTGAGCGCAACTACGCAATGCGCGTGCTGCACACACTGGGCTTTGAAGCTGGGCTCATCGTCATCGTCATTCCGCTCATCGCGGTCTGGTTGCAAGTATCGCTCTGGCAGGCGCTGGTACTCGATATCGGTCTCGTGCTGTTCTATCTGCCCTACGGCTTTCTTTTCAATCTGGGGTATGACAAGATTCGAGAAACTCTTGCCGTGTGACGAAAATGCCCCCTGCTCCGCTGAACTGGTCGCTTGCCCCTGAAGGCTGGAACTGGGCCGCACAGGACGCAGACGGTAAATGGTACTGGTACCGCACTGAACCCGTGCTGGGCATAGGCGGCGGTATCTGGCGCTCCAATTCGCGCAACCAGCAGTTTGCACAGCAGGGCGATCCCAATTCAGACTGGCTGGACACGCTGCAGCAACGCCCCGAATCTTCCTGAACTTGACCCACATACAATCGGGCATGAGCGCCATCACGAGCTTCCTGGACCACTACTGGCCCCACCTGGTTTTTCTCACGTCCATCATCGTGGGCGCAGTGGCAGCTGCCCACGCTGCCATGAACAAGAATGACGTGCGCGCCGCCATTGCCTGGGTGGGGGTGATCCTGGCCTCGCCGTTGCTGGGCCCGCTGTTATACCTCATTGCCGGCATCAACCGTGTGCGGCGGGACCAGCTCTCGAGCCACCGTAGCCGGCTCATCAAGGATTACGTCCACAGCGCGGGTGAGCCAGTCCCTGACGTCAGCCCCATGGCGGGAGCCCAATTTGCATCCCTGCGCATCCTGGGCGACCAGATCAGCCGCTTTCCGCTGCACAACGGCAACCACATCACGCTGCTCGACAGCGGTGACGCGGCCTACCCGGCCATGCTCGAAGCCATTGCCTCGGCCCGACACTGCATCGCGCTGCAAACCTATATCTTCGATCACGACCGGATTGGCCTGCAGTTTGCCGAGGCCCTGCACCAGGCGCAGGAACGCGGCGTGATGCTGCGCATCCTCATCGACTCCGTCGGCTCGAAATACTCCCGCCCTCCCATCATCCACCTGCTGCGCCGCTACGGCATTCGTGCCGAGCTCTTCATGACCAATCCGATGGGGCTGCGCATGGCCTACGCCAACCTGCGCAGTCACCGCAAAGTGCTCTTCATCGATGGCCACCTGGGGTTCATGGGGGGCATGAACATTCGCGAGACCTTCATGGTGTCGCTGGCAGGGCGCAAGGCCAACACCGACACGCACTTCCGTATCGAAGGTCCCCTGGCCACACAGCTCTTCGCGGCCTTCGCCAACGACTGGGAATTCACCACCCGCGAACGCCTGCGGATCGAAGACTGGTGCAAGACCACGCCTCAGGCCCCGCTGCCGCACGTGCCTGCACGTTGCATCCGCACAGGCCCGGATCGCTTCATCGCGGCCACCCACAACGTGCTGCTGGGTGCCCTGGCGGTTGCTCAGCGTCGCGTGCGCATTCAATCACCTTATTTCCTGCCCGACCAGACGCTGATGGGCGCCCTGAACACCGCAGCGCGACGGGGCATCCAGGTCGACATCGTCATCCCCGGACGCAACAACCTGCGTTTGGTGAACTACGCGATGACGGCACAGCTTGCGCAAATCATCCAAGGCGGCTGTCGCGTCTGGCGCAGCCGCGCGGCGTTCGACCATTCAAAACTATGCACGGTGGACGGCGGCTGGTCTTACGTGGGTTCGTCCAATCTGGACCCGCGCAGCCTGCGCCTGAACTTCGAACTGGACATGGAAGTCTACGACCAGGCGCTGGCCGCACAGATCGAACAACGCATCGATCACGAAATCGTGCGCTCCGACGCGGTCACCTTGCAGTCGCTGCAGGCCATGCCTTACCTCAAACGTCTGCGCAACCGCATCATCTGGCTCGCCAGCCCCTATCTGTAGCCCGCCGCTGCACATTCTGCACCACAGGACGGACCGGCAGAAGCTTATGCCTCCGGGCGCAGTTCGCCCATCGCTCCCCAGCGTATGATGGCCTTTTGCCATTGCCTTCAAGCCTCCAGGAGCCTTTTTCATGAGCACGCACGAGCCCGCCTTGTCCCACACTGCAGACTGGCACGAAGAATCGCTGGTCCTGCATGGTGACGAAGGGTGCGGTACCGAGTCTTCGGTCGTGCCGCCCATTTACTACAGCGCAACGTTCAAGGCCCGTAATGCCCAGGAATTCGCGGCCATGGCGACCACCAGCCGGCCAGCCACCTTCTATACGCGTCACGGCAACCCCGTCAACAAGCACGTCGAAGCCATTCTGGCAAAGCTCGAGGGTACCGAAACGGCCCTGCTCGCAGGCTCGGGCATGGGTGCCATCAGCACGACAATCCTTGCGCTCCTCAAGGCAGGCGACCACGTGGCAGTGCAAGAACGCCACTACATGAGCACCTCCAAACTCTTCAGCGATGTCCTGACAGGGTACGGCGTAGAGGTCAGCACTTTCGACCAGACCAATCTGGACAGTCTCAAGGCAGTTCTGCGGCCCAACACCCGGCTTATCATGGTCGAAACGCCCGTGAACCCCAGCCTGTCCATTACGGATCTGGCCGCCGTGGGCGAAATCGCCAATTCTCGCGGCATCCTCACGGTCGCCGACAATACTTTTGCGTCGCCGCTGAATCAGCGGCCGCACGATTACGGTATCGATGTCGTGGTGCACAGCGCCACCAAATACCTGGGTGGCCACTCCGACATCGTGGCGGGGGCCATCTGCTGCAGCAACGAACTGGCCGAACGTATCTGGAAGATGCACGTCACACTCGGCGCCGTGCTCTCTCCCATGGATGCCTGGCTCCTGCTGCGTGGCCTGCGCACGCTGTCGCTGCGCATGGAGCGCATCAACGCCAACGCGCTGGCCGTGGCGCGCTGGCTGGAAGGCCGCCCGGAAATAGCCCAAGTCTTGTACCCCGGTCTGGAGAGCCACCCGCAGCACACTTTGGCGTCTCGTCAGATGCGGGGCTTTGGCGCCATCGTGGCATTTTCCGTCAAGGGCGACTATGCAGCCACCCAGCGTTTCGTCTCGGCCCTGCGCCTCGCCACTCAGGCCGTCAGCCTGGGCGGGGTCGAAACACTGGCCGTCCATACCGCGTCGATGTGGGCCAGCTCCATGTCCGAGACGGAGATGGAAGCTGCCGGCATAGAGCCCAATTTCGTGCGTATGTCGGTAGGTGTGGAACACGTCGACGACCTGAAGGCGGACCTCGAACAGGCCCTGAGGGCAGCGCGCGGCTGAGCCACCGTCCCCGGCACAAGGCCCCCCCATCGACGCAAGCCCGTTTCGGTTTGAACGGTTCCAGCCCCACAAAACTGCTGTGTCACACCAGTAGCGGCTAGCGTCTCCGACAGAATTCGTACAACGGCCAAAAATAACGTCCTCTACGATTTACGTCATGCGTGGATCGATGCCACCTATGTGAAAACGCGCTAGGACACCCCGGAGACACTTCGCCGCGTGAGCCCGATCCTTCGGACTTGATCTGGCGGGAACTTTGTCGCAGCTATCATGAATGCTTGCCGCATTGTGGCGTGCATGGCGACAAGCCCCGGAGGTAGTCATGAAAGAAATTGCCTGGTTGATGCTGGTGGCGGCGGTGCTGCCTTTTGCGGCGACCATCCTCGCCAAGGCCGGCGGCGTGAGGTTCGACAACAATAATCCCCGGCCGTGGCTCGCGCGCCAGGTAGGCTGGCGCGCCCGGGCGAACGCCGCTCAGTCGAATCTGTTCGAGGCCTTGCCCTTTTTCTACGGCGCGGTGCTGTTCGCGCTGTTCAACCACGCTGACGTCAACAACGTGGCCGCCTTGATGCTGGCCTGGGTGGTGCTGCGCTTCGCTTATGTGGGGGTGTATATCGGCGGACGGGGGGCGGTGCGCTCAGTGATCTGGGCGGTGTGCCTGATCCTCAACATCTCCATTCTGTTTTCGTAGGCGCGATAGACGGCCCGATTTCGTAGTGAGTATCCATCGAGACGATGTCGCAGTTCTCGCTAGGCCGGCACGATCGCACGGCCATCCGCGCTGGGGTCGATACGGGCCAGGGAAGGGACCGATGCGTAAGCGTCGGTCCCTTCTGCCTGCTTCATTGCTGCTGTGAGGGCTATCTGGCCTGCGCAGACAGACGATCATGCTAGAGCGGAAACCGTGGCCCTGGTCATAGACCGAGCCCGTGGCGTGTGCTACATGGCGAGCTTTGCGCTAACCAAGCGGTTCATGCTGACACCCTTTTCCGCAGCTTCTGCAGCAAGTTTGCGGTGAATCATGGGCGGCACCCGTACGGCGAACCGCCCGCTAAACTGGCGTTCCGACATCGGAAGAGGGAGCGTTTCACCGTTTGCCTGCATATCGGACGCAGCTGCAGCCACAACTTGCATGATGCCGCGTAGCGCCCCGGCAACATCAGAGTCGAGCCACGAGAGGCTTGGGAACTCGGTGCACAGGCCGACATGCTCCTGATCTTCTTCGGACCAGATGACCCGGTAGGTATAGTGTTTCAGATCCATTTGGCCGCTCCTATAAAGTCTGCAGCTTTTCCAGCGCTGCCAGAATTTGACGAACTTGGTAGGGTTTGGCACGCGCCGCCTTGTTCTGCAGGTTGATGCGTGGGTCACCTGCCCATGGCGTCTTGAACACCACGCGGCTACCACTCGTTTGGCGTGGTTCACCGAAAGCTGCGCGGCATACCTTCATCGCGTCGGTTCTAATACCTTGCCCGCCGGGGGGCTGGTACAAAAAACCCAGGGCGCAGCCGGGGCCGGGGCCGCGCATGGTGCCAAAACCGCCCGACCGGCGGCTGCGCGTAGTCGTGCCGCCGCCGAGGAAGCCCAAAATCGCTTTTCCGCCACCCAAACCGCCCAAGGTGGCGGTGCCGCCGCCGTTTAGTAGTAACTCAGGGCCTGGATGAAAAACGAAAGGCACAGAAAACCTAGGCCGACTCTCTGCCAAGTTGACCTTTTAGCATTCTTAACCCTAACCGCTCGATTGTGTTCCGTCACCTCCGGCCCACCCCAAACCATCCCCTCGAATGGCTCTAATGAATAGCTTGATCTGAATAGAATCACTGTGCCGATGAGTCCCATCAACGCCGATGCCAGCCCTTCGTATTGGGCGAGATTCATTGTTTGGTTTCCTAGTCGTCTCGTTTTTCGTTTTGAAAAACAAATACTTGCGCACAAAATAATAGTGCAATGCCAACATCGGAGCAATCAAATGCGCAAGACTGTTCAAGAACAAATTCTCGATGCCCGCGCGGCGCTCGCACGCGCGCAGGAACGCCAACGCCGTGAAGATAGCCCCCCACCGTCACCGAGGACCTGACCGGGTTGGGCCGCCTTGATGCGGCGGTCTGTTAGCTTCGCTTCCATGACTCGTACCTCTCAACCAAAAATGAACTTGGTAAAAGTCTAGAGGTACTGCTAGAGGTACGGCAAGACGTGTACAGTAATGGACGCTCATGTACGCTCATGAGCGCCAAAACGGGCTATCTGGTTGATTTTGCGGAAATTTTTGTACGCTAATGTACACTGATGTGCGGGGTCTTGGCGTCTCCCACAGGAATCGAACCTGTAATCTTCCCTTAGGAGGGGAAAGTTATATCCATTTAACTAGGGAGACGCGATGTGCGATTATAAAGGAGAGCTGGCGCTAAGCCCTGGGATGGTGCTTGGCGTGCAGCGTCTTGAGCCGCTCGCGCGCGACGTGGGTGTAGATCTGCGTGGTCGAGATGTCGGCATGTCCCAAAAGCATCTGCACGACGCGCAGATCGGCGCCATGGTTCAACAAATGGGTGGCAAATGCGTGACGCAGCACGTGCGGTGACAGCGGTACGTGGATATCAGCCAGTTGCGCGTATTTGCGGATCAGCAACCAGAAGGCCTGGCGAGTCATGGCGGCTCCGCGCGCTGTGACGAACAAGGCATCGCACGTCCGCGCACCCAGCAGCGCCGGGCGGCTCTCGGCCAGATAACGCGTAATCCAGTGCAAGGCTTCTTCGCCCAGCGGAACCAGGCGGTCCTTGGCACCCTTGCCCATGACGACGCGGACCACGCCGTCGCTCAGACTGGTGTCAACCACAGCAAGATACACCAGTTCGCTGACGCGCAGCCCCGTGGCGTAGAGTGTCTCGAGCATCGCGCGATCGCGCAAACCCAGCGTACTGTCCACGTCGGGAGCCCCCAATAGCACGTCAACCTGGGACTCCGACAGCGTCTTCGGGAATCGTGCGGCCTGGCGCGCACTATGCACACCCAGACAGGGGTCCTCGGTGCAAAGCCCACGACGCATGGCCCACAGGTAATACCGGCGCAGAGCCGCCAACCGTCGGTTGGCAGTGCTGGCTTTGGTGCGCAAATGCTGGGCGGCAAGCCACGCTTGCACATCGGCACGGCCGGCAGCTTCGAGTGCAAGCTGGCATTCGGTCTGCAACCAGCTTGAAAAGGCAAGCAGATCGCGCCGATACGCTGCCAGTGTGTTCTCAGCCAGGCCGTCTTCCAGCCATAGCGCATCAAGGAAGGCATCCACGTTGGGATACAACGACGGAACGACCGCCATGTTCAGCCTCCACACCGCCAAACATCTGGCGTCATCTCAGAACGCATGATGACCTCATGACACAGAATGCTTAATCGTGCTCGCGATCGAGCGCAACCTGCACAGGCTTGGCAGCCAGCGCACCGGTCAGCACGCCCGATGCAACGCTGATCAGATAGCCGCGCCGCCCGCCATTCAGATACACCTGATCGTAATCCAACAAGGTGGATTCCACCCAAATGGGCATGCGCTTGCGTGTGCCGAAGGGCGACGTGCCTCCCACCTGATAGCCCGAATTGCGCTGCGCGTTCTCGGGCGTGCACGGGCTGATTTTCTTGGCTCCCGTCTGCCGCGCCAGATTCTTGGTGGAGACCTCGCAATCACCGTGCATGAGCACCACCAGGCCCTGCCCATGTTCATCTTCCATGATCAAGGTCTTGGCCACCTGATGCAACGGCACGTTGAGCTGGCGCGCAGCTTCGCGTGCCCCGCCATGATCGACATAGTCGTAGGGGAACTCGCCAAACGGAATCTTTTGCTGACGCAACCAGTGAGTCGCGGGTGTTTCAGAAGTGTGCTTGCTGGCCTTGGACATGGAACAGATGAAATCGGGCGGAACACGCGACTGGTATACCCGATTTTGAAGCCGTGGGCAAAATGCAACACTGGATGGGGGCGACAGCCAAACACAGGCCAAGGCGGGAATCAGCGATCCCGAACGGGCTCACTCAGAGGGTTGCCACACGAAAAATCAAGGATTCCTGAGGCTCTCGAACTATATGAATCTCACAATAGTGACATTGCCAGATACAAAAACTCCGACATATGCCCTAGGGCAACTCCTACAAATTCCCTAATATTCGCATGATTAACACCTATAGTATGCATTTTATGCATACTTAATTGACAACGAAATGTGAAGCTTGTGTAATGGCGTCGCGGGCAAAAACCTGCCCTTTTTCACCACGGACTGAAACCATGAAAACCACACAACTTCTCGCGACATCCCTGAGCCTGGTCGCCGGGCTGACGCTGCTGCCTGGTGCGGCGAACGCAGCAGTTTCCACGGCAACGGGCACTCTGGGTACCACCATCACCATCACGGCCAATTGCCTGGTCAGCACCAACAACGCCGCCATGAATTTCGGCAGCAATGCATCCACTGCCACGACCAATGCTGCCGCCAGTGCAAGCTTTGGTGTGACCTGCACCAACGGCACCGCCTACAACGTTGGCCTGACGCCCGCTGCGACCACCACCGGCGGCACTCCGTCCACGACAGGTGCCGGCACCATGAAGAACAGCAATGGCAGCTCGATCGCCTACAATCTGTACCAGGATTCAGCTCACAACACCGCCTGGGGCAGCACCGTAAGCACGAACACAGAATCGGGTACGGGCACGGGCTCATCGACCACTTATAATGTCTACGGCTTGGTCGCTGCTTCTGCGCTGAACGTACCTGCAGGTATCTACACGGACACGGTGGCCATCAACGTCACTTACTAAGGTTCCGCCCCGATGATCCGCTTACGTACAACAGGACCGTGGTTATTTGCTTTATTCCTTCTGTACGGATTGTCGGGGGCACCTTCGCAGGCTGCGGGGCTGCAGATTTCGCCCATCAGCCTGTCAATCGACGCCAATAAAAAGGCGGACGAGATCTGGCTCAGAAATGCCGGAGATCAGGTTGTCCACGCCCAGGTGCGCGTCTATCGCTGGAGCCAGAAAGATGGCAACGACGTTCTGACACCGGGCAACGAGCTGATCGCCAGCCCGCCCATGGTGCAGATCCCGGCCGGGCAACAGCAGCTGGTTCGTCTGATTCGGGTCGGCCCACTTTCAAGCCCGGCAGCCAACGAGCGCAGTTATCGCTTGCTGGTCGACGAACTCCCGGTCCAGCAGGACCAAAAAACCAAGGCAGCACTGAATTTCGTTTTTCGTTACTCCGTCCCTATCTTCATTGTCGGCACCGCAGATCAGAAGCCCAAGCTGAGCTGGCAGGTGCAGGAATCCGGGCAGCGTGCCTGGCTCACGGTGCGCAATACCGGCACCAGCCATGTCCAGCTGGCCAACGTGAATTTCACCCCCAATGGCGGCAAACAGGTAGTGGCGTTTCGAGGTCTGGCGGGCTACGTGCTGCCAGGCGATTACCGGCGGTTAGAATTGCCGCTGCCACCCAGTGTCTTTGCACAAGGTGGAACCTTTTCCAGCCTGATGAATGGGGTCAAGACCAATACCGACGTATCCGCCATCACGAAGCAACCATAGCTTCCGATCGACGGCGCTGGGCCTGGGCTGGGTCTTGGTAACGGGTGTTCTGATGAGTGCAAAACTCGCCATCGCCGCAGAGCTTGCAGCAGCCACCAGCCCTACTGCGGCTGCGCCTACCCATCCTGCCTCTTCAGCCACACCTGCCACGCCCGACGTTTCCACCCCCCCAGCCGTACCTGCCGCAGCACCTGCTACGCCTGCCCCTTCTACCGATTCCCCCCCACAAGGTGCTGCAAGCACGCCAGCTCCTGCCGCCCCCGCAGGGACTGAATCAGCCTCTGCAGCCGGTGAAAGCACCGGATTCCAAGTCTATCTTCTGGTCACCATGAACGGCAACCCGAACCCGGACCTGGCACAAATGACGGACCAGAACGGGCATCTCTACCTGAGCAAGGACGAGGCGCGCCAGCTGGGCTTCAACGACGACTATCTCAAGACCGTCCCGACAAATGTACCGCTGGACGGTTACCCGGGGGTCAAGGTCAACTACAGCCGTGCCGATCAGAGCGTGTCCATCACAGCTCCGTTTTCAGCACTCAAGCTCAGCACCGAGGTATTGGGGCAGGGCAAAGGGGCGACCACCCATGCCACGGCCTCGCCCGGGGTGCTGCTCAACTATGATCTGTATTCCACGCACACGCTGGACCAGGGCACCGGCGTCAGCGGCTTCTCAGAACTGCGCGCTTTCAGCGACTGGGGGGTGGCCAGCACCAATTACCTGACGCAGGCCGTCAATACACAGGGCGTGCCGGGCTGGACGCGCACGACGACGCGGCTGGACACGGATCTGGAGCACTCTTTTCAGGACAAACAGATCACCCTGCGCCTGGGCGATGAGCTCACACGAGGCCTGTCATGGACACGGCAGACCCGCATCGGCGGCATCCAGATCGGGCGCAACTTCAGCCTCCAGCCCTACCAGACGACGGCCCCACTGCCAGCCTATTTCGGCACTGCTGCCCTGCCCTCCTCGGTGCAGTTGTACGTCAACGGAATTCAGCAGTATTCCGGCAAGACCCCGGCAGGCCCCTTCAACCTGAATTTTCAGCCCTCGGTGACGGGCGCAGGGCAAGCACAAGTGGTGATGACGGACGCCCTGGGGCGCAGCACGGTGGTGAATTTCCCGTTCTACACCACCAGCACCATGCTGCGCGAGGGGCTCAGCGACTGGTCGTTCGAAGCCGGTTACGTGCGGCAGAACTATGGCTATCAGTCATTCGACTATAGCTCAGAGCCCATGGCTTCCGGCGTGCTGCGCTACGGCCTGAAGCGCTGGCTCACGCTCGAGGGGCATGCCGAGGGAAGCCGAGGCATCGGCATGGCAGGCGTGGGCGCCACGACGGCGCTGGGCACCTGGGGCACACTTTCTGGGTCATGGGCGGCAAGCCGGGCATCGGCGCTCAGCATGACGTCGCTCGGGCTGTCGTCCGGCCTCGTGCCCGTCAGCCCACAACCCGCAGCCACAGGCATGTTGCAAGGCTCGCAGTACAGTCTGGGCTACCAGCTGCAGCACAACAACTACAGCATCGGCATGAACACCCAGCGGGCCTCGGCCAATTTTCGTGATGTAGCCAGTGCCTACGGAAGCGTTCCCACGCTGCGCAGCGACAGCGTCTACGCCAACATGACTGTTAAATCGCTGGGCAATTTCGGCGTCACTTATGTGCGTCTGGATCAGCCGGACCAGCCCTCTTCCCGCTACGGCGGGCTGTCCTGGTCTCGCGGGCTGACGCACGGAGCCACCATCGGGGTGTCCTACAACCAGAACCTGGACAACCCTGCCGACCGCACTGTCACGCTCAACCTCACCTTCAACTTCGATCATGGGCTTTCGAGCTATGCGTCTTCGACCCGAAGCCAGAACAGCCTGAACAACACCTTGGGCGTGAGCGGCAATACGGGCAAGAACGGGGATGGCTGGAACTGGAACCTGCGTGGGCAGCAATCCAGCCCGTACGGCGACCAGGCTGTATCCACACCGCCCAGCGGCTCAGGGGCCCTGAGTGGACGCACCCAATACGCGGACATCAACCTGGGAGCTAGCATGCAGGGCAGCACGTCCAGCGTGTACGCGGGAGCCTCGGGGGCCCTGGTGGCCATGGGCGGCGGCATCTTCGCCACCCGCCGGATCGACGACGCATTCGCGGTCGTATCGACCGACGGAGTCCCCGACATTCCGGTGCGCAACGAAAACCGACCCGTGGGCGAGACCAACAGCCGGGGGCTCCTGCTGGTGCCCTCGCTGCTCTCGTACCAGAACAACAAGATCAGCATAGACCCGACCAAGCTGCCGCTGAACATGCACATCGACAAGGTTCAGGCCAACGTCGTGCCCAAGCACGCGTCGGGCGTCAAAGTGGTATTCGGCATGCACGAAGTGCACGCCGCGTCGCTCACCTTGCACCAGCCCGACGGCAAGCCGGTTCCACTGGGCACGCCCGCCTACCTGAACGACAGCACCCACCCCAATGGCTGGGTGGGCTACGACGGCCAGCTGTATCTCGAAGGGCTGCAGCCCAAGAACATGATCAACCTGAAAGACGACAGCTACCACTGCACGGTGAAATTCCCGTTCAAGGCTGCGCCGGACTCCATTCCCGAAATAGGACCGCTGGTATGTACTCCTTAATGTATTCAAGGAACCACGAGGGCCTCACGGTGGATGGGCGGCCTGGCACCTCTCTGCACACGCGCGTGCTGTGGTCCACCGTCGGGTACATTCTGCTCGCGGCGCTGCTCATGATGGCTGGATTGTCTTCCGCATATGCTGACAAGGGAGGGAACGGCCACGGAAATAATGGTGGTGGCGGGGGTGGCCAAGCATCCAGCTGCAACGTACAGGTCACCAACCTGGAGTTCGGACCCATCGACCTGATCAACGCCAGCACGAACGATGCGCAGGCCGTCCTGAACTACCAGTGCAGCGCCAATCCCGGCGACCAGATCCTGCTGTGCGTGGGAATGGGACCGGCGCCACGTTCGAACGGCAGCATGATCCCTCGTTACCTGGTCATGGATGACCTGCCCACGCTGTACCGACTGGCCTTCAACCTGTACACAGACCCCCAGCGCACACAAATCTGGGGAAATTTCGGGTCGACCAGCGGCATGACCGTCCCGGGGTTCGTCGTCCAGATGGGAACCGCCTGGAGCGTCTCAGGGACGCAACCCGTGTATGGCCGCATCGTCTCGAGCGGACAGACGGGACTGCCTTCTGGCCCCGGCGGTTCACCCACCCCTTATGACACCGATGGCGGGAACCTGCCGGTCTCTTTCACGTACCAGGTATTCACGGGCCAAGCCCCAGCCTGCGGCAGCGGCAACGTCACGATCAATACTGCTTCAGCCTATTACATCTCAGCCTCCATCTCGAGCGTCTGCCGCCTGAACACCTTGAACGCGACTCTGGATTTTGGCACCGTTTTCCAGACACTGACCCAGAATACCGATGGGTCCACCACGCTGGGCGTCACGTGCAACGGCAACCCCTATTCGATCAGCCTGGGATACGGCCTGCACGCCAACGGGCAGCAACGCCGCATGATAGGCCCCAACGGGGGGCTGCTGAATTACAGCCTATACCTGGACCCCTCCCGAACGCAGCCCTGGGGAAACACTCCACAGACGGGATACTCGGGGACTGGCAACGGCTTGCCCCAAAGCGTGCCCGTCTACGGCCGCGTTCCACCTCAACCGGTTCCGGCGGCGGGGGTTTACAATGACACGGTCGTCGTGACTGTGTCTTACTGAATATCGGGTTTCGATCATGACTGCACTTCGATGGCTCACGGTGGCTCTGGCAGTACTTCTGCTTCAGCCGGCTTATGCCGACACCGGCCCGGCCCAGGGGGCGTTTGGGGTAAGGCTGGTCATCACCTCGCAATGCACGACCCAATACTCGCTGTTTGGTCCGCAGGCCATGGGCCCTGTGTCCGTGATCTGCAGCCCGGGTAATACACCCTTCATGACGTTCTCCAGCATCATCAACAATGTTGCCGTCGGCTCCTCCCATCCAGGCACACCAGCCAATATCACCAACACCGAAGAGCAACCCGGCAAACGCGAACCTGGTGAGCCCGATCAAGTGCCGTTCCTGATCAACGCCTCGCAATTTTCCCCTCTAGCCAGCAAGGCAACCGCCATCTCGGGCCTGAAGACCCGCATCGTACACGTGACCTTCTGAAGGCCAGCGCTGCTTTGGCCGTGCCGTAGCGCCTCCTGCAATAGCCCGCCTTGCCGCTTCGGTGGCCGTTGCCCTTCGGCAACGGCTCTCACACCGTACAATCCCTTATTTGCTGTTTGCCACAGCGCGGTTCGCTACCGCGCGCACCCTTGCCATGCCTACGTCGCCCGCCTCACTGATCCTTTCGCTTCCTGACGAAGAAGCTACTCTGCGCCTGGCAAAACAGCTGGCTGACTGCGTATGTGGCAAGACGGAAGCCTCTGGAACTCCAGGAGGACGCATCCACCTGAAAGGTGAGCTGGGCGCAGGGAAAACGACGCTCGTCCGAGGCCTGCTACGGGCCGCTGGCGTCACAGGACGCATCAAAAGTCCGACCTATACGCTGCTTGAAAGCTATAATATTTCTAACTTATACTTCCATCACTTTGATTTCTATAGATTTAGTGATGCCCACGAGTGGCGGGATGCCGGATTCGCCGAGCTTTTCGACGAACACGCAATCGTTCTGATCGAATGGCCTGAGCAGGCCGGGACCCGTTTGCCGCTACCGGATCTGGACATCCAACTGGCGTATGCAGGCACCGGGCGGACGGCCCGGCTCGTCGCCAGCAGCGAAAAAGGACAACGATGGCTGACCTCCCTGACACCTCAGCGGGTGTGAACTCCCCCGCACAACCCCTGCGCCGCAAGCTGCTGGTCAGTGGCTGCACCCTCCTGGTTCTCCCCGTCATTCCCAGCCTTGCCCACGCGGCAACCATTCTGGCCGTGCGGACGTGGCCGGCCGAGGAATACACGCGGGTCACGCTCGAAATGGACACCGAGCTCAAGGCTGAGCACTTCACGATAGAAAACCCCAATCGCCTGGTGGTGGACATCGACGGTCTGAACATGAGCCGTGCCATCAGCGACCTGGTGTCCAAGATCAAGCCCGACGACCCCTACATCCGCTCGGTTCGTGTGGCTCAAAATCGTCCGAATGTGGTGCGGCTGGTGTTTGATCTGAAGCAGGCGGTCGCACCCCAGGTATTCACGCTCAAGCCTATCGGCCAGTACAAGTACCGGCTGGTACTAGATCTTTACCCCAAGGTGGCAAAGGACCCGCTGATGGCGCTGATCAAGGACTCACAGAACGACCCTCTGGCGGGCGTACTGGAGAGCCTGGCACAGAACAGCCCTGACACTGCGGCAATCCCCTCGGTCAAAGGGCAGGAACTCCCACCGGCCGTGCAAGAGCGTTCGGAACCCAGCGCCCCGCAGCTGTCAGGGAAAGATCGGCCTTTCCTGATCGCCATCGACCCAGGCCACGGGGGTGAGGACCCGGGTGCCACAGGCCGTCGCGGAACGCACGAAAAAGACATCGTTCTGCAGATTGCATTCCGGCTGAAGAAACTGATCGACTCGCGACCCAACATGCGGGCCTACATGACCCGCGACCGCGATTACTTCGTGCCGCTTGGAGTGCGCGTGCAGAAAGCACGCCGGGTCAAGGCCGACTTGTTCATTTCCATCCACGCTGATGCGTTCACCAATTCGTCCGCACGCGGTTCGTCGGTCTGGGCACTGTCCCAGCACGGAGCCAGCAGCACGACCGCCCGCTGGCTTGCCAAGAGCCAGAATGACTCGGACCTGATTGGCGGAATCGATCTGGGCGCCCATAACAAGCAGGTCGCAGAAGTCTTGCTGGACCTGTCCACGGGTCAGCAGATTACGGACTCCATCAAGCTTGGAACCCGGGTGCTGATGGAAATCGGCAAGATCAACGATCTGCACAAGAACCACATCGAGCGCGCAGCCTTTGCCGTGCTGAAAGCCCCTGACATTCCGTCTATCCTGGTCGAAACGGCATTCATCAGCAACTCACAGGAAGAAATGCTGCTGCGCAACCCAAGGCACCAGCAAAAGATCGCCAGCGCGATCCTCAGCGGGGTACAGGATTATTTTTCCAAGCACCCTGGCATGGCCCGCCGGGCGTAGGCGCCGTTTTACTGTCCGCGAAGGAACAGCTTATCGAGATCGGTCATGCTCCACTGGAACCAGGTCGGACGGCCATGATTGCACTGATCGGCACGTTCGGTGCGTTCCATCTGGCGCAGGAGCGCATTCATCTCATCCAGAGTCAGCAGCCGATGCGCACGCACGGCACCATGGCAAGCCATGGTGGACAGCAGTTCGTTGCGCTGCTCCAGCAGCCTGGCCGAATGGCCGATACGTTCGACGTCGGCCAACACCCCGCGCGCCAAAGCCTCGATGTCACCATGCGCCAGCAAGGCCGGAACCGCCCGGACGGCAAGCGACGTAGGTCCCGTTGCCCGGATGCGCAAGCCCAGGAGATCCAGCGTGTCCTGTTCTTCTTGCGCCACCGCCACCTGAGTCTCGGATGCCGTGAACACCACAGGAACGAGCAACTCTTGCGCTGGCAGAGAAGACCGATCCAGTGCATTTTTCAGCGTCTCGTAGACGACGCGCTCGTGGGCAGCGTGCATGTCCACGAGAATCAGGCCTTGCGCGTTCTGCGCCAGTATATAAATGCCGTGCAGCTGCCCCAGCGCCATGCCTAGAGGCAAATCGGACGACGCCGAGGCAGGTTGCGTCACACCATCAAGCGACGACACGGGCATGGAAGGATGCGTCCTGGGCGGATCCAGGGGCCGATACAAAGAACGCCAATCCTGTGGCGGCGTATGTTCATGCAGGGCAAAACGCTGTTGCACGGGGGGCCGATAAAACGAGGCTCCGGCACTGACAGAAGCCGACTGATCTAAACGCCCGAGATCCGAACTGGCCAGGCGTAACCCTCCGACTGCCGCAGGGCCATTGCCCGCTGTGGGCTCCGGCGGCGCTTCTGTCACCCCACCCACGGCCGCCCCGCCTTGCTGCGCCAAGGCACTGGCCAACACCTGAGCCACATACTGGTGCACAGCACCACTGTCGCGGAATCGGACCTCATGTTTGGCGGGGTGCACGTTCACGTCCACCCCCGCAGGGTCCAGCGCCAGAAACAGCACGTAGGCCGGCTGGCGGTCGCCGTGCAGCACATCGGCATAGGCCTGACGCACGGCATGAGACACAGTACGGTCACGCACGAAACGTCCGTTGACATAAAGGTACTGGCGATCAGCGCGGTTGCGCGCGAACGTGGGGCGCGTGATGCAGCCTTCGAGGCTGACGAGCCCCTGGTCAGCGGAGACCGCCAGGCTTTGGTCCTCGAATTCGTCGCCCAGCACATCGCGAATGCGGGCATGGATCTGTGTCGCAGGCCAGTTGCGCTGCGGCTTGTCGTTATGAAAAAGGCGAAATGCTACCTGTGGATTGGCCAGTGCGATCCGTTCGACCGCGCCCAGACAGTGGCTATATTCCGTTGCGTCGGACTTGAGGAATTTGCGCCGGGCAGGAATGTGATCAAAGAGTTGGCGCACTTCGACCCGCGTCCCTACCGAGCCTGCCGCCGGGACAGGCTCTGACGAACTCGCCGTCATCTGCCACGCCTGCACATCCCCCGCCGTGCGTGAGGTGAGCGTGAGCTGCGCCACCGAGGCAATGGACGCCAGTGCCTCACCCCGAAACCCCATGGTGGCGACCGATTCCAGCTCCGCCAGCGACGCGATCTTGCTGGTGGCGTGGCGCTGCAGCGCCAGACCTAACTGCTCATGGGGAATACCTACGCCGTCATCAACAACCAGAATGCGGCGAATGCCACCGCCGTCGAGCCGGATTTCAATGACACGGGCCTGCGCGTCCAGTGCGTTCTCGAGCAGCTCTTTAAGCACGGACGCCGGACGCTCGATGACTTCGCCCGCCGCAATCTGGCTGACAAGGGTATCGGGCAAGGCAGCAATGGGATGACTCATAAAACGATTATAGTGGTGGGTTATTAGTTTTTATCGTCCTCATTTCCCATGGCCGAATTCCTGAATCTGGTGTTGAACATCGACCAATCCCTCGGGTTCTGGGTTGCCCAGTACGGCGCCTGGATCTACCTGATTCTTGGGCTGATCGTATTTGGCGAAACCGGCCTGGTGGTGCTGCCGTTTCTGCCCGGTGATTCGCTGCTTTTCATTGCCGGCGCCTTTGGCGCCACAGGCCTGCTCGACCCCGTGCTGCTTGCAGCGCTGCTCATTGTGGCCGCCATCCTGGGCAACACGGTGAACTACAACGTGGGGCGCCTGATAGGGCCCAGGGTGTTCTCTCGCGACTACCGGTTCCTGGATCGCAAGGCCTTGCTCAAGACTCATGGTTTCTACGAAAAGCACGGCGGCAAGACCATCGTGCTGTCGCGCTTCCTGCCGCTGTTTCGAACCTTTGCGCCCTTCGTGGCCGGCGTCGCAGGCATGAGCCGGCTGCACTTCCAGATGTACAACGCCATCGGCGCGATTTCCTGGGTGTGCCTGCTGGTGGCCTCGGGCTACTTCTTTGGCAACGTTCCTATCGTCAAAGAGCATCTGAACACCATCGTGCTCATCGGGGTGGCCGCCGCCGCAGTCCCTGCCGCCCTCGGGGTGCTGTGGAAGCTCCTGCACCGCAAAAAGGCAGACGCCGCCTGAGGTCGCACTCAGCATGACGCACACCCGCACGAACACGGCGCCAGGCAAGACGCACCCGCCTCCCGGCTCGACTCGCCCTCTGCTGATCTGCCTGGCGGGCCCCACCGCATCGGGCAAGTCGGCGGCCTCCCTGGCGCTGGCGCAACACTGGCCCATCGAACTCATCATCATGGACTCGGCCACGATCTACCGAGGCATGGACGTCGGCACGGCCAAGCCCAGCCCAGAAGAACAAGCGCGAGTACCGCATCACCTGCTGGATATTCTCGACCCTGCCGAGTCGTATTCAGCCGCCGAGTTTGCACAGGCGGCGGCAACGCTCGCACAAGAAATCCGCGGCCGGGGCCGCTTGCCGGTCCTGTGTGGCGGGACGATGCTGTACTACAAGGCTTTGCGCGAAGGCCTGCACGCGCTACCCCCCGCAGACCCTGCGGTTCGACAGCAGCTGGACGAAGAAGCGCGCACGCGAGGCTGGCCCGCTCTGCATGCGGAACTGGCCCAAGTCGATCCTGAAACGGCAGCACGCCTGGCGCCCAATGACAGCCAGCGCCTGCAACGTGCACTGGAAATCTGGCGAACCAGCGCGCGCTCCATGAGTGACTGGCTGCGCGAGCCCGCACAACTCGCCCTGCCAGGGTGGGACTTTGCAACCATCAGCCTGGAGCCCAGCGACCGCCGCGTGCTGCACGAGCGCATCGCCCTGCGCTACCGCAGCATGATGGCAGATGGTTTGCTGCAGGAAGTCCAAACCCTGCACCGCCGTCGCGATCTGCACCCTAGCCTGCCCTCGGTCCGCTGCGTGGGATATCGACAGCTCTGGGACTATCTGGACGGGCACGCGTCGCTGGAACAAGCCACTGACCAGGCGATTGCCGCCACCCGGCAACTGGCCAAGCGCCAGTTCACCTGGTTGCGTTCAATCCCTGAACGGACAGTGATCGACAGCCTGGCCGGCGACGCAGAGCAACAAGTGCTGGCGCAGTTTGCCCGTTTGACCCAGGAACCTCAGTCCACGACCGTCTGAGCGCCGCCTGCCGCCTGGGGCTCGATGGCACCCAGCACGTGCACGGTCTCGCCGCCTGAACGCAAAGCTGCAGAAACGGCGGCGGCCTGAGCGGGATCGACCACCAGGACCATTCCAATGCCGCAGTTGAAGACACGGGCCATCTCGTGATCGTCGACGCCGCCTTGCGATTGCAGCCACTGAAACAACAAGGGCCACTGCCACGCGTCGCGATGAATATGCGCACACAGCCCTGGGCGCAGGATGCGCGGCACGTTTTCAAGCAAGCCACCGCCGGTGATGTGAGCCAGCCCTTTGATGGCAGCCCCATGCGCGGCCAGTGCCGCCAACACCGATTTGACGTAGATGCGGGTGGGCTCCATGACCACATCGACCAGCGGCCGACCGCCCAAGTCCTGATCGGGACGCGCCCCTGCGCGCTGAAGAATCTTGCGCACCAGAGAGTACCCATTGGAATGCGCGCCACTGGAGGCCAGCCCCAGGACCGTATCACCCACCTGAATGGAAGCGCCATCGATAATGGCGGATTTTTCAACCGCACCTACTGCAAAACCGGCAAGATCGTACTCGCCATCCGGGTACATGCCTGGCATTTCGGCCGTTTCGCCTCCAATCAAGGCGCAGCCTGCCAGCTCGCAACCGCGAGCCACTCCGGCCACCACCTGGGCTGCCGTCTGAACCGCGAGCTTGCCGCAGGCGAAGTAATCCAGAAAATACAACGGCTCGGCGCCCTGCACCAGAATGTCGTTGACGCTCATGGCCACCAGATCGATGCCGACCGTGTCGTGGCGCTGCCATTCGAATGCCAGGCGCAATTTGGTGCCTACGCCGTCCGTCCCCGAGACCAGCACCGGCTCGCGCAAGTGTGGTGGAACCTGGAACAAGGCGCCAAAACCACCGATTCCGGCCATCACCCCGGGGCGCATGGTGCGCGCTGCCAGCGGTTTGATGCGGTCCACCAGCGCGTCGCCGGCATCGATGTCGACACCCGCATCGCGGTACGTCAGGGGGGTGTGGGTTGCTGAAGTCATGAGAAAAGCCGCCGAATGTGCAAGAATTGCGGGTTTGGACGATGTGCGACCCCGATTTTACGATGAAGTGTCTATTTGCATGACGCAGCAACTTCTCCTGGATATCCTGCCTGGTGCGACGCCAACCCTCGAAAGCTTCGTGGCCGGAGTGAACTCGGCCGCTTTGGAGTCGGTGAGGCAGCTCACGGCGGGCCACGCACTGTATCTATGGGGAAGCGCCGGCTCGGGACGCAGCCACCTGCTGCGAGCGCGGGCCCAATGCCCGGGCGGTCATTATCTGGACGCACGGGCGCCAGCCCACTGGCTGCATGCGCTGGCCCTGGATGAAGACCGCAGCCTCGCGCTGGTGGCCGTCGATGACGTGGGCGAACTCAACGATGCCGCCCAAGCGGCGCTCTTTGCGCTTTTCAACCGCTGGCGGGCAGCGGCTACCACCCCCGGGGCTTTTGCCTTGCTCACGGCGGGAGATCGCGCACCGCTCACCATGCCCCTGCGCGAAGACCTGCGCACGCGCCTGGGTTGGGATCTGGTTTACCGACTTGAGCAACTGACGGACGAAGACCGCGCCACGGCACTGCAGGAGCGCGCGGCAAGCCGCGGGCTCAAGCTGTCAGACGAGATCTTGCACTGGATACTCACGCATCATGACCGCGACATGGGGCGACTGACAGCCCTCATCGACACGCTGGACCATTATTCGCTGGAACGCCATCGGCCCATTACGCTCCCCTTGCTGAAGGAGCTGCTGGCCCATCCATCCGGCACACAACCTTCTTCTCCACACCACGGCTCCTGATTCGGAACTTCATGAATACACCCACACAACTGGCCCTCTTCGACCTGGACAATACCCTGCTGCCCTTTGACAGCGATCACCTGTGGGCAGATTTTCTGGCGCGCACAGGACGGGCTGGAGACCCGGTCCAGGCCCGTGCGCGCAACGATGAACTTCTGCGACGCTACAACGAGGGCACGCTGAGTGCACAGGAAGCCGCCGACGTCATGCTGGGATTGCTGCAACTAGGGACCCCAGAGGAACTCGTCCACTGGCAGCACGACTACATGCAGGAGGTCATCCTCCCTGGCATTCGGCCCGTCGCGCAAGAGTTGATCGCGCGCCACAAGAACCAGGGTGCGCTATGTGCGATCGTGACCTCGACCAACGCGTTCGTGACGCAACCCATTGCGCAGGCGCTGGGCTTCGAGCACCTGATTGCCACCGTCCCTGAACGCGACGCACACGGACGCTACACGGGGCGCATGCAGGGCACCCCCGCCTTCCAGGCGGGCAAGGTCCTGCGTGTGCGCGCCTGGCTTCAAGGCCTCGGCTTGCGGCTCGAGGACTTTGCCGAATCGTGGTTCTACAGCGACTCCATGAACGACCTGCCACTGCTGGAGGTGGTGACACAGCCGGTCGCTACCAATCCGAGCCCTGCCTTGCGTGAACTGGCACTCCACCGCGGCTGGCAGGTTCTGGACCTGTTTGCAGACATAAAGTCATAAAATACGCCATGCTCAAGCAGACCATCAAACATTTCGTCTCGCGGTTGTTCGCGACTCCATCCAGTGGCCCCGTGCGCTTGTCACGCGACAAGCATGGCATCGATCGCCGTCTGGTGTCGCGGCATGCCATCAAGGTCTGTGAAGTCCTGAATCAGCAAGGGTTCGATGCCTACATCGTGGGCGGCGCAGTACGCGACCTCATTGCCGGCCTCCCCCCTAAAGACTTCGACGTCGCCACCAACGCCACACCCAACCAGATCCGGCCACTCTTTCGACGGGCACGCATCATTGGTCGCCGCTTCCAGCTAGTCCACGTCGTGTTCGGCCAGGAAATCATCGAGACTTCCACTTTTCGTGCCCCCTCCTCGGGTGAACAAGAAACTGACGAGCACGGGCGCATTCTGCGGGACAACGTCTTTGGCACCCACGAAGAAGACGCGGCGCGGCGCGACTTCACCATCAACGCCCTGTACTACGACCCCCTAAAAGAAGAAGTCATCGACTTTCACCAAGGGGTAGCCGACCTCAAGAACCGGGTGGTCCGCATGATTGGCGACCCCGAGACGCGCTTTCGCGAAGACCCGGTACGCATGCTGCGCGCGTTGCGCTTCCAGGCCAAGCTGGGTGCACACATCGACCCGGCCACCGAAGCGCCCATCAGCCGCCTGGCTTCGCTCATCGAGCACGTGCCCGCGTCGCGTCTCTTTGACGAAACGCTCAAGCTCCTCACCTGCGGTCACGCCATGGACTGCCTGCGCGAGCTGCGTCGGTCCGGCCTCACCAAGAGCCTGATCCCGCTCATCGACCGCATCTTCGAAGAAGAAGGCGGCGAAACGTTCGTCGAGATCGCGCTGTCGCGCACCGACGATCGCGTGCGCCAGGGCAAGGCCGTCAGCCCCAGTTTCCTGTTTGCAGCCTTGCTGTGGCGCCTGGTCGAAAAGCGCTGGACCGCCCAGGTGGCCGACGGCGTGCAACGCAACGAGGCCCTGATCCGGGCCGCCGATTCCGTCATCGAAGCGCAAATGGACAAGCTCGCCATTCAGCGCCGCCATCAGGCCGACATGCGTGAAATCTGGCTCATGCAGGCGCGCTTCGAGCGCGCCACGGTACGTTCCATCTGGCGCATGATGGAGCAACCTCGCTTCAGAGCATCGGTCGATTTTCTGCAGCTGCGCGCGGAAGCACGCGAGGTGGACAGCGTGCTGGCTCAGTGGTGGATGGACCTGTCCAACAGCGGCGACGACCGTCGCGCGCAGATGATAGACACCTGGCAAGCGGGCCACGCGGGCGCGCGCCGTCTGGGCTCGGGCACCACAAAACGTCGCCGCCGGCGGCGCAAGCCCACCGAAGGGTCGGACCACACGGAAACCCGAGTGACTGCACCCGAAGATCCAGCCCCGCAAACCAACTGAGCCACCATGGCCGAGCGTGCGCAAACAGCGGCTGTCCTGGCTTATGTCGGGCTGGGTGCCAACCTGGGCAATGCGGCTGCCACTGTCAGGGCGGCCGCGAATGAGCTGGCACAGGCTCACGGCATTGGCCAACTCCAGCTTTCGAGCCTGTATGAAACCACGCCGATCGACAGCTCGGGGCCCAATTACGTCAACGCCGTCGCCCAGATCCACACCCGCCTCGAACCCTTGGCGCTGCTCCAGACCTTGCAGGCCATCGAAGCAGCCCACGGCCGCACGCGCCCGTATCACAATGCGCCTCGCACGCTGGATCTGGATCTGCTCTGGTATGACGGGCGCAGCCTGAACGAACCGACCTTGGTCGTGCCGCATCCCCGCATGCACGAGCGCGCCTTCGTCCTGCAACCCCTGCAAGAACTGGCCGGCGATCTGATGCTTGCTCAAGGCTCGCTTACGGCGCTGCTGCGCCATTGCGGCGACCAAGGCATCCACCGCCTGGACTGACACGGCTGGCAATGGGCACTGCGGTTACACTGACGCGCATGGAACCGACTGCTCCCATCCGCCCCATCATCCGTCTCGTGGTGGCCTACTGCGACAACCGCGTGATTGGTCTGGACGGCACCATGCCCTGGCACCTGCCTGCCGATCTGGCACACTTCAAACGCAGCACGCTGGGCCATCCCATTCTGATGGGTCGCAAGACCTGGGCCTCGTTGCAACGCCGCCCGCTGCCGGGCCGACGCAATCTGGTGCTGACCCGAAACGCGCACTTCACAGAGGCTGGCGCCGAGCCATTCGCAAGCATGGACGAAGCGATCAGGGCCTGTGCCACTGCCACGCACCTCTGCGTGATCGGCGGCGAACAGGTGTTCCGGATGGCGCTACCGCTGGCGGACGAAATCTTCGCCACTGAAATTCATGCAACCCCGAAGGGCGATACCTGGTTTCCCGCGCTACCCGAAGGACAATGGCACGCCATCGAACGCCTGCCGCAGGCGGCCGAGAGCGGCTTGAGCTTCGACTTCGTGACATACACGCGCACGCACGCACCCCGGCAGGGCTGACGCCCTTGGCAGTCCGCTGACCGGATCCACAGGCACAGGCTCGACGAGGCTCTGACATTTCCCGGCCACATCATCAGGGAAAGTGCGCTTGTGCGCCGGCGGCGCGTGGTCGAGAATGGACGCATTGTCGTCTTTGAATTCACACTCGTCCATGAGGCCCCAATGACCACACAATCTCCTCCCATCGATCTTTCCAATCTGTGGATGCCGTTTACGGCCAACCGCCAGTTCAAGGCACACCCCCGGCTGCTCAAGGGGGCACAAGGCATGTACTACACGGCGGCTGACGGCCACAGAATCCTGGACGGAACGGCGGGCCTGTGGTGCGTGAACGCAGGACACGCACGCCCCGAGATCATTGCCGCCATCACCCGGCAGGCCAGCCAGCTCGATTACGCCCCCAGCTTCCAGATCAGCCACGAAGACTCCTTCCGGGCGGCCTCGCGAGTGGCGGCCCTCATGCCCGATGGCCTGGACCGCATCTTCTTCACCAATTCGGGTTCCGAATCCGTCGACACCGCACTGAAAATCGCACTGGCCTACCACCGCGCGCGAGGCGAGGGCCAGCGTACCCGTCTCATTGGCCGCGAACGCGGCTATCACGGCGTGGGCTTTGGCGGCATTTCAGTCGGGGGCATTTCGCCCAACCGCAAAACGTTTTCAGGCGTTCTGCTGCCCACAGACCATCTGCAGCACACCCACGCGCCCGAACATAATGCGTTCTCACGCGGGCAACCTGCCTGGGGTGCCCACCTGGCCGACGAACTCGAACGCATCGTGGCCTTGCACGACGCCTCGACCATTGCTGCCGTCATCGTGGAACCCATGGCGGGCTCCACGGGCGTCCTGGTACCGCCTGTCGGCTACCTCGAGCGCCTGCGCGAAATCACTTCCAAGTACGGCATTCTGCTGATTTTCGACGAAGTCATCACCGCATTTGGGCGCCTGGGCGCCGCCACCGCCAGCGGGCGCCTGGGCGTGACCCCTGACCTCATCACCATGGCCAAGGGCATCAGCAACGCAGCCATCCCGGCCGGTGCAGTCGCCGTCCAGCGCGGCATCTACGATGCCATCCTGGGGGCCAGCAAGAGCGGCATCGAGTTCTTCCACGGGTATACGTATTCAGCACACCCCATGGCCACGGCCGCCATCCTGGCCGCGCTCGACATCTACGAGCACGACGGCCTGTTCGAGCGTGCCGATTCGCTCTCCAAGCTCTTCGAAGACGCGGCTCACAGCCTGCGAGGGCGGCCTCACGTCATCGACGTGCGCAACATCGGCCTGGTCGCTGGCATCGAGCTCGCCCCGCGCGAAGGGGCTCCCGGCGCCCGGGCAGCCGAAGTCTTCACCAAGTGCTTCGACCGGGGCGTCCTGGTGCGCTACACCGGCGACACGCTGGCCTTCTCGCCGCCGCTCATCATCGAAGAATCGCAAATTCACGAACTGTTCAACACGGTGTCGGAAGTACTGACCGAAATCGCGTAGGACCAAGGCAAGCGCCAGGCAAGCAGGCGTCGGACGCAACTGCACCACCTTCGTCATGCTTCGCCATAAAAAACACCCCAAAAGCTGGATCGATGTCCAACTTTTGGGGTTCAGTTCATCTGGCGTGGATTTTTTTCAGCGTGACGATGGTATCCGGACACAATCCCGGGAAACAGGAAATTCAGGATTTCCCGGCCGCCTGGCGCGCCCTGACCCGTAAAGTCGTCACAGTTTCGCCGCCAATGCCCCAGCTGTCGGTATCGACTTCTTCGATGACGACAAAAGTGGTCTTGGGGTTCTTGCCCAGCACATCCACCAGCAATTGCGTCGCGCCTTCGATAAGCTTGGCCTTTTGCTCGGCGGTTGCGCCCTCGCGCGTGATCTTGATGTTCACAAACGGCATGAATGCTCCTCATGAAAAGACCACGCACGCGTGGTCGGACAGCCCGAGGCCCCAGAGTACACCCTGGAGCCTCGCACGGACCACAGACCTACGCGGGCGTATGCTCCGCAGCCGGCAAATACGCTTCCATCGGGGGGCAGGCACAACTGAGATTGCGATCGCCCCAGGCGTTGTCCACCCGCGCCACGGGCGGCCAGTACTTGCGGTTCTGCATGCCCGGCACCGGATACGCTGCCTGTTCGCGGGTATACGGATGCGACCATTCCTGCACCAGAAGCGAGGCCGCGGTATGCGGCGCGTTCACCAGCACGTTGTCCTCCAGCGGCTGCTCCCCCCGCTCCACCGCCGCGATCTCTGCACGGATCGCGACCATGGCGTCGATGAAGCGATCCAGCTCTTCGACGCCTTCAGACTCCGTCGGCTCGACCATGAGGGTCCCAGGCACGGGAAAGCTCATGGTGGGCGCATGGAAACCGTAGTCCATGAGGCGCTTGGCCACGTCTTCAGCATCGATGCCACTGGCTTCCTTGAGCGGCCGCAGGTCCAGAATGCACTCGTGCGCCACCCGGCCTGTTGCCCCCGAGTAGAGGATGGGGTAGTACGGTGCCAGGCGGGTCGCCAGATAATTGGCATTGAGAATGGCCACCTGGGTAGCACGGCGTAGCCCCGCTGCCCCCATCATGGCGATATACATGTACGAGATGGGCAGGATGCTGGCCGAACCATAGGGCGCCGCCGACACAGGCCCGGACTGCCCGGCAGGCAGGCGTCCGTCTTCCCCCACGACCCCCGGCAGGTACGGTGCCAAGTGCGCCCGCACTGCAACCGGACCTACGCCCGGCCCGCCACCCCCATGGGGGATACAGAACGTCTTGTGCAGGTTCAGGTGGGACACGTCTGAGCCAAATCGGCCAGGACGGGCCACACCCACCAGCGCGTTCATGTTGGCCCCATCCAGATAAACCTGGCCGCCCGCATCGTGAATCAGCGCGCAGATTTCGGTCACCGTAGGCTCAAACACGCCATGGGTGGACGGATACGTGATCATGAGCGCCGCCAGCCGATCGCCCACCTGGGCAATCTTGGCCTTGAGATCCACCATGTCGACGCTGCCATCGTCGGCCGAGGCCACCACGACGACTTCCATGCCCGCCAGATGCGCCGAGGCAGGATTGGTGCCATGGGCAGAGGCCGGAATCAGGCAGACGTTGCGCTGCAGCTCGCCGTTGGCCTGGTGATAGCCACGAATCGCGAGCAGGCCCGCGTATTCGCCCTGTGCGCCCGAATTGGGCTGCAGGCTGACACGGTCGTAACCGGTGATCTCGCACAGCGCAGACGACAGCCGCGCGATGAGTTCCTGATAGCCCTGGGCCTGACCCGCTGGGGCGAAGGGGTGCATGTGACTGAATTCTGGCCAGGTCACCGGAATCATCTCGGCGGTCGCGTTGAGCTTCATGGTGCACGAACCCAGCGGAATCATGGTGCGATCCAGCGCAAGGTCTTTGTCGGACAGAGCCCGCAAATAGCGCAGCATGTCCGTTTCGGACTTCACGCGCGAAAACGCGGGGTGCGCCAAAATGGGGCTCGCGCGGCGCAAGGCGACGGGAATGCCGTCCACCGAACGCGAGAAATCCGGTACCACGCGAGACACTCCGACCCCGGCGGCCAGCACGCCCACCAGGATTTCGATATCGGCTTCGCCAACTGTCTCGTCCAGCGACAGTGCGATGTGTGCGTCATCCACGTGACGCAGGTTCACTCCGCCATCGACGGCCGCATCCAGCACTGCCTGAGTACGAGCACCGGTTTCCAGCAACAAGGTGTCGAAATGGCTGTCGTTGCAGACCTTCAACCCCATCGTGCGCAGTGCGACTGCCAGCTGCTCCGTATGCGTGGCCACCCGCCGGGCGATGTTCGAAATACCCTTGGGACCATGCCAAACCGCATACATGGCCGCCATGACAGCCAGAAGCACCTGCGCCGTGCAGATGTTGGACGTCGCCTTCTCGCGGCGGATGTGCTGTTCGCGCGTCTGCAAGGCCAGCCGCAGTGCAGGCTCGCCGTGCGCATCTTGCGACACGCCGATCAGCCGCCCCGGCAGGTGCCGCTTGTAGGCATCCTTGCAGGCCATGAAACCGGCATGTGGCCCGCCATATCCCATGGGCACGCCAAAACGCTGGGCCGAGCCCACCGCGATGTCGGCCCCCCACTCGCCAGGCGGGGTCAGCACCGCCAGCGCCAGCAGATCCGTCGCCACTGCGACCACGGCACCAGCCTGGTGCGCCTGTTCCACCAACGCACGGTAATCGCTCACCGCGCCCAGGCTATGCGGGTACTGCAGCAGCACACCAAAGCATTCGGGCAGGCCCTGCGATTCGTCGCCCACCACCAGCTCGATGTCCAGGCCGGCAGCACGCGTGCGCACCACTTCAAGAGTCTGTGGATGCACGTGTTCAGACACAAAAAAGTGCCGGGACTTGGCCCGCGAAACCCGGCGTGCCAGCGTCATGGCCTCGGCTGCGGCCGTCGCCTCGTCAAGCAACGATGAATTAGCAATGTCCAGGCCCGTGAGGTCGGTCACCATGGTCTGAAAAATCAGCAGTGCTTCGAGCCGGCCTTGGGAGATTTCTGGCTGATAGGGGGTATAAGCCGTGTACCAGGCGGGATTCTCGAAAATATTGCGCAGGATTACGTGCGGCACGTAGGTGCCGTAATAGCCTTGCCCAATGTAGCTATGCAGGACCTGGTTGCAGGCGGCCACGGCCTTCAGGTCAGCCAGCGCTTCGATTTCGCCCAGGGGACCAGGCAGATCCAGATAGGGGGCCTCGGACAGGATGTTGCCTGGCACCACCTCGCGCACCAGCGCGTCCAGGCTGGACACACCAATAGCCGCGAGCATGGCACGCTGGTCATCTTCGGACGGCCCGACATGGCGGGCAACAAATTCGGAATGCGTGGCGGGATCGCGCAGCATGAAGTTCTCCGGGATCGAACGGGTATATCAATGTCAGGCACCCCTGGGGCGACACGCTCACGCCGCCGTACGGGGGTGCAGCGTTCAGGCCTGCGCCTGATAGGCGGCAGCGTCCATCAATGCGTCGGCGTCAGCGGCGTTGTCGGGGCGGATCTTGAAGATCCAGTGTTCGTACGCCGCTTCATTGATGAGTGCGGGTTGGTCATTGAGCGCCTCGTTGAAGGCCACGATCTCGCCCGACACCGGGGCGTAGATGTCGGACGCCGCCTTCACGGACTCGACCACGGCAGCGTTGTCGCCGGCAGCCACTTTGGCACCCACCTGAACGTCACCCACGAACACCAGGTCGCCGAGCTGATCCTGTGCGTCATCGGTGATGCCCACCAGGAAGACGTCGCCGTCGGCCTTGACCCACTCGTGGGACGTCGTGTATTTGCGATCGTTGGGAATGGACATGAAGTACCCCGTAGAAATGGACTAATGGACTAATGGATTAACAGACAGAAAAAATTCAGTGCTTGGCACCCGGCCTGCGCAAACGCAGTCAGGCCAGTACCTTGCCGTTGCGCACGAAGGGCGGATGGACGACTTCCGCGGGCACCCACTTGCCCCGAATCTCGACCTCGACGCGGTCCCCGGCGGACGTTCCCGCTGGCACGCGGGCCAGGCCGATCGACACCCCCATGGTGGGAGCCATGGTGCCGCTGGTCACCAGCCCTTCTCCGTGAGCCGTGCGCACCTTCATGTGGCCGCGCATGATGCCGCGCTCCAGCAGCTTGAGCCCCACCAGTTCGCGGGCCTTGGAGGCGCTCTCCAGCGCTTTGCGGCCAATGAAGTCGCGCGCTTCGTCCTTGAACGAGACGGTCCAGGCCAGACCCGATTCGAGCGGATGCACGGTTTCATCCATGTCGTTGCCGTATAGATTCATGCCTGCTTCCAGGCGCAGCGTGTCGCGTGCACCCAATCCGCAGGGGTGGACACCGGCCGCCAGCAACGCATCCCAGAAGGTCTTGGCCACTATCGCAGGCAGGACGATCTCGAAACCATCCTCGCCGGTGTAGCCCGTTCGGGCCACCAGGGTGTTTTCATCGACCAGCGCCCCCGTGAACGGCTTCAGATCTTGTGTGGCGGGCTTCCATTCGGGACGCACCTGCCAGACCGTCTCGCGCGCCTTGGGGCCCTGAACGGCCAGCATGGCCAGATCCCTGCGCGGGGTGACCGACACATCAAATGCGGCGGCCTGTTCACGCAGCCAGGCAAGATCTTTATCAGCCGTGCCGGCGTTGACCACCATGCGCCAGCGATCCGGCGCAAAGAAATAGGTGATGAGGTCATCGATCACGCCGGCATCGGGGCGCAGCATGCACGAATACAGCGCCCTGCCAGGATGGCCGGCAATCTTGGCCACGTCATTGGCCAGCAGATGACGCAGAAAATCCTGGGCCCGTGCGCCGACGATGTCGACGTTGAGCATATGAGAGACGTCGAACACCCCCACGGCTTGCCGTACGGCGTGGTGTTCTTCCAACAGCGAACCATAGGACAGCGGCATGTCCCAGCCACCAAAATCGACGATCTTGGCGCCGAGCGCCACGTGGGTCTCGTACAGAGGAGTTTGAGCAGGCATCGGAGCTCCGGGCGAAATGGGAGGACGGCACGTGTGCCGAAACCGCCCTTCTGTCCTTTTGCCTGAGAGTTGCCCCGCATCCACAGGGGTTCACCTTCGGCGCCTGCCCACCAAGGCAGGTCTCTCCAGAATGCTGCGATGCGCACACGGCATCTTGCGGATGGTACGGGGTGCCTGAGCGATTCTGGGCGAATTGCGCCTTCGGCGGCTGCCAGCATCGGCAGCACTCTCCCACCCGCATCGGGTGACAGCAGGGCAAAATATACTCTGAAATGGTCCTGCTCAACAATCAGAGTCAGACTTTCTCACGCGATCACCTTCGGAACTCAACCACACAGCCGCGCCAATGCACACGACAGACGCACCCGGCGTTCAGATGTAACCCAACGCCCGCCAGCGTGCCTGTGTCTTGGGGTCCACACCCAGATCAGCGAGAACCTCACCCGTATCCTGCCCCAGCGTGGGTGCAGGCCGTGTGATGGTACCCGGGGTCGCCGACAGCTTGGGGACGATACCGGGTACCTTGCAGGGGGTGCCATCGCGCAGCGGCTGCTCGACGAGCATGCCGCGCGCCCGGTAGTGCGGGTCTGTCGCAATATCGGCCACGCTATAGATTCGACCGGACGGAATCCGCGCTGCATTCAAGACCGCCAGGACGTCATCCTGCGTGCGTGACGCGGTCCAATCACCGATAGCAGCATCGATGCGCGCAACTTGTGCCACGCGACCAGGGTTGTGCGCCAGCGCCGGATCACTGCCCAGGTCGTCACGGCCAATCGCTTGCATGAGGCGCTGGAAGATGCTGTCGCCATTGCCGGCAATGAGCACGTAGCCATCGTTGCAGGCGTAGGCGTTGGTGGGGGCAATGCCTGGCAGGCTGCTGCCTGCAGGCTCGCGGACGGCTCCAAATACCGAATACTCGGGCAGCAGGCTTTCCATCATGTTGAAGACGGACTCATACAGGGCCACGTCGATCATCTGCCCCACCCCATCGCGATCCCGTGCCCGCAAGGCCATCAGCACACCGATGACGCCATGCAGCGCCGATAGGGAATCGCCAATGGACACCCCGACTCGCACCGGCGTGCGGCCGGGCTCGCCGCTGAGGTAACGCAGCCCCCCCATGGCCTCGGCGACCACGCCAAAGCCCGGTCGATCCCGATAGGGGCCCGTCTGCCCGTATCCGGACACGCGCAACATGATGAGGCGTGGGTAGAGGGCATGCAAAGCCTCCCAACCCAGGCCCCAGGATTCCAGCGTACCCGGCTTGAAGTTTTCAATCAGGATGTCGCATTCGCCCGCGAGGCGGCGCACCACGTCTTGAATCTCGGGCTCGCGCAGATCGAGCGTGACCGACTTTTTGTTGCGCGACTGCACCTGCCACCACACCGAGGTGCCGTCATGCAGCAAACGCCACTTGCGTAACGGATCACCTTCTCCGGGTGGTTCGATCTTGATGATTTCGGCACCGAATTCCCCCAGCATCTTGCTGGCAAAAGGTCCGGCAATCAGCTGCCCCAGCTCAAGCACTCGCAGGCCCACCAGCGGGCCGCTTGCATTTGATTCAGGCGCTGCGTCAGGCATGAGCGTCCTCGCGAATGCAGTCCACGTAGTAGTGGCGCTGACCCCCGTCGTCGGTGTCGTAGGCGAGGCCGTGCACGTCCGTCTCGAAACCCGGAAACCCGTGATTGAATTCCTGCGTGAACTTCAGGTAATCCACGATGTCGCGATTGAAACGCTCGCCTGGAATGAGCAGAGGAATACCTGGCGGGTAGGGTGTGAGCAGCACGCCCGTCACACGTCCCTCGAGCTCTTCGACAGGAACGCGCTCGATCTCACGGTGCGCCATCCGCGCATAGGCATCCGCGGGGCGCATGGCTGGTTCCATGTCACTCAGGTAGACGCGCGTGGTGAGCCGTGCAAAATCGTAATGACGATAAGCATCGTGAATTTGCTGACACAGATCGCGCAACCCCAGATGCTCATAGCGCTTGTGTGCTTTACTGAATTCTGGCAGCACACGCCACAGCGGCTGGTTGCGGTCGTACTCGTCCTTGAACTGCTGCAGGTCAGCCAGCAGCGTATTCCAGCGGCCCTTGGTGATGCCGATGGTGAACAGAATGAAGAACGAATAAAGACCGGTCTTCTCCACGACCACGCCATGCTCGACCAGATAGCGCGAGACCAGCGCGGCCGGGATGCCGGTTTCGGCAAAGGTGCCCGAAATGTCCAGCCCCGGGGTCACCACGGTCGCCTTGATAGGGTCCAGCATGTTGAAACCCTCGGCCAAGTCGCCAAAACCATGCCATTCGTCCCCCGAGGCCAGCAACCAGTCGTCACGATTGCCGATGCCTTCTTCGGGCAGGCGATTGGGTCCCCACACTTTGAACCACCAGTCATTACGCCCGTATTCGGACTCCACCTTGCGCATGGCACGGCGAAAATCCATGGCTTCGCGGATGGATTCCTCGACCAGCGCTTTGCCACCTGGGGGTTCCATCATCGCCGCCGCCACGTCGCAAGACGCGATGATGGCGTACTGCGGCGATGTCGAAGTGTGCATGAGGTACGCCTCATTGAAGAGATTGCGGTCCAGCTTGCGGGTTTCAGAATCCTGAACCACGATCTGCGAAGCCTGCGACAGGCCCGCCAGCAACTTGTGCGTGGAGTGGGTCGCAAAAATCATCGTGTCCTTGCTGCGCGGCCGATTGGGGCCGATGGCATGCATGTCCTCGTAAAACTCGTGGAAGGTCGCATGCGGCAGCCAAGCCTCGTCGAAATGCAGCGTATCGATGTACGAACCCAGTTTTTCCTTGATCATCTCGACGTTGTAGATGACGCCGTCATAGGTGCTCTGCGTCAGTGACAGGATGCGCGGACGCTTGTCCAGAGCCTCACGGGCAAACGGGTTGGCCTCGATCTTCTTGCGAATGTTCTCCGGGTCGAACTCTTCGAGGGGGATGGGCCCGATGATGCCCAGATGATTGCGCGTCGGGCGTAGAAACACGGGGATGGCCCCCGTCATGATGATGGCGTGCAGGATGGATTTGTGACAATTGCGATCGACCACCACCACGTCGCCCGCCGCCACGTTGGCATGCCAGACAATCTTGTTGGACGTGGACGTGCCGTTGGTCACGAAAAAGCAGTGATCCGCATGAAAGATGCGCGCTGCGTTCTTTTCGGACTCGGCCACCGGCCCGGTATGGTCCAACAGCTGGCCGAGCTCATCCACCGCGTTGCAAACGTCGGCACGCAGCATGTTTTCGCCAAAGAACTGGTGAAACATCTGGCCGACGGGGCTCTTGAGAAACGCCACCCCGCCCGAATGCCCCGGGCAGTGCCAGGAATACGAGCCATCCAAGGCGTATTCGAGCAGTTCGCGAAAGAACGGCGGCGCGAGGCTGTCCAGGTAAGTGCGCGCCTCGCGGATGATGTGCCGGGCGACGAACTCCGGCGTGTCTTCGAACATATGGATGAAGCCATGCAGTTCGCGCAGGATGTCGTTTGGGATGTGCTGCGAGGTACGCGTCTCACCGTACAGATAAATAGGAATGTCTTCATTGCGAAACCGCAGCTCGCCGATGAAGGCACGCAAGTTCTTGATGGCGTTGGCCACGTCTTCAGGCGAATCTTCGTCGAATTCTTCATCGTCGATCGACAGAATGAATGCGCTCGCGCGACTCTGCTGCTGAGCAAAAGAGCTGAGGTCACCGTAGCTGGTGACCCCCAGAACCTCGGCCCCTTCCGCCTCGATGGCAGCTGCCAGGGCCCGGATGCCGAAACCCGAGGTGTTCTCGGCGCGATAGTCTTCGTCGATGATGACGATGGGAAAACGAAATTTCATTGCAAAGACCCCCAAGGTCTGCACGGCGTGCTGGCGCCATGCTCCACCAATGCCTGCCAGCAGATTCCAACCCCGGAATCTGCCTGAGGCGCACTCCTTACGTACGCGGCAAAGTCACGCCGCGTTGCCCCTGATATTTGCCGCCCCGATCAGCGTACGAAGTCTCGCAGACCTCGTCGCCCTCGAAGAACAGCATCTGAGCGCAGCCTTCGCCTGAATAAATCTTGGCCGGCAGCGGCGTTGTATTGGAAAATTCGAGCGTCACGTGGCCTTCCCATTCGGGCTCCAACGGAGTGACGTTGACGATGATGCCGCAACGCGCGTACGTGCTCTTGCCCAGACAGACCGTCAAGATCGAGCGCGGGATGCGGAAGTATTCGACCGTGCGCGCGAGCGCAAAGGAATTGGGCGGAATGATGCAGACATCCCCCCGAACATCCACGAACGACTTTTCGTCGAACGCCTTGGGATCCACGACAGACGAATTGATGTTGGTAAAGATCTTGTATTCGTTCGCGCAGCGCACGTCGTACCCATAGCTGCTGGTGCCATAGCTGACGATGCGCTGACCATTGACCGAGCGCACCTGCCCCGGCTCGAAGGGTTCAATCATACCGGCGGCAGCCGCCTGGCGAATCCAGCGATCGTTCTTGATGCTCATGGAGTCCCTCTGTGGAATGTCCGGTATTTTAATGAAGATCCCCCCTGCCCGCTGCGACGCCTGCCAACGGCATTCAGTCCATCGAAAACCAGCGATACACCAAGGCCAGTCCACTCACGGTTCCCACTGTCACTTCGGCCTGCAGACGACGCAAGATGCGGTAGCTCAGGCGCGCGACCGTGCCTGTCTGCGCCAGCGCCTGCTCCAGGCTGACCTTCACGTTGTCAGTCAGCGTCTTGCTCGCCACGACGAAGCGCTGCTCGGCGGGGCTCGCGCCCGTATCCAGATCAGTCACAACACTCTGGACCGGCAGCACGCTCCCCGTGGCGCCCAGTTCGCCCGACCGGATGCTGAGCTCATCGAGGCCAAAACGTTTGTAGAACGGCTCTCCGCCTGACAGGAAAGAACTCCCCACGGAAAACAGCAGCGACATGTCACCGCCGCCATCATTGGGGCCGTGGCCGAGAATCAACCAGGTGAGCTTCCCAGTTTCGCTGACGTCCGGATGCGACACGAGATCGATGCGCGGGTGCCGCGCAGTCCCCGCGACTCGGACACCCGCTTGTACTGCCAGGCCCGTGCGCAACGCCTCGATCGACAACACCGGGTTGGCGATGTTTCCCTGAAAGGTCACCGTGCCCCGACGCAACTGCAAGTGCTGCCCGTATACGTCGATGGAGCCACCCCGCGTGTGCAAGGCGCCCAGTGCCGTGAGCTTGCCCTTGCGCATGTGCAGGTCCAGGCTGCCAATCAGGCCGGAATTCACCCCATACCCCGTCAGGTAGAAGCGCGGCCCCAGATCGACCGTCAGATCCACGGATAAGTCCAGCGGTGTGGCCGGAGCTGGCGCGACGGCCTTACCCGGCTGGATCACGACCACGTCGCTATCCAGCGACGGGATGTTGTTGAGCATGTCCAGATCGAACCACCCGGCATCGGCCACGATCTTGCCCGACACCGAAATCCGAGGCAACGACGCCTGGATATCGATCTGCCCCGTGACCATCGCATAGCGGTCGGCTCGCTGCAAAATTGGGTAGCGGCGCGGTGAGATCTTGACTTCACCCTGCTGCAGGCCGAAATCCCAGACCCCTGATACGTCCAGACTGCCGCCCTGCGCATCGGGATTCTCAGAAACCCAGGTGGCCGTGCGCCACTCTTTGGGCGTCACGCGACGCACGGCGGGAAAACGCAGACTGTCGAGCACCGCCCGCGTACCATCCAGATGGGCTCGCAGGGTCCCCTGCAACAGGCGCACTCCTTGATCCACGCTCAGAATGCTCAGATTCTGCCCCGTCACCGGCCCGGAAAAAACCCAATGGCCATCCGGGCTGCTCTGCCCGCGCACGTCGGCATGCACAGTGCCACCCACTTCAATCGACTCGTCCAGCAACAGATTGACCCACGCAAGGTCGTCCGAGTCGGCCCGGATCTGCACATGCTTGACGTCACGAGGCTGCAAAAACACACGGCCTGTCGCCGTGGTGTGAAGCGGCGTGTCTGCCAAAACCTGAAGACTACCCAATTTAGCGGTATGGATCTGCAGATCGGCGCGGGCCATGCTGGTGCCGGCTCCGGCAGGCCGAATCGCAAGTTCCAGGCTCGCCGCCTGCAACCCCAAGGTGACGGGCACATCCGCAGGAACCGTGAGATCACCCGCTGTGCGCACCAGGCGGACGTCGCCCGTCAAGGCGCCCTTGAACGCCAGTTTCCACTCCAGGCGGGTCTCCAGGCGGCTGCGCCGCGCCCGCTCGGATAGAGAGGTGCGCACGCCCCCCGTCCCGACGCCGGTCTGTCCCAGCCACTTTTGAATCTTCAGGAGACGATCGGGCGTAATGACCAGCGAGGGCACCACGCCCTGCGTCGCCCATTGCCCGGCCGAGCCACTGGACGCCACGTTCTCCACCTGCAGCAAAGACTGCCCGTCCAAGGTGACGCCCAGCGATGCGCGCCCTAATGTCCAGGCCCCTGTCGGGCTGACCTCCAGAGGAATCGTCCCCCCGCTGCGGATGACAAGTCCCGCATGTTGCACGTCCACCCGGCTGAGCTGGCCTCGCCAGCCTTGGTCGGCTGACCACCCTCCGGCCAGGGCCAGGTTCAGCCGAACCGGCGCCTGACCCGGCACCTGCGCCTTGGCATCCTCGGGCACGTATTCCAGCTTGAGTTCTGCACTGTGCCGGGGCAAAGACCCTTGAGTCTCCAGCGCCAGCGAGCCTCCGCCCGGCAGCCCAGGCCATAGAGCCTTCAAGCGCGGCACACGTGCCTGCAGCGTCAGGTGACTGGCCGCGGCCGACAGATCCCCACGGCCTTCCACGCGATCGGGCCCAAGACCCAGCGCGATATCCAGACCCGACACGGTGAGGCCCAAGGGGTCGAGCAGCGCGGAGGCCTGCGGATCAAACAGCACGCCGTGATCCCGCCCCAGGCGTGCGATCTTCACGTGACCTGACAGAGGCGAACCATTCCAGCGGTTGGGCCCTTTCAACTCCAACTGAGCGGCCAGCGCTTCCAGCTTCTGCGCGGCGGTGAGCTGCAACTGCAGCGAACCGCTCAGATTCAGCAAGGTCGCCCCCACGGTCTTGGGGAGCCAGGGCCCCGGATTCAGATTGCGGGCATTGACCTGAGCCTGGACGAGACGAGCGCCGGTCGCATCTGGCGCCTGAGGGTCCACATCCAGTTCCAGCGAGGCCTCGCGCGGCAAACTCAGGGACAGCCGGGTTTTCCCAAGCGGAAAAGCCTCCTGCGGGTACACCTGCGCATCCAGGTCCAACCGCATGCCGTCGCCAGCGCCCTGGGCCTGAACGCGCAAATCATCCAGGGATCCCTTGACCTGCGCCTGCAGCACGAACTGTGTGTCGCCATGCACCAGCTTCAGATTCTGGAGCGTCAGCGCGACACCCCCTGCATCCAGGGACACTGCGCTGGCGAGGTCCCGGACTTCGACCGGCAAGGGCCGCCCTCCTTGCTGCACTGCCAAACGGCCCACGGCCAGCCGATCCACCTCCACCGTAACGGGTAATACCGGCATCTGAAAGGGCCCGGGTGCGGCCCCAGAAGGAGCACTCAGCTGTACTTCAACCACCGCCGCAGAAAGATCCCGCACCTGAAGCCGGCCTTCGCGCAGCGCTGACCACAGAACCTGCAGATCGAAATCTTGCAAATGCACCTGCGCCTGCGGCACGGACAAAGACAGGTCACCGACGCGCAGGCCCTTGGCAATCGACCCCTGGACCCCTTGAATCTGGCCGTTGAACTGCGCAACGACAGTCTGCAGCAACCAGCGAGTACCCACCTGACTCGACACGCACCAGACGGCAAACCCCAGCATCAGCACCAAGGCCAAGACCACGGGCGGCAGAACCCATAGCCCAATGAAACGCAATCCGCGCCAAAACGGTCGCAAGAACCAGAATCCGGGTTTCAAAACGCGATCCCCAGTGAAAACTGCAATCGCAGGCGCTTATCTTTCTGCGCCCAGGCCACGTCCACGAAGAAGGGGCCTGCGGGCGTGCGCACCGCCAAACCGGTGCCATAGCCCACGTGCCAGTCAAATTGTCCGAAGGAAGGCGCCGCATCCCCGGCATCCACGAACACGTTGGCCCCCAGAATGTCGGTGAAATAATGGGTGTACTCCAGGCTTGCCACACCCAGCACGGGCGCACCTACGATGGCGTCGCCTTCCTGTAGGCCAATACTTTGATAGCGATAGCCCCGGATGCTGCGAGCGCCGCCGGTCCGCCACGAAAAATCCTGCGGAAGTCGATCCGTCTGCGACCAGATTTTGCCAATTTCACCGCGCACGGTCAGTACGTCACGCGGCCCCACCGGCCACCACTTCTGCGCGCGAACGCTGCTGCGGTAAAAAGGCTTGCCCGTGTCCAGGGTAGTGCCCACCCCCACGCCCACCGAGACCAGGTTGCCTTCGCGCGGATCGTACTTGGAGTTAACATCGCGGCGCAGCCACTGCCACGTGCCCACCCAGCTCGGGACTTCGTAATGTGAGGCGCCCGCTATCCGCGTCTTGTCGTAGGTGATTTGTGCACCCCAGCGAACTTCATATTCCACGCGACTATTGCCTGCCGCCTTGCGTTCCTGGCTGCGTTTCCAGCCTATCCCCGTACGGCTGTTCTCCACGCCCTGGATGTCGGAATGGTCATACAAGAGCCCAAAACTGTCGTCGTACCCATCCCGAGTGGGCGGCAAATGGACATCGAAGAAGGCACGCTGGCGATCCACGTCCACCCCTGCACCGCTTTCGAGCCAGACAGGCAAACCGAACACCACGTTCTGGCGGTACAGGCCCTCGGCACGGACCCCATGGTCACTGTCAGCCCCCAGAGAACCACTGAAATAGCGAGCAGGTGCCTCAGTGACCTGCACCCGCACGGGCAAGGTCACGGGAGCATCACCCCGCGCGGCTCCAGGAAGCGAGCGCGTGGATTCACCTCCGGCGGCGGCGGAATCCAGCCGGGACTCCTGAACCTCGGACGTGCTCTGCCCCGCCTGGGCAGTGCCATCGCCCAGGGTGACGAAGGCCCCGCGGAAGAACGTGGTGGACTGCAAGGCCTGCTGCCAGTCTTCCAGCTGACGCCGATCGTAGGGGTCTCCCGGGTCGTAGCGCACGTAACGTCGGATGAGAGACGCTGGCACCCGCTTCAAGCCAATGACTTCGAGCTTGCCCAGACGCACCGGAGGTCCGCTGTTCACGTCCACCTTGAGGTCTGCCCTGGACGCCTGCGGATCAACCAGCGCTTGCGTGGAATCGAAGTGGGCGTAATAGAAATCCTCGGCCGACACCTCGTCGAGCAGATCGGTCTTGGCCTTGCTCCAGTCGTCATTGATGAACGGCATGCCCGGCTTGAGCAACCAGTCGCGTTCGAGCACCTCGCGACGCCCCGCGTAGGGGGCTGCCGCAATGGCACCGTTGAAGGTCAGGCCCAGTTGCCGCACCTGCGTACGCTCGCCCGGCACGATGGTGATGTCCCAGAATTCGCCGCCGTTCGGAGCGCCGCTGGTCACGTCCAGCGTGACTTTCGCGGCGAAATACCCCTGGGTACGCAAAGCCGCCTGGGTCGCGTCCCAGGCACGGCGCCGCAATCGCGCCACTTCACGGACATCCTGGTCCTGCGTCAGGCGAGTGATGGCGCCGACTGCTTTTGTAATATCTTGCAGCACCTTGGGCGGGGCACCGCCAGGATCGATGATGACTTCAGGAGGAGCAGCCAGTGCGACATGCGCCATGCAAACTGCCGCACCGCAGAAAATAGCTGCTCCCCTCCAATGCATCAGGACTTGCGGGCCACGACCTTGGGTCGCGTGCCGGAATCGTCCAGTGGCTGACCTGCCACGTGGATGGCCAATTGGTGCGCAATCTCGTGATACAGCTGGGCGGCCCTGCCATCGGGCGAGGCCACGACGCTCGGGCGCCCCGAATCGGTCTCTTCACGAATATCCAACTGCAGGGGCAGCGCACCCAAATAGGGCAAGTGATAATTTGCAGCCAGATGACGGCCCCCATCTTGCCCGAAGATAGGCTCGGCGTGCCCGCAATTCGAACAGATATGCACCGACATGTTTTCAACGATCCCCAGCACCGGGACATCCACCTTCTGGAACATGACTAGACCCTTGCGGGCGTCTGCGAGCGCCAGATCCTGCGGGGTCGTGACGATCACAGCCCCCGTGAGCGGTACTTTCTGCGCCATCGTAAGGGCAATATCGCCGGTTCCAGGCGGCATGTCCACTATCAGATAGTCCAAATCATTCCAGTTTGTAAGTGAAAGCAACTGTGTCAGGGCCTGGGTGACCATGGGGCCGCGCCAGATGGCCGGCCCATCGTCGTCCATCAGGAAACCAATGGAATTGGCCTGCAGCCCATGGCCCACCAAAGGCTCCATGCTTTTGCCGTCGGCGCTCTTGGGCTTGCCCGACAAGCCCAGCATGATGGGCACGCTGGGCCCGTAGATATCGGCGTCGAGCAGGCCCACCTTGGCGCCCTGCGCCTGCAGGGCCAGCGCCAGATTGACCGCGGTGGTGCTTTTCCCCACTCCCCCCTTGCCCGAGGCCACTGCAATGATGTTGCGGACGGAATCCAAGGGCCTCAGCCCCCGCTGCACCGCGTGGGCGCGCACCTTCATGCGCAAATCCAGCTGCCCCAACGACACGCCAGCCGTATCGAGCGCTGTGGCGATCGCCGCACGCAAGGCCTCGCCACCATTGAATATGGGGTAGCCGAGGGTTACAGTGACATTGAAGGCGGCGCCAGCTGCAACAATCTGCAGTTCGGGTTCAGTTACCGCCAGCGTCTTGTGCGTTTCAGGGTCGACAACGCGGGACAAGACCGTACGGACGTCCTGAGGTGTGATGCTCATCGTGGGTTCCAGTCGTATTCTTCGGAAACCATAAGCTTAGCGGATCGCTCTTGGAATTCCGCCGATTGACCCCGATATGGACATGACAACGCCGCGCCGCTGCCGCGCGAGACCCATTTTTTCGGCACCAGGAGTTGCAGTCTCATGAATCTCATCCAGAACACTCTACGCGCCGCGCTATTCCTGATCCTTGCCTTCTTTGGCATGATCATGGCCTTGATCTTCATGGCCTCGACGGCATTGGCCATCGGGGTGCTGTACATCGTGGCACGCCTGCAAGGGCGGCCATTCGGCGTCAAGGCCTACTGGGAAGAACGCCGCCGCCCACCGTCACCGCCCCAGCCTGGTCACTGGCCAGGCCCGGCCGGAAAGAGCCGCAAACAGGACGTAGTCGACATCGAAATGCGCGAAATCCCCTAGAATAGACATCTTTGTCCGTTCTATTCTGCCCTCATGTCGCGCACGATCTTCGTCACTACTGCCCTTCCTTACGCCAACGGTTCCTTTCACATCGGCCACATCATGGAATACATCCAGGCGGACACCTGGGTGCGAGCGATGCGCATGGCAGGACACACTGTGCACTTCGTGGGGGCAGACGACGCGCACGGCGCGCCCATCATGCTCAAGGCAGAGTCCGAAGGCATCACGCCTCAAGCCTTGGTAGCTCGGTACGCCGCCGAACGGCCCAAGTACCTCAACGGCTTTCACATCCGCTTCGATCACTGGCACAGTACTGACACGCCCGAAAACGTGGCGCTGTCGCAAGACATCTACCGTGCGCTGAAAGCCGCCGGCTTCATCGATCGCCACGAAATCGAACAATTCTACGACCCGGTCAAGGGCATGTTCCTGCCCGATCGCTACATCAAGGGCGAGTGTCCACACTGTCATGCCAAAGACCAGTATGGCGATTCTTGCGAAGTCTGTGGCGCAGTGTACCGGCCAACCGAACTCATCGAGCCGTATTCCACGATCACCAAGGCGCGGCCCGTGCTGCGCAGCTCCGAACACTTCTTCTTCCGATTGTCCGATCCGCGCTGCGTCACCTTCCTGCAAGAGTGGACCAATGGCCATCGCGCCGACGGCAGCGCACGACTGCAGTCCGAAGTGCTGGCCAAGACGCGTGAATGGCTAGGGGCCGCCGAGGGCGCAGAGGCCAATCTGGCCGACTGGGACATCTCACGCGACGAGCCTTACTTCGGCATCCCGATCCCGGACGCTCCTGGCAAATATTTTTACGTATGGCTGGATGCACCTGTCGGCTACCTGGCGTCGCTGAAGGCCTACTGCAAAGAGCAAGGGCTGGATTTCGACGCTCTGCTCGCGCCCGACAGCACCACTGAACAGGTGCACTTCATCGGCAAGGACATCGTGTATTTTCATGCACTGTTCTGGCCCGCCATGCTGAAGTTTTCGGGGCGCAAAGTGCCCGACCTGCTGCACGTGCATGGCTTCATCACCGTCAGCGGCGAAAAAATGTCCAAAAGCCGCGGTACCGGCATCTCGCCGCTGCGCTACCTGGACATCGGCATGGATGCCGAATGGCTGCGCTACTACATCGCGGCCAAGCTCAATGGCCACGTAGAGGACGTGGATTTCAATCCCGACGACTTCATCGCCCGGGTCAATAGCGATCTCATCGGCAAATACGTCAACATCGCCAGCCGCGCGGCCAACTTCATCACGCGCCACTTCGATGGGCAACTGGGCTACGTGGGCGACACGCAAGCGCTGCGCGCCGAGCTGCGCACCTTGTCCGACCAGGTGCAGGCCGACTTCGAGTGCCGGGAGTATGGGCGTGCCATCCGCCGCATCATGGCCCAGGCAGACCGCATCAACCAGGCCTTTGACACTGCACAGCCGTGGGTACTGGCCAAAGGGCTGGCACAGGCCGACGCGGGCCAGAAGGCGGCCTTGCAAGACATCTGCTCGCGGGCACTGGCGGGCTTTCAAGCCCTTTCAGTCATGCTGGCGCCGGTCCTCCCGGCACTGACCGACCGCGTGGCACGCGAGCTCTTCGGATACGCCCACCCCTACCGCTGGGCGGACGCCGACACGCTGCCCAGTCGTATTGCAGCATTCAAACACCTGATGCAACGCGTGGACCCAGCCCAACTCGAAGCGCTGTTCGAGCCACCCGAAGCGCCAGCGGCCGCTCTGCCCGGTGGCGAAGCCATTGCCGACACCATCCAGATCGATGACTTCGCCAAAATCGACCTGCGCATCGCGCGCATCGTGGACTGCACCGAAGTCGAAGGCTCCAGCAAGCTGCTGCGGCTTTCCCTGGACGTGGGAGAAGGCCGTCTGCGACAGGTGTTCTCCGGCATCAAGTCAGCCTACAAGCCAGAAGACCTGAAAGGAAAGCTCACGGTTCTGGTGGCCAACCTGGCACCGCGCAAGATGCGCTTCGGAGTCTCGGAAGGCATGGTGCTCGCGGCCAGCCACGCGGACGAGAAAGCACAACCTGGCATCTACGTGCTGGAACCCTGGCCCGGTGCTGAACCGGGGATGCGGATTCACTGATACCAGGGCGGCGAGAGTCGCGCGCCCCTGCTCTACACGACATCAGTCGGGCCTGCGCCCCTCGTAGGCGGCCTGGAGCAGCTCGCGAATGGCCCCTCGCTCGGCCTGCCCGATGAGTCGAGGATTCCAGTACGGGTTCTGCACGGCGATGTCGGCTGCACGGTCGAGGTCGGCGGCCTTCATGCCAATGTCGCGCAGAGCCGTCGGCGCATCATGATCGCGCGCCAGATCGAACACCGCGGCCGGCGCGCTCTTGCTTCCCTGCACGCCCAGGGCACGCTCGATGCGATGCATGGCCTCGGGTACTGCCGGGGCGTTGAACGCCAACGCCTGCGGCAACACCACGGTATGGACCTCGGCATGGGCGATGGCATTCATGCCGCTAGTGATGCTCACGGCCACCGGCAGACCCAGCGTGAGCGCAGGGTCATAGATCACCGTCTTGGGCAGCACACGCGGATCGCGGCCCGTTTTTTTGTTTCACGATGACTCCAGTACCGCAATTCGCTGGACTACGCCAAGCCTCGATACAGCAGGTTTATCAATCGCTTACCCCAAGCAGCGCAACAAGCCCAGCACGCAACGCGGCTATCAGGGCGTGATCGACCGCTGCATCATCCCGATCATGGGGCGGATGAAGGTGCAGGACGTGCAGCGCCCAGACGTGGCCGCGTTGATGAAGAAGCTGGCCTACAAGCAGGCCGAGGCCAATCGCACTTTCGGCGTGCTGCGCAAGATGTTCAACCTGGCCGAAGTGTGGGGGCTACGCCCGGACGGCACGAATCCGTGCCGCCACGTCCCGATGTACCCGCCCGGCAAGGAAACCCGGCTCATCGTGGATGACGAGCTGGTGCGGATCTTCCGTCACCTAGAGCATCTGGAAGCCGAGGGACTGGAGAACTACGTCATCCCGCTGGCGATTCGCCTGCAATTCGAGTTCGCCGCCCGTCGCTCCGAAATCTGCCCGTTGGAGTGGGATTGGATTGATCTGGAAAAGCGCCGCGTCGTCTGGCCCGACAGCAAGACCGGCGGCATTTCCAAACCCATGAGCGAGGAAGCCTATCGGCTGCTGTCCACTGCGCCACGTCGGGAAGGCTGCCCCTACGTCCTGCCGTCGCCCAACGATCCAACTCGGCACTTGACCCACGGTGAGCACTACGGCGGCTGGACGCGCGTGCTCAAGGCCGCTGGTGTGCCGCACGTCGGCACGCATGGCATCCGCCACCGGGCGACCACCGACATAGCCAACTCGGGCGTGCCGACCAAGGTGGGCATGAAGCTCACAGGTCACAAGACCGTGGCGATGTTTATGCACTATGTTCATACCGAGGACAAGCCAGTGCGGGATGCGGCCGAGCTGGTGGCGAATCGGCGGCTGGCGATTACCGGGGCATCCCGTTCTATGGAGGCAACAGCATGACAAGGAAGACACCTGTGGCAACGCGGAAGCCCGCCGCCTTACCGGCTGGCTATGCCGGCATCCACGGTGGCATCGTGGCGCTGCTGGATGCGGCGCGTCAGGCAGCGGCACGCAGCGTCAATGCGCTGATGACGGCCAGCTATTGGGAGATTGGCCGCCGGATCGTCGAAGCCGAGCAAAAAGGCAGACGACGGGCCGGTTACGGCGAGCAGTTGATGGCGAGGTTGTCCGCCGATCTGACGGCGCGATTCGGGCGCGGGTTCAGCCCGGACAACCTGGAGAACATGCGGCGCTTTTTCGCCGCTTACCCCCTTGAGGCAATTTCCGAGACACTGTCTCGGAAATCTGGTGAAGGACTGCCCATCGAGAATTCCGAGACGGTGTCTCGGAAATTCGATCTCGCCGAACTGGCCCAGGCCTTCACCTTGCCGTGGTCGGCCTATGTTCGGTTGTTGTCGGTCAAGGATGACCATGCTCGCCAGTTCTACGAGACCGAGGCGCTGCGCGGCGGCTGGAGCGTGCGCCAACTCGACCGGCAGATCGGCAGCCAGTTCTATGAACGCACGGCCTTGTCCAAGGACAAGGCTGCGACGCTGCTCAAGGGCTCCGTGGCCAAGCCCGAGGATGCTGTCACGCCCAATGATGCGATCAAAGACCCGTATGTGCTGGAGTTCCTCGACCTCAAGGACGAGTATTCGGAATCCGACCTGGAAGCGGCCTTGATCCAGCGGCTGGAAGACTTTCTGCTGGAACTGGGCGAGGGCTTCACCTTCGTCGGGCGGCAACGTCGGCTGCGCATCGACCAGACCTGGTATCGGGTCGATCTGCTGTTCTTCCATCGCAAGCTACGCTGTCTGGTCATCATCGACCTGAAGCTGTGCAGCTTGACCCATGCCGATGTGGGGCAGATGCACATGTACTGCAACTATGCCAAGGAGCATTGGGCTTACCCGGACGAGAACCCGCCGGTGGGCCTGATCCTGTGTGCCGACAAGGGCCATGCCCTGGCGCGGTATGCGTTGGATGGTTTGCCGACCAAGGTGATGGCGGCGAACTACCGGACGGTGTTGCCGGATGCCGAACTGCTGCAAAAGGAACTGGAGAACACGCGGCGTCTGCTTGAATCTCGCGGCACGCTGTCCCTCAAGGACGATAAGCCATAGTTGTGCGTCCCGGCGTACCGCCGTCGGGCTCGCGGGCTGCGCCCCGTGCTTCGTGCCGAATCACAGCCATTCGGCACTGATCCCTGACGCCTTCGGCCTGGATCGTTGATCCGGGCCTGCGCGTGCTGCGCACTTGCCAACGGCGGGTGTATGGCTAAGTGGGGTGTAGGCGGTCTTGCTGTTCCGGGCAATTCCGCCCGAGCAACCGGAGCACGATCATGTCGCAACTGTCCTTTTCCTCGTTCGATGACGCTTTGTTGGTGCGTGACGCCCAGGGGCGCTACCTGCCGGCATCGGTGGATCAAATTCTTGAAGCGGCACGCCAGGCCATTGAGCTGAAGATGCAGTGTGGTGCAGAGTTCACTTCGCCGGCGCTGGTCAAAGAGTACCTGCGCAACAAGCTGGCAGGCTTCGAGCATGAAGTCTTTGCGGTGCTGTTTCTGGATACGCGCCACCGGCTGATCGAGTACCGGGAGATGTTCCACGGCACCATCGACAGTGCCTTGGTGTATCCGCGCGAAGTGGTCAAGGAGGCGTTGCGGCTCAATGCGGCGGCGGTGATCCTTTCGCATAACCATCAGAGCGGGAATCCCGAGCCAAGCAGTGCCGACAAGGTGCTGACGCAGCGGCTGAAAAAGGCTCTGACGCTGGTGGAGGTTCGCACGCTGGATCATGTCATTGTGGCGGAAGCCAATACAGGCTCGCATAGTTTCATCGACATCGACAGGCGATGCCGGAGCTGTAGGAAGTGGAAGGCTCAAAATTCCCATCGCTTCGTGCGCTGCGAAAAATGCCTCGACCGCATCTTGTGGCATGACCGACCGTTTGGCTGGCAACCTAAGCCATGGCTCAATAGCCTCAGAAACTGCGGGGTCACCGAAGTCTGCGAGCTGACGAATCAGAATGCCGACAAACGAAACATACTCGGTGCTCGCCCCTTTGAGTGCCTTGAAGAGGAACTGCCGCTTCTGATCGCCAGCGAGATTGTGGACCTCGTCCCAATAGATGCTGTCATACGGGTGATCAAATTGTCGCGAAAAGATACTCCATGCTTCCGTGTCGGCCTGCGGGCTCGGCTCGGAGAACACTCTTTCGATCTCATTTAAGACCACCGTTCTGTAGTTATCTTCCTCGGCGTCTAGTCCGCCCAAACCCTTCAGCGCATCGAGGATCATGGAGTTCATGAACACGCCGAGTTTGTCAATAGAGTCCTCAAGCGCCGCAATCATCTTTTCCTTGACGCCATCATCTACGTCTCTCAAATGGACACAAAAGTCCATCGTGGCTAGCTGAAGGTGGTAAGGCAAGCTCTTCAATCGCTCAAGAAGATTCAATACATATGGCGCTGCCCATGATGCTTGCTTCGTGAGCCTAGTGATTCCAAGAAGGACGTAGAACTCGCTATGCGTGGTTGCTTCATTCCATGCCCTTTTTAGGGCATCACCAAAATCACGTCCTGGACTGTGGCGAAAGCTAAGGCTGCCACTATGGATAAAGGACACAAGCTGCGACAGTGCGATCTTGCGATTGAACACATAGGCTTCCGGACACTCATTGTAGCCATCAAGAAACAGAACGAGCTGCCTTCCAAGGTGTCGGCCCGCACTTAGGAGATCGCGTGCGGAAGTGCCGAGTAGTCCAAGTTCAGCGTCAATGATCTTCTGTAGCTTGCCTTGGTGACGGGCATCAAGTCCGATCTGCCGGGCGACGTGATCGCCACGGTGACGGAGCCGGTCTATGACACGGCCACCGGCAAGTTCCTGCTGATCCCGCAGGGTTCGCGCATCCTGGGCAAATACAACAGTCAGGTCAGCTACGGGCAGAGCCGCGTGCAGGTGGTGTGGAACCGAATCATCCTGCCGGATACGTCCTCGCTCACGCTCGACAACCTGGCCGGCACCGACCCGGCTGGTTATGCCGGGCTGGAAGACGACGTGGACTATCACTGGGGCCGCATCTTCGCCGGGGCGGCGCTGACGACGCTGCTGGGTGTCGGTGCCGAGCTGGCCGCACCGGAGAATCGGCAGGACGGCAACCGCATCATCATCGCCGGACGCGACAGCGCCCAGGACAGCGTCAATCAGGTCGGCCAAGAGATGACCCGGCGCAACATGAACATCCAGCCGACGCTGACCGAACGACCGGGCCTGCCGGTTCGCATCATCGTCAACCGCGATCTGGTGCTGCGGCCGTACCAGCCGCTTTTCTTCAACAGGGGGACTTCACGATGACGACGCGCAAGCTGCGGCTGGGGCCGCTGCCGAAAACGGAATCCACGAAGCTGACCTTTGCCTGCCCGGCCAGCATGAAAGCCGATCTCGACCACTACGCCGCGCTGCACGCGCAGACCTACGGCGAAGCAGTCGATGCGGCGACCCTGATCCCGCACATGCTCGAACCGTTCATGGCGGAGGATCGGGGATTCAGGAAGCGAGGCGCGGACAAGGCCGCGCCGCCGAAGCCAAGCTGAAGATGCCGGTTTCCGCTAGTGGTCATCTCTCGAACGCGCAGCCCAAGACTGCGCGTTCTTCGTTCTGGCCGGCGGCGACCGATGGGGCTATGATGACCAAACGCGGACACCGTCTGCTGGCAATCGTCCCTGATGCAGCACGCTCCGGCTTTCTACCGCGACGCTCTTATGTGGCTCCTAGCCCACAACGCCGCAGCCCCGCAAAGCGGCCCAGGATAGAGCTAACCCCGCGTCCCATATAGACTTCCAGCCATCAGGCTGTTTTCACAGAACGCTTGACACCGGAACTTTTTTGAGCCCAGCTTCAGTGATGCCAAAGATCGGCGTCATCTTGGAGCCCGCATAGGTGGTGGGAATCGCCACGATAGGCAAGTCGATCTGCAAGGCCATCGCCTTGGCAAGGCCCGTGGTGGAACCGCCCCCTACGGCGAGCAGGCAATCTGCTTGCAGGTGGCGCGCCTGCGTGACTGCCTTCTGGGCGGACTCGATCGGGACGTGCATGACCGCGCCCGCAAACACCCCTGCTGCACGCGCCCCGATCTGATCGGCGATACTCTGGGCCGCAAGCTGCTGCGGTCGCGTGGACAGCACCAGCACCTTCTTCACCTCCAGGCGGGCCAGTTCGTCAGGAAGGTTCGCCAGCGCACCGTCGCCGAATATCACCCGTGCAGGCTGGCTGTTGAACGTAAAAGCACGCATCACGATTCCTCGACAGGGTTCAGGACAAAATCGTAATCCAGCAGATAGGCTCCGTCAGTTGAACGTCACGGGCCTGCCAGGGGAGTGCATCAACGGGGTGCTGCAGAACGTCAAATTTGCCAGCTATCCCACTGAGAAAGGCCCGGGCAAAGAGTAATCACGCAGCGCTCTCGGGCGTCTTCTCACCAAACAGCAACTGCGTGATGAGGGCCTCATCGATGGGTTCGCCGCTCAGGGTGCGCGCCAGGATTTCGCTGCCCAGCATTTGCGGCGAAATCACAATGTCGGGGTTCACGCGCCGGATCTTGGCCAGGTGCACGGATGAATTCGCCAATGCGACCAGCTTGGTGTCCGTCCCCGCCACTTCACGCCCCGCCATCACGATGAAGGCGTTTTCAGAATCATCCAGGCGCAGGGCCAGGACATAGCGTGCCTGCCCCGCACCCGCCCGACGCAACACATCGGCATCCGACGCATCGCCCACCAGCACGTCTGCATCTGCAGGATAAGGAGTCGTGTCGTCTGTAGGGACGATCACGGTCACTTCGTGGCCCCGTTGCCGCAACGCGGCATACACGCTTTGCGCCAGGGGGCTCACCCCGGCGATGATGATGTGGTTCTTTCGCATGGCATGTGAGATCCGCGCACGCATCAGGCGCCGCAGATTTCCTCCGATGAGGGGCCCGGCAATTGCGCCTATGGACGTCGCAAAAACCGTGATCCCCATGATGATGATGGAAGCCGTAAACAACCGTGCGGTTGCCGTGTGGGGGGTGATGTCGCCATACCCCACCGTGGACATGGACACGATGGCAAAGTAGAACGCCGTGATCGGGTCTTTGACGGGGGGCGTGAATTCATCGCCCAAATACATCACCCCGAACACGGCATACACCAGCAGCGAGCCCACGCTGATGACGGCAAACAGGCTGCCAGCGGTCAGGCTGGACCGATCAAAGTGGCGCCAGTACGCCACCAGCAGTGCGACCAGCACCACCGTGTAGACAAGCAGGCCCACATGCCCCTGTCCACGCCACAAGGAAAAGGTGCTGACGATAGCCAGCAACAGCAGGCTCATGGCCCAGGCAAGCCGGGCCCGCATGAAGAGGCCTACAGCCATGACCTGAACGCCGATCCCCAGCATCAGGCGCGAGATTTCGGGGATGCCGCCGGTTTGGACAAAACTGGCGATGTGCTCGCCATCCAGTGCCCGAAGTGTTTCAAGAATGCCGTGCCCTCGCAGCGTCTGCAGGGCGGGGTCGAGGAACAAATACCCATCGACCGAGACCAGAATCGCAAAAAGCCAATGCCACGGCAGGGTCGGCAAGAATCGCCATAAACGGGCAAGGCCACTGGACCACCGAATCCGCATTGCGCTGCAAAACCTCTCTCACCGACAAGGTTTTGAGTGTACTGCACAGGCGGGTGACCTCAGCCCGTATACTGCGTGCATGCCCCCTGTCCATTCCCCCGTTCCTCCGGGCTTTCCATCGAGTGACTCCCCCGAGCGTCACGCGGCGGCCCAACGCAGCACCTGGGTCAGCGTCTGGGTCAACCTGCTGCTGACGGCCGCCCAGATGGTGATCGGCCTGTTCGCGCATTCACAGGCGCTGATCGCAGATGCCATACACTCCTTGTCGGATCTGATCTCCGACGCGGTGGTGCTGTTTGCCAACAAGCATAGCGGCAAGGCACCCGATGCGGATCACCCTTACGGTCATCTGCGGTTCGAAACCGCCGCCACGCTGGGCGTAGGAGCGCTGCTCCTGATCGTGGGCCTGGGCATGCTGTGGGGCAGCTTCCGACGTCTGGAAAACCCAAGCCTGATTCCTACCGTGCATCAGATCGCACTGTACATGGCGCTGCTGGCATTGGTCGCCAAAGAAGGCCTGTTTCGATACCTGTTATCCGTCGCACGCCGGGTGCGTTCCACCATGCTGGTGGCCAATGCCTGGCATGCGCGCTCAGACGCCGCTTCTTCTCTGGTCGTCGCCATCGGCATCGCCAGCAACCTGGCGGGCCTCAGGCTGGCCGACCCGTTGGCCGCCCTGGTGGTCGGGCTCATGGTCATGCGCATGGGCTGGAAATTTTCCTGGCAGGCCTTCAACGACCTCGTCGACCGCGCAGTGGACAGCGACACGGAACAGGCCATCCGCGAGCGCATCCTGGGCACTCCAGGGGTTCGGGGCATCCACGACCTGCGCACCCGCAAGATGGGTGACATGGTCTGGGTCGAAGTCGACATCGAAATGGATGGCCAGCTCACCATCGAGCAAGGCCACGCCATTGCCGTAGAAGCCCGCACGCGTGTCATGGCCGACCTGCCGGTACTGGATGTCATGACGCACTTCGACCCGGTGTAGTGCCCTGCGCGGCTGGGGCAAGTACCGAACAGGACAGGACACGCCACCAAACAGGCGCGGCCTTATCGCCGAGGCTGGAAAACCTCGGGCGCGAACGTCAGCGTTGCAAAATAATCATCCAGCGTCTGCGCGCGACGAATCAACTCCACCTGGCCGTTCTCGCGCAACAACAGTTCTTTGGGCCACAGCCGGCCGTTGTAATTGAAACCCATGGCCTGGCCGTGAGCGCCCGTGTCCTGGATGACCAGCAGATCGCCATCCGCGACCTTGGGCAGACTGCGCTGAATGGCGAATTTGTCGTTGTTCTCGCACAGAGACCCGACGACATCCACGACTTCGTCCTGCGTGCCGTGGGTCTTCCCCAGTACGTCGATATGGTGATAGGCGCCATACATACCGGGGCGCATCAGCGCCGACATGCTGGCGTCCACGCCCACATAGGTGCGATAGATGTCCTTGCGATTGATGGCGGTAGTCACCAGTACCCCGTGCGGCCCCGTCACGTAGCGCCCGCTTTCCATGTACACCTTGGGCTGGTAACCGTGGAGCTGTGAAAAACGTTGCAGGTGCAGCGCCGTGGCGTCGCCCAGCTTCTGCACATCAAAGGCTGAATCTTCCGGTCGATACGGAATGCCCAGCCCGCCACCGATATTGATGAATTCGAAGCGGATGGACAGCTCTTGACCGACCCAGGCGATGAGTTCGAGCAGCATCTCGACCGTCTGGATCATGTAGTCAGCATTGCGTTCGTTCGAAGCCAGCATCGTATGCAGACCAAAGCGCGTCACCCCCCGCGTCTGAACCGCCTGGAAAGCCTGCAGAATCTGCGCATGAGACACCCCATATTTGGCGTCTTCGGGGACTCCGATGATGCTGTTGCCAGTCCGGTTGGGACCGGGGTTATAGCGAAAGCACACCAGGTCGGGCAGCTGCGGCACCTTGTCGATCAGACTGATATCGTCCAGATTGAGGATGCAGCCGCCTTCGGCCAAGGCGGCCGAGAACTCGTCGGCCGCCGTGTTGTTCGAGGTGAACATGATGTCTTCACCCTGCCCCCCCACCTGACGAGCCAGCACCAGCTCGGCCACCGAACTGCAATCGAAGCCAAAACCCATGTCACGCATGATGCGCAAAATGGCTGGATTGGGCAGTGCCTTGACGGCGTAGTACTCGCGAAATCCAGGCACGTCGGCAAACGCCTGTTTCAGCAAGGCACCAGTCTGACGAATGCCTGCCTCGTCATAGACGTGAAACGGTGTACCGAAATGAGCCGCCAGATCAGGCAACAACGGAAAAAGGCGCTCGCGAAAACCGGCGGACATGGGCATGAAAAATCCTCGATGGGCAAAGAATGCAGGACTCAGGCCTGCAGGACATCGGCAATGCGCTGCATGGCCTTCTGGATGTTCTCGAAGCTGTTGAATGCACTGATGCGAATATGGTGCTCACCGCACCGCCCAAACCCGGCGCCTGGCGTGCATACCACGCCCGCCTCGTTCAGGAGGTAATCAAAGAAAGCCCATGAATCTCGATCAGACTGCACCCAGATGTAGGGGGAATTGTCACCCCCTACGCAGGCCAGGCCCATGCGCTGGAGGGCCTCGCGGACATACGCGGCATTCCTCAGGTAGTAATCGATGAGCGTGCGCACCTCGCGCTGTCCCTCAGCGCTGTAGACCGCCTCGGCAGCGCGTTGCACGGGGTATGACACCCCGTTGAACTTCGTCGTGTGGCGACGGGTCCAGAGGTCACGCACCGACACGGGCGCACCCGCAGCGGTATAAGCCATGCAGCGCTTGGGCACCACCGCGTAGGCGCAGCGCACGCCCGTGAAGCCTGCCGTCTTGGAGAAGCTGCGAAATTCGATGGCGACATCCTGCGCGCCCGGGATCTCGTAGATGGAATGCACCAGGCTGTCGTCGCGAATGAAGGCCTCGTAGGCGGCGTCAAACAGGATCAGGGCACGGTTTTCTCGGGCGTAGTCTACCCACGCCTGAAGCTGCTCACGGCTGAGCGTCGCACCCGTCGGATTATTGGGCGAACACAGATAAATCAGATCGACAGGGCCATCAGGCAACTGCGGCGCATAGCCGTTCTCGGGCGTGCAATCCAGATAAGTGAGCCCCGGATAACGTCCGTCCCTGGCCTCGCCAGTACGACCCGCCATCACGTTGGTATCCACGTAAACGGGGTAGACGGGATCGGAGATCGCCACGCGAATATCACTGGCAAACAACTCTTGGATATTGCCCACGTCGCATTTGGCGCCGTCGCTCACAAAGATTTCATCGGGCTGGATGTCGGCACCGCGAGCTGCGAAATCGCCTTTGGCGATGGCCTCACGCAGGAAGGCGTAGCCCTGCTCCGGGCCATAGCCGCGAAACGTGCGGGCATCGGCCAGTTCATCGACCGCCTTATGAAACGCCGTGATGCACGCATTGGGCAAAGGTTGAGTGACATCGCCAATCCCCAGCCAGACCAGCTCGCGCTCGGGGTGCGCCGCCTGAAACTCGCGCACGCGCTTGTTGATGTTGGCAAACAGATAGCTGGCCTGCAGCTTGTGATAGTGCTCATTGATCTTGATCATGGGAGTACCGAGTCGTCAACGGAGTCATGAAAGTGCCAGGAGCCGACACGCAGCCCCCGCGTCGTCCTTGCGGAACTGCGCAACGATACTGCGATTTTTGGCTTTGCGTGCAGCCGCCGCACCCTCAACCCAAATGAGAGGCGTGTACCGGCGTCGCCACCGTCTCCATATGAGACAAGCCACGCACGATGCCGCACGTATCGACGGGCTGTTCAATCCGGCATTGATCGCGTAAGCGCAGCAGCTCGCCTCGCAGGTCGCGGAGCTCGCGCAAGCGCACGTCTACGTGCGCGATGTGTTCGTCCAGCAGATGGTTGATGGTGCCGCAATCCTGTGCCGGATTGTCCACCATCGCCAACAAGGCACGGATCTCATCGTGGGTCATATCCAGATTGCGGCAATTGCGAATGAACCGCAGCCTGTCCTGATGTGCCTGACCATACTGGCGATAGTTGCCTTCGGTACGGGCCGGCTCAGGCAGAAGCCCCGCCTTTTCGTAAAAGCGGATCGTCTCGACGGAACACCGGGCCGCACGGGCCAATTCACCGATTTTCATCACAAACCTCAGAGGGAATGATTGGGTTTCGTCCCACAGTCGTCCCCACAGTTGATCCGCAGTTGACCCTATAGTGACTTCAGGGTGTGTACTCCATCATAAGACGCATTCCGGAAACCTGCCATGTCGACCGAAACTCATTCCGCGTGTTGTACTTCCTGCTGCAGCACAGAGCATGCCCACGGCGAAGTACACGAACACGCCCATGCAGCACCCATGGGCTGGCCCGTACTGGCGCTGTCAGCTGCGGCCGCTGTCGTGGCCGAAATCGCACACTGGCTGGGCGCCCCCTGGTTCGTGCCGGCCGCACTGGCCATCGCGGCCGTCATGGCTTGCGGCCTGGGCACCTACCGCGAAGGCTGGGTCGCCATCCGCCACGGGCGGCTCGAAATCAACGCACTCATGAGCATTGCCGTCACCGGCGCGCTGATTCTCGGGCAGTGGGCCGAGGGCGCCATGGTGATGGTGCTGTACACGCTGGCAGAACGCATCGAAGAACACTCTCTGGACCGTGCACGTCACGCCGTCGAAAGCCTGATGAAGCTCGCACCCGACCAGGCGCGCGTCCGGCAGGCCGACGGCCAATGGGCTGAAATCGCCGCTGGCGCGGTATCGGTCGGGGCCATCGTGCAGGTCCGCCCCGGTGAGCGCATCGCACTCGATGGTGTCGTATCGTCCGGCACCTCAACCGTAGACCAATCTCCCATTACCGGAGAAAGCTTGCCGGTAGACAAGGCGCAAGGCGATCCCGTCTACGCTGGAACCATCAACACGACAGGGACCCTGGATTACCAGGTCTCTTCGGCGGCAAGTCGATCGACCTTGGCTCGCATCATCCAGTCGATTGAAACCGCACAGACCTCTCGCGCCCCCACGCAACGACTGGTGGACCAGTTTGCCCGCGTGTACACACCTCTGGTCGTGGCGCTGGCCGTGCTCATCGCCGTGGTGCCGCCACTCGCCGGATTGGGCGGCTGGCAAGAATGGATCTACAAGGCGCTGGTGCTTCTCGTGATTGCCTGCCCCTGCGCCTTGGTTATCTCTACGCCTGTCTCCATCGTCAGCGGGCTGGCCGCTGCCGCCCGCCACGGCATTCTCATCAAGGGGGGCATCCACCTCGAGCAAGGCCACAAGCTGCGCTGGCTGGCACTGGACAAAACCGGAACCATCACGCGCGGCCAACCGACGCTCACAGAGGGCGAACCGTTGGGCACGTTGGATGCCGGCCGCTGCGCGGAGCTTGCCAACACTCTGGCAGCGACCTCAAGCCACCCGGTCTCGCAAGCCATCGTGCAAGGCCTGGCCTTGCCGCCAGTGACCATTTCTCCCACTCAATTCGAGGCACTGGCCGGCCGAGGGGTCCAGGGAGGAATCGAAGGCCAGACATATCTACTAGGCAACCACCGGTTGATTCACGAGCGCGGGCTGTGTTCGCCAGAACTGGAAGCCAAGCTGGCTCGCCTCGAGGAACAGGGCCGCACCGTCGTTCTGCTATCGGACACTCGGACCGTCCTCGCGCTGTACGCCGTGGCCGATGCCGTCAAACCGGAGAGCGCCGAAGCAATCCGCGAATTACGCGACCTGGGCGTCCAGGTCGCCATGCTCTCGGGCGACAACCCCCATACGGTGGCCGCAATCGCCGAACAAGTCGGCATCACCCGGGCCGAGGGGAACTTGCTGCCAGACGATAAGCTGCAGGCCGTGCGACGCCTGGCTGAAACCGGGGCGACCGTGGGCATGGTGGGCGACGGCATCAACGACGCTCCAGCACTGGCACGCGCCAATATAGGCTTCGCCATGGGTGCCATGGGAACGGATGCCGCGATAGAAACGGCCGACGTGGCCCTCATGGACGACGATCTGCGCAAGATCCCGTGGTTCATCCGCCTGTCGCGGGCCACCCGCCGGGTCCTGATTCAGAACATTGCCATCGCGCTAGGGCTCAAGCTTGCGATCCTGGCCCTGACCCTGGCCGGCCTGGGCACGCTGTGGCTGGCTGTCTTTGCCGACATGGGCGCAAGCCTGCTGGTCGTAGGCAACAGCCTGCGGCTGTTGCGCCCTTCCCGCAACTGACTTACCAGCGACGGCCGTGATGCCAGCCACGGCCATAACCGCGCCCGCCCCACCAGCCAAAATTCAGATAGACGGGTGGGCCCACATAGACTGGCGCAGGCGCCGCATAGACGACGCCATCGCTGTCATAGTAGGCCGGTGGCGCAGGCGCATACACGGCACAGCCCGCCAGAGCGGACACAGCGGCCAGCGACACGATGATCTGGCCGAGACGACGCAGAAGAAATGTTTTCATGATACGTATTAGAACCTGCTCGCAGGCTCACGTTCAGATGTTTTTCCGACCGTTACTTTGTCTTCAGAATTCTCCACGCTTGCGCCACATTCGCCGCCTATCGTGATACCCAACGCGACATCGGTATCAGCAGCCGGTCGTGGCACGGGAAGGGAAGGCCCCACAGCAGAGACGGACATGACAGGGATATCTTCGGCAAGCATCCAGGCGTTTCGCCAGCGCACCTTCCACTTCGGCCAGCGCCAGTTCATCATCAAGGGGCTTGCCAACCGGCGATTCTGGAACGACCTCTACCACCACGCGATATCCGCCTCCTGGCCCACCTTCTTCATTAGTGCAGGCCTTCTGTTCCTGCTGCTCAACCTATGCTTTGGCACCCTCTACTGGGTGGATGGCAGCGCCATCACCAAGCTGACGTCCCACAGTTTCTCCGACGCCTTTTTCTTCAGCGTCGAGACGCTGGCCACGGTAGGCTACGGCGAAATGCATCCACAGACCCTCTACGGACACATCGTGTCTGCCGTCGAGATGTTCTCTGGCATCAGTTCGGTGGCTCTGCTCACGGGCCTGACCTTCGCGCGCTTTTCCAGACCCCGCGCTCGGTTCCTTTTCGCGCAGCACGCCGTCGTGCACCCGGTCAACGGCGTGCCGACACTGGTCATGCGAGTGGCCAACGAACGCCAGGACGTGATTCTCAAGGCGACAGCCAGGCTCTTCCTGATGCGCATGGATACCTCAACCGAAGGGGTCAAGGTCTACCGTGCCATCGCGCTCAAGCTGGTGTCTGACATCCATCCCGAGCTATCTCTTGGCTGGAGCGTGATGCATGTCATCGACGAACAAAGCCCGCTGCACGACATGAGTTCCGAAGCGCTGACCGCCATCGACTCGTCGCTTATTCTGATCATCGAAGGGGTGGATGAAGCGACGTCACAGCCCATGCTGGCGCGCCATCGCTGGCAGCCCGAAGAAATCCGCTGGAACCAGCAATATCGCAACATGGTCCACCTCGGGGAGGACGGCGCGGAGATCATCGACTTCACCGCCTTTCACGATTCCTCACCTCTATAGGGCCTGGCAGATTCGGAAGGATTCAAGAGGGGCTGGTAACATCCGTTCAGAAAGAAACTGAAAACGACCTGAACTTCTGCAGCACAGTCCAGGCCGCACCGGACTGAACAGCCCATGCACATCAAGAGCCAGAAGGATTTTTACGCCGGCGCCATCTTCGTGGTGCTGGGCGCCCTATTCGGGTGGGGCGCCCTCAGCTACCGCATGGGGACCAGTGCCCACATGGGCCCGGGTTACTTCCCCCTGCTATGCAGCGTTCTGCTCGCCGCCATCGGCGCAGTTCTGTGCATTCGCGCGCTTTCGATCGCCGCGCCAGACGGCGGACGCACCAAGCCCTGGGCCTTTCGGGCCGTCATTTTCGTCACGCTGGCCAACGCGCTGTTTGGCCTGGCCATTTCGGGCTGGCCCGCCCTGCACATTCCGCCGCTGGGCTTCATCATCGCGACCCTGCTCATCATTGCCGTGGCCACCTTGGCAAGCCCGGAATCCCGCCGACGAGAAACGCTGATCCTCGCCGTCGTGCTGTCGGCCGCCAGCTGGCTGGTCTTCGTATTCGCGCTGAAGATGCAGTTTTCTGCTCTGCCCAGCCTCTAGCCCCACCGGACAGGACTCCCACCCATGGAAGTATTCGAACATCTGGCGCTGGGCTTCAGCGTAGCGCTCACGCTGCAGAATCTGGCCTATGCCTTCATCGGTTGCCTGCTGGGCACGCTGATCGGTATTCTGCCTGGCCTGGGGCCCACAGCCACCATTGCGATCCTGCTCCCCAGCACCTTTGCCCTGGACCCCACGACCGCCCTCATCATGCTGGCCGGCATCTACTACGGCGCGGCCTACGGCGGGTCGACGACCTCGATCCTGGTCAACCTGCCCGGCGAGATCTCATCGGTCGTCACAGTGCTGGATGGCTACCAGATGGCCCGCAAGGGCCGCGCAGGGCCGGCCCTGTCGGCCGCCGCCATCGGCTCGTTCGTCGCGGGATGCTTCGGCACCGTCGTCATCGCCGCCTTTGCCGTACCGCTGACCGAACTTGCCTTCAAGTTCGGCCCTGCAGAGTATTTTTCGCTCATCATGCTGGGCCTGATCGGCTCCATCATCCTGGCATCCGGATCGGTGCTCAAGGCCTTGGGCATGATCGTGCTGGGGCTACTGCTGGGCATGATGGGAACCGACGTCAATTCAGGCATGCAACGCTACAGCTTCGGCATCAGTGAGCTATCCAACGGCATCGACTTCGTGGTCATCGCCATGGGACTGTTCGGCTATGGCGAGATCATGGCCAACCTGTCGCAAAACGACCAGAAACGCGAAATCTTCAAGGTGAAGCTCTCCAGCCTTTACCCATCCCGCAAAGACTGGAAGCTCATGACCCCCGCGATCTTTCGGGGGACGCTCATCGGCTCGCTGCTGGGCATCCTACCGGGGGGCGGCGCCGTGCTGTCGTCGTTTGCTTCGTATACGACTGAAAAGAAAATCAAGATGAAGCCCGGCGAGGTCCCCTTCGGCGAAGGCAACATTCGAGGCGTCGCCGGGCCCGAATCGGCCAATAATTCCGGATCGCAAACCGCCTTCATCCCCTTGCTGACGCTGGGCCTGCCGCCCAACAGTGTGATGGCGCTGATGGTGGGCGCCATGATCATCCACAACATCCAGCCGGGGCCTCAGGTCATGACCTCGAATCCTGACCTGTTCTGGGGGCTGATCGCCTCGATGTGGATCGGCAACGCCATCCTGATCGTCCTGAATCTGCCGCTGATCGGCGCCTGGGTGCGCCTGCTGACCCTGCCCTATCGCTGGCTGTTTCCCGCCATCGTGCTGTTCTGCGCCATTGGTGCCTATTCACTCAGCAACAGCACCTGGGACATCTGGATGCTGGGCTGGTTCGGCGTCATCGGCTACGTTTTCAACCGTCTGGAAATGGAAGCCGCACCGCTGCTGCTGGCGCTGATCCTTGGCCCCATGATGGAAGAGAACCTGCGCCGCGCCCTGCTGCTGTCGCGCGGCGACTGGAGCGTTTTCGTATCGCGCCCTATCTCGGCTGGTCTGCTGGTCGCAGCCGCCGGGCTGCTGCTGATGGTGGTCCTTCCGGCAATCCGCAAACGCCGGCAAAATGCGTTTGTGGAGGAATAGGACAGGGCAGCAGTCTGCTTGCAGAAGGCCGGACGCGGATCTAGGCTATTGAAAAACCTTCTGGAAGGCTTGTCATGCGATTCGTCCGCGCCCTGCTGGTCCTGCTCGCCGTACTGATCGCAGCGCCGGCCTCTGCACACATGATTCAAGAACCTGTAACCTGGACTTTGAACGGCACCCATTTCAAGGGTGTTCTGGTCTATGACAATGCCTCGCAGGCCAAGCGCCCGGGGCTGGTGATGGTGCCCAACTGGACAGGCGTGAACGATCTCGCCATTGCCAAGGCCGAACGCATCGCCGGCAAGGATTACGTCATCCTGCTGGCCGACATGTATGGCGAGCACGTGCGCCCGACGAACACCGCCGAGGCACAAGCAGCGGTCAAGCCGCTGTATGCTGACCGGCCCCTGATGCGGGCCCGCATTGCTGCCGCGTACGCGCAGCTCAAGGGACAGGCAGCGCAGGCGCCCATCGATCCCGCACGGCTGGCTGCGATCGGCTTCTGCTTTGGCGGCGCGGTGGTGCTGGATCTGGCCCGCAGCGGGTCGGACGTCAAGGCCGTGGTGTCCTTCCACGGTGATCTGAGCACCGACGACCCGGCGCTTGCGCGCAACATCAAGGCGCGGGTACTGGCAATCAATGGGGCCGACGATACCGCCACCATGCCGGACGCACCCAAGTTTACCGAAGAAATGCACCAGGATCCGGCCGACTGGCAGTTCGTGGAAATCGGTCACGCCGTGCACTGTTTCACCGAGACCGAGGCCACCGCCAAGACGGGCAATTGCCGCTTTGACGCCAAGGCTGCGGCCCGCTCGTACCGGATGATGCACGACTGGCTCAATGAGACCTTTGGCACATTGAATCACTGACGGGACGCTTCCTTACAATGGTGATTTTCAGCTGGCATCCCCTGTGGCGCAGAGCATCACGTCCGCAGTTCATAGCGAACTGATCATCAAGAAAAGCCGCTTCCTGGGCTGCGTTCAACCGATCGCCGACCGCGCTGCGGCACAAGTGGTCGTGGCATCACTGCGGGTGGCGCATCCCGCGGCGACCCACGTCTGTTGGGCATTGCTTGCGGGCGGACAGTCCGCAGCCGTCGACGATGGGGAGCCTTCAGGCACGGCGGGGCGACCCATGCTGGAAGTCCTGCGTCATCAAGACCTGGAAGGCGTGCTCGCAACCGTCGTGCGCCATTTCGGCGGCATCAAGCTGGGTGCCGGCGGGCTGGTCCGAGCGTATACGGACTGCGTGGCGCAAGCCCTCAAGAACGCAACCAAGATTCCTCTGGTGCGCATGACAGCCCTGCGCTGTTCGGCGTCATATGCACTTGAGGGAACGGTCCGCCGCGAGATCGATGCTGCCGGAGGCCTGTTGCAGCAGGTGCAGCATGGTGAGCACGTGGTGTTCGTGTTTACGCTGGCCGAAGACGCGGCCGCCGCATTGACGGCGCGACTGGGCGAAATCGGCCGCGGCCAGGTCATCTGGCTTGACGCGACGGCTGGGTGAAACGCGAGCCTCATGCATCGAACGGCCGCACACGCAAGGTAGAAGTCGTGCGCGTTTCGGCGGCTTCGAGCGCCGCCGCTTACGCTTGGGGATGCTGACCTTGATGTTGCTGCGATTTGCTTTAGTGGATGGTGCATCCCCGGTGACCCCGCACGATGCGAAAAGTAGGTAGAATGACCTACCTACAAAACACAGGAAAGCCAGATGGCCCCGACCGAGCTCAACAGGAAAGAGAGCGCCCACGATCGGCTGCTGAATGCTGCCGCCATCCTGTTCTACAACGATGGCATTGCGGCCACTGGTATTGATGCCATCGTCAAAAAGGCGGGCGTCGCCAAGAAAAGCCTCTATAACAACTTCACCTCCAAGGCCGAGCTGGTCTCGGAATACCTGCAAACCCGGCACGCTGAATGGCTGTCGCTCTACGAGGCCCGCGTGCGCCAGGCGAAGGGGCCGGCCGAGCGGGTCTTGTCGGTGTTCGAGGCGTACGCCGACCACGCCGAACATGCCCATGAGCGCGGGTTTCGCGGCTGCGGGTTGCTAAACGCAGCGGCCGAGCTACCCGTTGGGGACTCCGGCCGCGAAGCGGTGCGCACTCACAAAGAAGAAGTCGAAGCCCTCCTGAACAAGCACCTGACCGAGTTGATGCCGGGCGAGGTGGAACGCACCGAACAGCTCGCCCAGCATCTGGCGTTCCTGCTGGAGGGCGCTGTGGTCCGCGCCGGCCTCGAAGGCAATGCAGATTGCGTCATCCGGGCCAAGCACATCGCCGCCTCAATGCTGGAGGCGGCATGACAGCCTCACCCAAAGAGCATCTGCTCGGAGTTGCCAGCGTCGTGGTGGCCTCGGTAATCTGGGGCACGACCGGCGTTTCCGCCACATTCGCCCCCGGAGTCAGCTCAGCCGCGATTGGTGCGGCTGCCATGGGCGTGGGCGGCCTGCTCCAGGCATCCATTGCCATCAGAGCGATTGCCCGCAATGCGGCTGCGCTGCACCTGCAATGGCGCTGGCTCCTGTTGGGCGCACTGGCCGTCGCCATTTACCCGCTGGCGTTCTACGGTTCGATGCGCCTGGCCGGCGTGACAGTCGGCACAGTGATTTCCATCGGCTCCGCACCCCTGCTATCGGCTGTGATCGAAATGGTCATGGATGGCCTGCGCGTCACGGCCCGATGGACCATTGGGGCCGGCCTCGGATTGATCGGCATGGCCTTGCTCTGCATCGCAGAAAGCAGCATCCACAGCGCGGCCTCTGCTGCACCATCAATCATCGTTGGCGTGGCGCTGGGCCTGCTTGCAGGCTTCACCTACGCGCTGTATTCCTGGGCGGCTCGTCGCCTGATGCAGCGCCATATCCCATCGCGAGCAGCAATGGGCGCGATCTTCGGCATCGGCGGCCTGCTGCTGATGCCGGTCCTGTTTGCAACGGGCGCACCATTCCTGGCCTCGTGGACCAACGCCGCTGTGGGCATCTACATGGCCTCGGTGCCAATGTTCCTGGGCTACGTCTGCTTTGGCTATGGACTGGCCCGCATCGCTGCCAGCACCGCCACCACGATCACTCTTCTGGAGCCAGTCGTCGCGGCTGTGCTCGCCGCCGTCATCGTAGGCGAACGGCTCCCTCCACTGGGATGGACGGGTGTCGCACTCATCTTCGCGTGCCTGGTGTGCATCACATTGCCCGTGCGGACGCGTAGCCGAACACCCCCCGCGCCTTCGACAACCCCCGCCTAGAGGTACTTTTAATACTAGGATGATCAGACAACTTGTACCAGGATAGCTGCAGACTTATTGTGTGAGTCCCATCGATCCTTCAGGAAGGACCCGCAATGGAAGCGAAATCACATCAGCAGAAAATCCAGACGCAGTTCGACCCTCAGGCCGAAGCCTATCTGCATAGCCGGGTGCATTCCTCGGGCCCTGACCTGCTGCGTGCACAAGAAATCATCCAGGAGCTCCCCGGCCATGCCGAAAAACAACTACTGGACGTCGGCTGCGGCGCCGGGCACCTGAGTTTTGCGTTGGCCCCGTGGGTGAAGCACGTAACGGCTACCGACCCTCTGCCTGGCATGCTGGACACCGTGAAGAAGGCCGCTGCAGACCGGGCGCTGCGCAACGTCAACACGAGCATGGCAGTGGCCGAGCGACTGCCCTTCAAGACAGCTCAGTTCGACATCGTCGCAACTCGCTACAGCGCGCACCACTGGGAAAACCTGCCCGCCGCGCTTATCGAGATGCGTCGTGTGCTGAAGCCGGGTGGGCTCATCCTGATTATCGACCTCCAAGGAGACGAAAACCCTCTGGTGGACACCCACCTGCAGACCATGGAACTGCTGCGGGACCCATCTCACCTCCGTGATCGCTCCCCCTCCGAATGGGCGCGGCTACTGGCGGCCGCTGGTTTCGCGGGCATCGCACACGAATCCTGGCCCACTCGGCTGGAGTTCCAGCCGTGGGTGACAAGGATGCGCACCCCGCCAAAGCAGGTCGAAGTCATCCGCATCCTGCAATGCGAGGCACCGGAAGAAGTGCAATCAGCCTTGAAATTCGAAGAGGATGGGTCGTTTACCGCCACGACCGGCCTCTGGTGGGGGCGTGGTTAGGCTTTGGAACACACTACCATGAGGTCAAAGGCGGCAAGACCGTGATTCTGCTGCGCCCGGTGAGCACATCGATGGAATGGTATCGGTCTCCAAGCATGCGCCGTTAAGTGCCGCCCGCATGGCGGGCGGCATGCTCGGATCCTGGGGTATCCAGAATCCTTTCGCTATTGCGACTGATATTTGGGCGAACGAGGCCCGTAAAGCAGGCCGTTGGGTTGCCCAGCCGAGAGCAACAGAGTGTTTGCACCACCGGCGATTCGGAAGCTTCGGTCCGAAAGCGTGTTCGCGATCTGGCTTACGACAGCGCTGACAAGCATGCCAATGATTCCTCCACCGCCGCTATTGCTGCTCTCTGCCAGTTCCTTGCGTCCCGACCAAAGCTGCGCCCCTGATCGCAAGTCCACCAAGGTAGCATCGATTGCTACCTTTGCCGTGCTGGCGAAGACCGCGTAGCTGGACCCATAACTCGTGACAGTCATGTAAAGAGCCGCATCCGCCCCGAAGATATCGCGGAGTTTCTTCGCCGGGACATTCTGAATATCAGCTGGTGTGGTGAGCCCGTTCTGATGGAAGGTTTCGGCCATGACGGCTGCCGGAATCACGTAATAGCCGGATTCGGCTAGCGGATAGGTCGCCTGTGCAAGTACCGCGTTTGACGCTTGAACCTCAAGCGTTTCATTGAGCGGCGGCAAAACCAGGATGGAAGCGGGATGGCTTTCGCGAAATGCCGTGTAATCCACCTGCTGCTGGTTGGCAGCGCAGCCAACCAGCGCCAGAGTCGTCACCAAGGCAGTAGCGTGCATGAAGCGACATACGAGTGCTTTCATGATGACTCCTTTGTATTGGCTTGAGGCTTGCCGATGGGTGCCAAGGTGTGGGCAGGTTCTCGTGTGAGCGACGATTGTGGATCGTGTCCTTGATCCGTATCGGCTCCCTTACGTTTCAGCAGAAAATCCATGTATGTCGTGGCCTCAGGGAATTCTGTCTTCTCCTTCTGGAGCTGCTCGACTGCGTCGGAACTCTTCCCCGATTGCAAATACAGCATCCCCAGTTGTGCATGGAAGCCTGGCGGCAGAGGCTTATTCGCAGCGCGGGCAGTCTCTATGTTTTTCTCCATGGATTGGATCTGTTCGGATGGATCGCCATCCGCCTGCAGATAGGAATAGACAGCCGGCTGGTAACTGTCCCAGCTATACATCTGTGGCTGGTGAGCACACGCGCCTAGTGCGAGGCTCGTCGCCACCGTGGCCACAGCACGGACATGGCGAAGTAGCAGAGTTGCTTTCATCGATAACTTCCTCAGTTCGCTTGTGGTTGCCAGGCACCGCTTTGGATACCCTCAACCAACCGATTGACGGCCTCGCGAATGGCCAGATCCAGAACTTTCCCGTTCAACGTCGAGTCGTAGCCTGCGGAGCCGCCAAAGCCGATGATTTCGCGGTTCGACAAGCTGTACTCGCCCGCGCCTGAAGTCGAGTAGACAACCTCGGACGTTGAAGCATCGACCACATTGAGGTCGACTTTGGCGTAAGCAACCTGTTTTTTCCCACGACCCAGGATGCCGAAAAGCTGATGGTCCCCCGTGACCTTGCGTCCGAACGCGGTCACATCACCGGTTACGACGTAACGCGCACCCTGGATTTGCGCATTTTTCTTGTTGAACTGAGCCTCTTGCCCGATGGCGGAAAGATTCTCCCTGTCTAGAACGCGGAAACGGCCCGTACGCTGCAGGTCACTAACCAGAATGGTCTTTGCCTGATTCCCCAGACGATCAACTCCGTCCGAAAAGACTCCACGCAGGAAATCGCTGCGATTGTCGAATTTTCCAACCGAGATGGGGCTGCGCACTCCCTGGTATGCAGTCCCCGCCGAGGCGACGGTCGGAACTTGTAGCGCCTGAGACTGCTCTGTTGCGCAACCTGCTAGCGCAGTTACCAGAACACAGGCACAGGTGGCAGTTACAATCCGGGGTACTGATCGATGGGTCTTCGTCGAGCGTCGCATAGGTGATTTTCTTTAAGTTAAAAGACAGATTTTCTGCATAGTGAAACAAAATAGTACCAAATGTACTGAAAATCTGCCATTTCGTAAGCGGCGTTCTGGAATTCCGGGGGATTCACGACTCTGAAGGTGGGGGCAAGCTGGGAGCTCACGATCCTGCAGCGCCAACTCTGCGCATGGCACCGGCAAACGATAGGCCGGCTGGTGTTTGGCGGCTACGAGGTGAGCCGGAGGCTATTGAGTCTGATGCGCCGCCAACACTGGAAGCCAGCCGTCCTGCGGAAAGAACGGCTGCATCGGTACGTGGCACTGATCGGTCAGTTCGAGCAAAGTCCGACCAAGGTGCTGGCCTATGGCTTCAGGAATTTCGAGAATTACCGCCTGTGAGTCTTGGCGCAATGCGATTGGAACGGTGTGATCAACCGTGTTTGATGAGTGCCCATCCCCCGATTAATGGGGTAGAGCCAGCCCGGCTCTTATGCGAGATATCGCCTAGAGCGTTGATTTACAAGGGGAGACAAGAGAAAGAAGATGGTCGGGGTGACATGATTCGAACATGCGACTCCTACGTCCCGAACGTAGTACTCTACCAGGCTGAGCTACACCCCGACGGTGCGATTGGCTGCTTGCGAAGAACTGCGCTGCAAGCGGGCCACGGGAACTTTCAACGATCACGCTCGACCGCGAAAGCACAGAATTTTAGCAGAGTTTCTCGATATTCGGAATTCGGGAACGCGGCCAGAGACTCGCGCGCACGATCGGCCTCGGCACGCGCCGCCTGGCGGGTGTAGTCAAGCGCATCGGTCGCATGAATGGCGCGCGCCACTGCGTCAAAATCGGCATTGCCGGTTTCGATGGCACCGCGGATCAAGGCTTTTTGTTCGGCCGAGCCCACGTCCAGCACGCGGATCAAGGGCAGCGTGGGCTTGCCTTCACGCAGATCATCGCCCACGTTCTTGCCCAATGCCTGTACGTCGCCACTGTAGTCCAGCACATCATCAATCAGCTGGAAGGCCGTCCCCACATGGCGCCCGTAATCTGCGGCCGCCGTGACCAGCGCAGGAGCCGCACCTGAAATAATGGCCCCGACCTGGGCGGCCGCCTCGAAGAGCTTGGCTGTCTTGTAGCGCACCACCTGCAGATAGCGGTCCAGTGAGACGTCCGGGTCGTGCACGTTGAGCAGCTGCAGGACTTCGCCTTCGGCAATCACGGTGGTGGCCGATGACAGGACGGCCATGGAGGCCATGGAATCCGTCTCTACCATCATCTCGAACGAGCGCGAGTAAAGATAATCGCCCACCAGCACGCTGGCCGCATTGCCAAAAACAGCGTTGGCCGTCTCGCGCCCCCGGCGCATGTCGGACTCATCCACTACGTCGTCGTGCAGTAGCGTGGCCGTGTGAATGAATTCAACCACCGCAGCCAACTTATGGTGATTGACCCCGTGATACCCCAGGGCATTGGCAACCAGCAACACCATGGCCGGACGCATGCGCTTGCCGCCAGCTCCTACGATGTAATCACCAATGGTGCGAATCAGGACGACGTCGGAATCCAGGCGGGCGCGGATGACCGCGTCGACGGCCTGCATGTCGGCAACAATGGGAGCGAACAGTTCGGAAAAGTTCAAGACGGACCCGGATACTGGTGGGCGCCCGCCCAACGCGGCCGCAAAGACCCAGATTATACTTTCCGTGTCATATTCAGGAGAACCTTGTGGCTGCCCATGCCGAAATGCAGCAATTGATGGACCGAGCACTGTCGGTCCTGGCACAGATCGAAGCCTGGCTGCCTCCTGCTCCCCCACCGATCGACTGGACGGCCTACGCCTTCCGCTGGCAACGGCGCGGCGATCGCGGCTGGCTCGATGCAGTGCACCACACGACCCCTATCCATCTGCGGGACCTGCAACACATCGAACGCCAAAAGGCCGTCATCGAACGCAACACGTTGGCGTTCCTCAACGGCAAACCGGCGAACAACGTGCTCATGACCGGTGCGCGCGGCACGGGCAAGAGTTCACTGGTACGCGCCATGCTGGATGCTCATGCGCAGCGCGGGCTCAGGCTCATCGAAATCGACAAATCCGACCTGGGTGACCTGGGCCAGATCACCGATCTGATCGCGAACCGCCCCGAGCGCTTCATCATCTTCTGCGACGACCTGTCGTTCGAAGAAGGCGAGGCGGGCTACAAGGCCCTGAAATCCGCGCTGGACGGTTCAGTGGCCTCACCCGGTGAGAACCTGCTGATCTACGCGACCTCGAATCGCCGGCACCTCATGCCCGAATACATGCACGAGAACCTGCAGGCAGAACACCAGGCAGACGGCGAAATCCACCCGGGCGAGACCGTTGAAGAAAAAATCTCGCTCTCTGAACGTTTCGGGCTGTGGCTCTCGTTCTACCCTTTCGGGCAAGACGATTACCTCGACATCGTGCAGCATTGGCTGACCGTTCAGGGATGCCCTGCACCGCAGCTCGATGCGGCCCGCATCGAGGCGCTGCAATGGGCCTTGGAACGAGGCTCACGCTCTGGGCGGGTCGCACGGCAATTTGCCCGTGACTGGACGGCACGCCATGTCTAAACCGTATATTCGTGTGGCCGCCGGCCTCATCCTGGACCAGCGCGGCCGCCTGCTGCTGGGCCAGCGCCCCGAGGGCAAGGCCTGGCCAGGCTGGTGGGAATTCCCCGGCGGCAAGATCGAGGCGGGCGAAACCGTCGAACAGGCGCTGGTGCGCGAGCTCGACGAAGAGCTGGGCATCCACGCGACGCACATCTACCCCTGGGTCGTGCACGTGCACGAATATCCCAAAACTGTCGTTGAGCTCGCCTTCTGTCAGGTGACGGCCTGGACAGGAGAACCCCACGGGCGCGAGAACCAGGCGCTGGACTGGGTGGACCCCTGGGACATCCGCCTGGACGAATCCGAACACCCCATCGCACCCGGTGGGGGATCGTTACTGCCGGCGGCCACCCCGCCGCTACGTTGGCTGCGCCTGCCCAAGTGCTACCGCATCAGCCAAATCGGCGGCCCGGAGCATCTCGAGACATGGCTGGGCGAATTGCGCCAGGAGCTGATGCGTGGCCTGAGGCTGGTGCAGTTTCGTGAACCCACCTGGCAGGGTGATGCGGACTCGTTGCACCAGGCCTTTGTAGCCACACTCACGTTGTGCCGCCAACACGATGCCCGCTGTCTCATCAATAGCGTCCACCCTCGCGCATGGTGGCCACAGGCGGATGGCATCCAATTGCGTGCGGCCGATGCACAGCGTATTTTGCAGGAGGACACACGCCCGCCTGGGTGGTTGGGCGTGTCGGCGCATCAGGCTCAGGACATCGACTGTGCACGGCAGCTGCAGGCTGACTTCGTGGTGTTGGGTCACGTGCTGCCCACGGCCTCCCATCCACACGATGCACCTCTGGGCTGGGACGCCTTCCAGACGCTGGCCAATCAGGCGCACCGTCCTGTCTTCGCCATTGGCGGCCAATCGACTGCCACACTGGAAACTGCCCGACTGCACGGCGCCCATGGCATCGCCGCGCTGCGTGGAGCTCTGCTCGAAGATTGAACGATCTCGGATCAGCGTGGCGCCGATGTTCCGGGTGCCACGCTGCCGGTATTCAGCCCAGGCCAGCCGCCGCCCAGTGCCACGACCAGTTGCACGGCGGCATCCAGACGCTGCGCCTGCAGGCTCACCGAATTCTGCTCTGCGCTCAAGGCAGCGGTCTGGGCCTGCACGACGCTCAGGTAATCCACGAGCCCCGACTGGTACTGATTGGTCACTTGGCGCAAGGTTTCGCGCGCAGCCGCCAGGGCGCGATCCTGCGCGGCCTGCTCGTCGACCATGTCGTGTGATTGGACCAGGGCGTCTTCGACTTCCCGCAACGCATCCAGGACCGTCTTGCGATAGGCGGCCGCTTGCACATCGTAGGCAGCCCGCGCCTGCTCGACCGCCGCACTGCGTGCTCCACCGTCAAACAAGGTCAGGGCCAGCGCAGGGCCCAAAGTCCAGAACTGCGCCGGAGCGGTGATCCAGGACGCGAACGCACCGGCACTGTAGCCACCCTGAGCACTCAAAGTCAGGTCCGGGAACCAGGCCGACTGGGCCACCCCAATCTGTGCATTGGCCTGCGCAACCCGCCGTTCGGCCCCCGCAATGTCGGGGCGGTGCTGCAATAAGGCGGAAGGTACGCCTGCGGGCACCTGAGGAACCGGCGGCAAGCCCCGCCCCGCCGGCCATTGAAAACCCGAAGGCACCTGCCCCAGCAACACGGCAACCGCGTGGATCTGCTGTGCCCGTTGCCAGCCCAGCCGGATGCGCTGCACGCGTGCCTGATCCAGCTGGGCAGACGCCGCCGCGACGTCCGCCGGCGTGGCCACCCCTGCCGCCAGCCGATGGCGCGTCATGGTGAGCGCCTGCTGGTACGCCTGCAAGGTACGCTCCAGGAGCGCGTCCTGCATCTCGCTGGACCGCACCGCCATGTAGGACTGCGCCAGCGTAGACTGCAAGCTCAGGCGCATTGCCGCCAGGTCGGCCTCGCTCGCCTGCACACCGGCACGGGACGCCTCAATGCCGCGCCGCACGCGACCCCAAAGGTCAGCTTCCCAAGTCACAGCCGCCGACACATCATACGTATTGGCCGGGTTTCCGGGGGCCGCCAGCCCCTGCCCTGCACGCTTTACCGAAGACGAGGCACCGACCACCGGAAACAGGGCTGAGCGCGAAGCGCCCAAGGCGGCCTGAGCCTGTCGATACTGTGCCTCGGACTGTGCGAGATCCAGGTTTCCGGCAGGCATCCGAGTCATCAAATGGTCCAGTTCCGGATCGCCCAAGGCCTTCCACCACTCGCTTTGCACGACCATCTGCGGCTGGGCTACCTGCCAGCTGCCTGCCGGAGCCTGCGCATAGGCAGTTCCCACACTCTGCGCCGGCCGATGGTAATCGGGCCCCACCGTGCAGGCACTGACGCACAGGCACAGGCCGCATGCCAGCCAGAAAGAGCGCCCGCAAAAAGAAAGCCTCTGGTCCTTCGTCGTCATGCTTGCGTCCACTGATGTGTCCTCATCCCGCAGTTCCCCGCGACGTTTCCAGTCGTGCACCACGTGTGCGATGCCGCAGGCGATCCAGTGCAAGGTACACCACCGGTGTGGTGTACAGCGTGAGTATCTGGCTCACCAGCAGCCCGCCAAAGATCGTCAGGCCCAGGGGGCGCCGCATCTCGACGCCTGCCCCCGTGGCCAGCAAAAGAGGCAAAGCGCCCAACATGGCCGATAGAGTGGTCATCAAAATAGGACGAAAGCGCGCCATGCAAGCCTGATAGATCGCGTCGCGCGGGCTCAGGCTGTCACGGCGTTGGGCCTGCAGTGCAAAATCGACCATCATGATGGCATTTTTCTTGACGATGCCGATGAGCAGAAACACCCCGATCAGCGCAATGAGCGTGAACTCCATCCCCACCATGCGCATCGCCAGCAACGCCCCGACACCCGCCGACGGCAAGGTCGACAAAATCGTAATGGGATGAATGGTGCTCTCGTAGAGCATCCCCAGCACCAGGTACATGGCCACCAGGGCCGCCACCAGCATCCAGGGCTGCTGGGCCACGGCACTGCGCATCATGCTGCCGCTCTGATCCAGTCCCGCCTGGAGGTCCCGGGTAGGCAGATCGATGCGGGCCATGGCCTGGTTGATGGCCTGCAGGGCCTGATCCAGAGATACGCCGGGCGCCAGGCCAAAATCGACCGAATCGGCCGCGAGCAGGCCGTCGTGATTCACGGAGTTGGGCGCCGTCCCTTCGGTCAGGCGCGTAAAAGCCATCAATGGCACCTTCTGGCCACTGCTGGTCACGACATGCAAGGATTGCAGAGAATGCACGTCCTGTGCATACTGCGGCTGCAGCGCCATGACCACGTGATACTGGTTCAAGGCGCCATACAACACGGCAACCTGACGTTGACTGAAGGCATTATTGAGAACGGCCGCCAGATCGGACATCTGGACGCCCAGCCGCCGGGCCGCGTCCCGATCAACCTCGAGCCCTACCTGGCGTCCCCGATCTTCTACATCGTCATCGACGTCCACCAATTCTGGCAAGGCCGCCAGTGCATTGCGTACACGGGGCAGCCACAGCTTGAGCAAGGCCAGATCGCTGCCCATGATTTCGTAGGAATACGAGCCGGATCGGGACGAATGCCCCACGAAAATGTCCTGTTGCGGCACCAGGAACATGCGTGCACCCGGAGTATGCGCAAACTTGGGCCGCAGGCGATCCACCACCTGATTTGCGCTGACACCGCGCTCGGACAAGGGCTTGAGCTGGATCTGAATGAAGCTTGAATTACTCCCACCACGCCCGCCGGCGTAGGCCGTGACCGTCTCCACGGCGGGGTCGGACAACAGCACTTTGCGAAAAGCGTTCAGCCGCGCCTGAGTCTCGTCAAACGATGTCCCCGTATCGACCCGGAAGAAGCCTATGAGCTGCCCCGTATCCTGCTGCGGAAAGAACCCCTTGGGGATGCTGGCGTACAGATAAACATTCAGCCCCACGGTCGCAAGCAGCAACAACAACACCACGCGAGAATGGTCCAGCGACCACCTCAAGGAGCGTTGATAGCCGCGCATGACGCACGCCCCTGATCGGTGCAATCCCTGCATGAAAAGGCCGCGCGGCCGAGGCTCCAGGGGTGGCTGCAGCTTTAGGAACCGGGCCGCCATCACGGGGGTGAGAGTGACCGAGATGAGCAAGGACACACCAATGGCCACCGACAAGGTGACTGCAAACTCTTTGAACAAGCGTCCAACCAGCCCTCCCACCAGCCACAGCGGGATGAACACGGCAATGAGCGACACGCTCATTGCCACCACCGTAAAGCCCACCTCGGTGGCTCCCCGCAGGGCGGCCCGCGCGGGACGCATCCCACGCTCCACGTGGCGCATGATGTTCTCCAGCACCACGATGGCGTCGTCCACCACGAAACCGGTGGCCACGATGAGCGCCATGAGCGAAATCGTATCCAGCGTAAAACCGAACCACCACATCAGGCTGAACGTGCTGATGAGCGAAGCCGGTACCGCAATGGCAGGGATGAGCGCCGCGCGCCAGTTTCCCAGAAAAGCGAGCACCACACCGACCACCAGGACCACGGACAGCACCAGCGTGAGTTCTGCCTCGCGCAAGGACGCACGGATGCTGGGAGTGCGGTCCTGGGCGATCGTCAGATTCACTTGGGCGGGCAGCAGCGACTGAAACGTGGGCAGGAGCGCGCGAATCTCGTTGACCGTGTCGATGATGTTGGCACCCGCCTGACGGCGAACGATGAGCAGGACGGCCCGCCTGTCGTTGAAATAGCCCACCTGATTGGTGTCTTCCACCGAATCCTGCACCCGGGCGATGTCGCTCAGGCGGATGGGGCGGCCATCCTTCCAGGCCACGACGAGCGGGGCATAATCGGCCGCCTTGCGCAGCTGCGCACCGGAACGGATCTGCCATTGGGTCGCCGATTCTTCAACCATGCCGGCAGGCTTGAAGGTGTTGGCATCCTGCAGCACCTGTCGCACGCGATCCAACGACACCCCCATGGATTCCAGTGCGCGAGGATCGAGCTGTACACGCACGGCAGGCAAGGAGCTGCCACCCACCGTCACCTGTCCCACCCCGCTGACCTGCGACAGCTTCTGCGCCAGGACCGTGGACGCAAGGTCGTAGAGCTCGCCCTGAGTTCGGGTATCGGACGTCAGGGCGAGCGTCATGACGGGCGAAGACGCCGAATTCACCTTGCGATACGTGGGGTTGTTTCGCATGCCCGAGGGCAGCAATGGACGCGCGGCGTTGATGGCGGCCTGCACGTCGCGTGCCGCGCTATTGATGTCGCGATCCAGATTGAACATCAGCGAGATCGTGGTCTGTCCCTCGCTGCTGCGCGAACTCATGCTGCTCACGCCTGCAATTGCACCCAGCGACTGTTCCAGCGGCATGGCGACGCTGGAGGCCATGGTTTCCGGGCTTGCACCGGCCAGCGAGGCCGACACCGAAATCATGGGGAAATCAACCTGCGGCAGCGGCGCCACGGCCAGAAATCGCAGCGCCAGAACCCCTGACAGCACCATGGCCAGACACAGCAGACTGGTCCCCACGGGTCGGTGCAGGAATAGGGCAAAGAACCTCATGACGGACGTGCCCGACGCCAGTGCGCCAGGCGCTCGAACATGAGATAGATCACGGGCGTGGTAAACAGGGTCAGGAGCTGGCTGCAGAGCAGCCCTCCCACCATGGCCAGGCCCAGGGGTTGGCGCAGTTCAGCCCCCGATCCGGAAGCCAGCATCAGCGGAATGGCGCTGAAAAACGCCGCCAGCGTGGTCATGAGAATGGGGCGGAAACGCAGCAGCGCAGCCTCATGAATGGCCGCTTGTGGGCCCAGACCCCGATCACGCTGGGCTTCCAGCGCGAAGTCGATCATGAGAATCGCATTTTTTTTCACGATCCCAATGAGCAAAATGATGCCGATCACGCCGATCATGTCCAGCTCCGACCCTGCGAGCCAAAGTGCCAGCAAGGCCCCGATCGCCGCAGACGGCAGCGTGGACAGAATGGTAATCGGGTGAATGGTGCTCTCGTAGAGTACACCCAGCACGATATACATCGTGACCACGGCCGCCAGCAGCAGCCACAGCGTGCTCGACAGAGACACCTCGAAAGCCCTCGCTGCACCCTGAAACTGCGTATCGATGGAATCTGGAACATGCAGGCTCGCCCGAGCATCTCCCACCGCCTGCACCGCATCCGAGAGCGCGATGCCAGGCGCCAGATTGAAAGAGACCGTGACCGCCGGAAACTGGTTCAACCGCTGTTCGGCCAAGGGCGTCACACCCGGCTGCAGATGCACCACGGTAGCCAAGGGCGTCACGCCACCACCGCCCGTGGGCACGTATAGCTGCTGCAAGGCCGAAGGACCGCTGGCAATGAGCGCCGCATCCGCCTCCAGGACCACGCGATATTGTGAAGACTGCGTATAAATGGTGGAAATCAGCCGCTGCCCGAAAGCGTCGTACAACGCGTCGTCAATGGATGCCTGGGTCACGCCCAGACGTGCCGCCGCATCACGGTCCACGACCACGGACAGCGACGGCCCTTGGTTCTGCGCGTCGCTGCTCACGTTGCGCAGTTGCGGCAAAGCCTGCATGGCCTCGACCAGGCGAGGCGCCCACTGATTCAACGCGGCTGAGTCCGGGCTGGAGACCGTCATCTGATACTGAGCCCTGCTCACCTGGTCTTCGACCGACAACTCCTGCACAGGCTGCAGATAGGTCTGGAGTCCCACGACCGAATGCAACGAGGACTGAAGACGGCCAATGACAAGGTCGGCGCCATCCGTGCGTTCGGACAAGGGCTTGAGTGTGATCTGCAGGCGCCCCGTATTCAGGGTTGTATTGTCGCCATCAATGCCCACAAACGAGGTGACGGACGCAACCGCCGGGTCTTGCAGAACCCGGGCAACTGCAGCCTGTTGCAGCCCTTGCATGGCCGTGAAGGAAGCTGCCTGCGGCCCCTGGGTGATCGCAAGGATCGCACCGGTATCCTGCTGTGGGAAGAACCCCTTGGGAATGCCTATATAAAGCCCCGCTGTGACGAACAGGGTCGCCAGGGCCACCCACAACGTGGCACGCTGATGCGCCAGCACCCATTGCAAGCCTCGGTCGTACCAGGCCACCAGGCCATCCATGGCAGCGCCCGCCCACTGCAGGAAGTGTCCATGCTTTTCCTCGGCTTGCGGACGCAGCATGCGCGCGCACATCATGGGGGTGAGTGTCAGCGAGATCAGCAAAGACAACAGGATCGCCACCGACAGCGTGACGGCAAATTCACGAAACAGGCGCCCGACAACGTCCGCCATGAAGAGCAGGGGGATCAGCACGGCGATCAAGGACGCCGTCAGGGACACCAGCGTGAAACCGATCTGTTTCGCACCGCGCAGCGCCGCCGCCAGCGGTGATTGGCCCTCTTCGATATGACGGGCAATGTTCTCGATCATGACGATGGCGTCATCGACCACGAACCCCGTCGCAATCGTGAGCGCCATGAGGGTCAGGTTGTTGATACTGAAGCCCAACAGATACATGAGCCCGAACGTTCCCACCAAAGACAGGGGCACCACCACCCCTGGGATCAAGGTGGCCCGCCACGTGCGCAGAAACACAAAAGTCACCGCCACCACCAGGAAGATGGCCAGCAGCATCTCGAGCTCCACGTGACGCACGGAATCTCGTATCGTGTGCGTGCGATCGGCCGCCACCTGCAGGCTGATCCCCGTAGGCAGCGTCAGCCTCAAACTGGGCAAAAGCGCCTGGATGCGGTTCACCACATCGATGACGTTGGCCCCCGGCTGGCGCTGGATATTGAGCAAAACGGCCGGCGTCCGGCCAAACCATGCCGCCTGGTTGCGGTCTTCAGCGGCCCGCTTCACTTGAGCCACGTCCCCCAGCCTCAGGGGCGCACCATTCTCGTAGGCCAGAATGAGCTGCTCGTACTCTGCAGGGTCCTGCAACTGGTCGTTGACGTTCAGTGTCAGCGACCGCTGTGGACCGTCAAGGCTTCCCTTGGGCTGGTTGACGTTGGCTTGCGTCACGGCCTTGCGCACGTCGGCCAGTGTGAGTCCATGCGCGGCCAAGGCCTGGGGATCAGCCTGAATGCGCACGGCCGGACGCTGCCCGCCCGCGATGCTCACCAGCCCTACCCCTGAAATCTGTGCCAGCTTCTGGGCGACCCGCACTTCGATAAGGTCACGCACCTGGTACAGCGGGAGCGTCGGGGAGGTCACGGCCAACGTCATGACGGGCGTATCGGCGGGGTTGACCTTGTGATAAATGGGAGGCGACGGCATGTCGGCCGGCAGCAGGTTGGACGCCGCGTTGATGGCGGCCTGCACTTCCTGTTCGGCCACGTCCAGTGGCAGGCCCAGGTCGAACCGCAAGGTGATGCGCGAAGATCCCCCCGAACTGGTGGAGAGCATCTGCGAAAGCCCCGGCATCTGTCCGAATTGCCGCTCCAGTGGCGACGTCACCAACGCCGTCATGACATCCGGGCCAGCGCCCGGATACAGGGTCGTCACTTGAATGGTGGGAAAATCCACCTGGGGCAAGGCCGAGACGGGCAGCTCGCGATATCCCATGAAGCCCGCCAGCATCAACGCAATCATGGCGAGCGTGGTCGCCACGGGCCGGAGGATGAACGGACGTGACAGGTTCACGAACGCGAACCCTGCGGTACGGGACCTCCAGCATCTTTTGCCTGGCCTGCAGGCACCGCAGCCGATGGCGCTTCAGGCGCTACCACTTCGACGGCGCTGCCCTCACGCAAGCGGTCCGTTCCCTCGACGACCACCGTGTCACCCACTGTCAGGCCTGACTCGATCACGACCTGATTGCCATCGTCCACCCCTGTCACCACCGGCACCACATGCGCCTTGTGCTGAGCATCGATGCGATAGACGAACTGCCCCGCCGAACTGCGCTGAACCGCGCGCAGCGGCAACACGACCCCGGATTCCAACCCCAGCCGCAGGCGCACCTGGACGAACTGGTTGGGGAACAGCGTATCGTCCGCATTCGCGAAGCGGGACTTGAGCTGCACAGTTCCAGTCGCCACGTCGATCTGATTGTCCACCGCCAGCAGGGTGCCGGTCGCGACGACAGGGCCGTTCACGGCCTGCATGAGCTCGGTGCGCAAGTCCGGAATCGTACGACGGGCGTCCAGCAGGTCAGGCAACCTGCCCTGAGGAATCGCAAACACGACATCCATGGGCCGCAGCTGTGTGAGGACGACCAGACCTTCGGTATCCGAGGCATGGACCATGTTGCCCACATCGACCTTATGCAGCCCAAGGCGCCCATCCACGGGCGCCAAAATACGGGTGTAACTCAGCTGCAGCTTTGCATTGGCGACCGCTGCCTGATCCGTCTGCAACTGCCCCTGCAGCTCGCGTACCTGTGCTCGAGCCGCATCCAGCTGCTGGCGCGACACGGAATTCTGCTTGTACAAAGTCTCGTAACGCGTCAGATCGAGGCGCGCGTTCTCAAGCTGGGCCGTATGCTGGGCTTGCTGGCCCTGCGCTTGTTGCAAAGCAATCTGAAAGGGCTGCGGATCGATCTGCGCCAGAAGGTCGCCCGCATGCACCGATTGCCCGTCGACAAAGTGCAAGGCCTGCAACGGGCCATCGACCCGAGAGCGAACAGTGATGGTGGCGACCGGCGTGACCGTACCCAAGGCGCGCAAGGACCGGTCCACCTGCCCCGCGCGCGCTTGAACCACTGACACGGGCGTTGCTAGCGCCCCGACCTTGAAGCCGGGGGCTTGGGTCCCCGAATGGCCATGCCACCAGAACCACGCAGCCACGGCAGCCACCACGCACAGGACGACCAGCACCCGGGTTCGGCCCCAAAGCCGCCGAGTCGAGGAATCGGCCATCATGAGCTAAATGTTGCAGCGCGCGAGGCGAAAGCGGATGTCTCGCCCGGCCGGTTGAGGCTTGGCCGTATTGTCCTGGGCGGAAAACCGTACCCAGATGACGTATTTATTGGCGCTGATTTCGGGGAATACCCCCTGCGCAGGGTCGACCCAGACGCGAAGCAGCTGGAAAGTCTTGCCGCCCAGCATTTCCTGGTAAGCCCCCTGAGTTGCCAGCTGATCTTGTGCATCGCCGGCATCGCGAAGCAGCTGCAAAATCAGTGCAACGCTTTTATACAAGGGCATGAAGGGACGTATCCAGCCATCCAGATCATGCGTACGAGCGCTCGAAGACTTGATCTGCCAGGCATAGTACGACGGCAAATCGATAGGAGACGAACCACCCGGCACGGTGATGCGACCACGCAAACCTGCCAGCCATTCGTTCTCGCGCACCCCTTGGCCGATGCGCCCCTGATCGGCCAGATCGGCAGACGCCGACCGGATGTCGTTCAGCAATTTGTCGAGCGTGGGGCGATCCACCCCCGGATGTTCTCGCAACCCCGACAGCGCCGCACGATGGCGGTCCAGATCTTGCAGCACCGCAGTACGCACGTCCGCACGGTCGCACATATCGAGCAACTCGAACAAAGTCGTCAAGGCAATCTGATGGCAGCGCGGGTCTTCGCCCTTGATGAAGAAAAACAGACGATCAAAGAGGTATTCGACCCTTAAGAGAGTCCGCACACGTTCGTTGCAAGGGTTTTCGTACAAAATCACGCAGCGAGATCCTACTCGTAAGGGTATGTCCGGCCGATCATCGTGCTGCCTGGCTACACCAGATATCATGGAAACGACGCGTACGCGCACGCAAGGTATCCAGATCCGTCGTGCCGTCATTCAAGATGACGTCATCAGCGGCCGCCAGGCGCTCCTCCCGGGATGCTTGAGCGGTCATGATACGCTCAATGGTATCTTGCGTCAGCCCACTTCTGGACTGCACGCGCGAGATTTGCGTCTGCGGATCGCAGTCCACCACACAGATACGGGCAACCCGCTCGCGCCAGCGCCCGGATTCCACCAAAAGCGGCACCACGAAGACGCAATACGGACCATCAGCCAACCGGGCCTGCATCCGCATGGCCTGATCGATCAGCGGGTGCAGGACCGCTTCGAGCTGCAGACGGGCAGAGGCATCATGAAACACCCGATCGCGCATCCAGCGACGGTCCAGGCCGCCGTCAGGCTGGATGGCCGCATCGCCAAAAACCTGACGCAAAGAAGTGATGGCTTCGCCATCCACCGCCGTAAGGCTGTGCGCAATCTGGTCCGCATCCACGATGGAGGCCCCCCACTGCGCCAGAAAATCGGCAACCTTCGACTTGCCAGACCCGATTCCGCCCGTCAGACCAATCGTCAACATGGAGGTACCCCGCGCACCGAAACCCAGACTTTACCGCAGGTGGGCTGGCCACAGCCGGCTCAGGCAATCCCGGATCGAGTCAGCCACGCATCACCCCACAGCACAACCGGCAAGGCTGCCACGCTGATGCAAGGCCCAAATGCGCAGGCCCCTTGGCGGCGAATGCGAGACGAACATAACCAGGCAAGCCCGCCCAGCAAAGAGGCAAGCCACAAGACCAGGCAAGCCGAGGGGACACCGACCCAGCCGGCAAGGGCTGCAAGGTATTTGATGTCCCCCGCACCCAGGCCTTCACGACCTCGCCACCAGTAAAACAGGCCGGCAGCCGCAGTCAGCCCCGCCCAGACCAGCGCAGATGCGCTGCTGGCCGTGGTCAGTGTCAGCGGCCCCCATACCCAGGCCAGGATCATGAAAGGCAGAGTCAGCGCATCCGGAAGCAGGCCGCTACAGGCATCGATCCAGGCAAGTGCTGCCAGGATGAACACTAGCGCCACCCAAGGCCACGCAGACGCCCCTTGCACCCCCAGGACAGCGCCACCCAGCGCTCCCAGCAGGAGGGCGGCAAAACCATCGATCACCGGACGCAAAGGGCTGGAATCCAGGAAAGCCTGAAAGAGCGTGCCCGAGGTGGCATCATGTCCCGCATACAGGCGCTGCGCATACGCCTCGGCCCAGCGCCGCATTCGCAGGCCGATCCCCGCCATGACCCCTACGGCCACGACCCAGGCAAGCCACCGGTACAAGTCGGTTCCCAATCGCCAAGCCCTCTTCAAATGCGTAGAATGGCGGCTTCGGAACCCGAACGCCAATGCCTTATGTCGCGCCGCCCCATTACCACTCTTTTAGGCTCTCTGGTAAGCCTGAGCCTGCTCACGCTCTTGAGCGCGTGCGCGCAGCAACGCGAACCGGGCTACTACAACATCCCGCGCGAAAGCACCACTACTGATGCGTTGCAGCGCGCCCAAGGCGCGGGGAGCGGTACGGCACCTTCGCAACTGCAATTTGGTTTTGGTGACCAAAACACCAAGCCGGCAAACCCTGCACCCACCGCTGCACCGGCCACAGCGGCAACGCCAGGCAGCCCTGCGGCACCGGCCGCCGGTACATCAGCCCCCAGCGCACTGCCTTCGGTGTTGACCGAAACCCGCACTTACCTGGGTACGGTCCCGTGCCCAGACAGCAACGTGTGCTCAGCGACCCGCATGACGCTCACCCTGGCCCCCGACGGGCAGTGGCGTGCGCGCAATGCCATGCTGACCGGAAACGCACCCGCACAGACCGCCATGGGCTGCTGGTTCCTGACCGGCACCGACCCGACCCGCGTAGTACTGCAGTCGGGCAACCAGGCCTATGCTGCGCTGGAGCTCATCCAGTCGAACGTATGGCGGGTGATGCGCCTGAACGGGCAAGCCCCGCTGCTGGACGCGCGACTGACACGCCAGGCTGACATAGACCCCATCGACGAGCTGGCTTCGCACCCGGCACAGGCTTGCCCGACGCATTGAAACCTGCCGGGACGACCACCCGGGAATCGGGTTCAGCCAGTGTCATGGCCGGCGCAACGGCCGGCACACACCAATACAGGCAGCGCTGAGTCAGCTCGACGGCATTGCGGACCCTGAGCTTCAGGAAGATTCTGGCGCGGTGCGCTTCGATGGTGCGCTGTGAGATGCCGAGTTCGGCCGCAATGATCTTGTTAGGCGTGCCCTGGGTGATATAGGCAGCGACTTCGCGTTCGCGCAGCGTGAGCGTGCCAAAAAGCGCCTGAACGGAATCTGGGTCTGGGTCTGGGCCCGCGTGCAAATCTGGATTCATGAATGCCCCCTATCAGTTTTTATGGGGGCATTCTGTCATGAGGCACCGCGCCGTACACCTGCCATTTCTAACAGGCCATTTCTAACGGCACCAAAACCTTACCCGCGCTGAAATTCCAGGTTATCGATGAGCCGCGTGCGTCCCAATCGGGCGGCCGCAAGGACCACAAGCGGCTCGCCAGCGGCCACTTCGTCGGTCGAAGGCGAGCCCAGATCGCGTTGCCGGCGCACGGCGACGTAATCCGGTACCCAGCCTCGTTTCTTGAGCGTCTGCATGCCTTCAGCCTCCAGGTCGTCCACGCCTCGTCCGGCCCGGATTTCATCTCGCACGTGCTGCAGCAAGCGGTAGAGCTGTGGCGCTTCCGCGCGCTCCTGGGGGTTCAGGTAGCGATTGCGCGAGGACAGGGCCAGCCCATCGGCATCCCGCACGGTTTCATGGGCAATGATCTCGACCGGCAACTGAAACTGACGGCACATGGCGCGTACCACCATCAGCTGCTGATAATCTTTCTTGCCGAACACCGCCACGCTGGGCTGCACACAGGAAAAGAGCTTGAGCACCACCGTGCTGACACCCATGAAAAAATCGGGGCGAAACTCGCCTTCAAGAATCTTGCCCAATGCTTCTGCCGGCTGAATGCGAAAATTCTGAGGCTCGGGATACAGCTCGCGCTCATCGGGTGCAAACAGCACATAAACATCGCGGGCGGCCTCCAGTTTTTCAACATCTTCGGCCAGCGTACGCGGGTACTGGTCGAAATCCTCGTTGGGGGCAAACTGCAGGCGATTGACGAAAATGCTGGCCACCACGGGGTCGCCATGCTGGCGCGCCAGGTGCATGAGCGACAAATGAGCCGCATGCAGATTTCCCATGGTAGGAACGAACGCCACGCGCAGCTGCCCACGCAACTGATCCCGCAATTCTTCGATGGTGTGAACAACTTTCAAGAGAGCCTCCGGTCTCCAGTCCAGCGTCCCGTCTGAGCCAAACCGCACAGACGGGGCGCTAATCGGAATGGGTATAAGTCAAACGGACATACAGCGGGGCATACGCCGTCGCCTGGGTAATTTCGAGCAAAGACTCGCGGGCCAGCTCAAGCAGTGCAATGAAATGCACGACGATGACAGCCGTCGGCTCGCCTGTGGCAATCCGCTCCATGAACAATTCTGTGAATTCCATGAAACGCACCCCCGAGAGCCGCCGCAAGATGTGGCTCATGTGGTCACGCACCGACAGCTGTTCGCGCGTGATGCGGTGGCTGGCGTTGAGCTGGGCCCGATGCAGGATTGCCCTCCAGGCCTCACGCAGGTCTTCAGGGCTGACGTCGGGCAGCCACTGCTCGGCCTGGAGCTCGGCCTGGGCATGCGCCACCGCAAAATCGCGACCCACCCTGGGCAGGGCATCCAGCCGCTGGGCCGCAAGCTTCATGCGTTCGTATTCCAGCAACCGCCGCACGAGTTCGGCGCGCGGATCTTCTGCTTCCTCGCCTGCGTCGGACTGGCGCACAGGCAGCAACATGCGCGACTTGATCTCGATGAGGAGCGCCGCCATGAGCAAATATTCTCCGGCCAGCTCAAGATTGGTCTGCCTCACCTGATCCACATACGTCAGGTACTGCGCAGTGACCTCGGCCATGGGGATGTCGAGCACGTTGAAATTCTGCTTGCGAATCAGGTAGAGCAGCAAATCCAGCGGCCCTTCGAACGCCTCGAGGAAAACCTCGAGCGCATCGGGCGGAATGTACAGATCCTGGGGAATCGCAAACAGCGGCTCACCGTACAGACGAGCCAATGCGATGTGATCTACGACGTCTGGCGTACTGTCGACAGCCGGAGACATCAGGGCATCAAGCCCCGCCGCAGGCTTGTCTGTGGCCATTGCCAGAGGTCAGTCGTGCTGATAGTAGACGTACGGCTCCTGCGCCACGCGTCCCGCACGGAAGCCTTCTTGCTGTTCGGCGTCCAGTTCTTTGTCCCACAAGCGAAAGCGCCCCGCGCGCTGGCGGGCTTCGGTATCAGGATGTTCCGTCTTGTAATGATTCAGGAACTGCGTCAGTTCGGATTGAAAATTGTTTGCCATAATAACGAGCTTGAGTCGGCCGCCGTGGCCAATTTGCCCCAAGTGTACAGCACCCTTAGGTGCAACCCGCCGTTTCTGATGCCCGCACACAACGCCCATTCTGGCTCCGACACCCCCGACCGCCCGCTGCAGCAGCGGATGATCCCGTTCATCGTGGGATGTGCACTGTTCATGCAGATGCTGGATTCTACGGTCGTGGCAACGGCACTGCCGGCCATGGCGGTGGATTTCGCCACGACGGCAGTTCACATGAACATCACCATCACGGCCTACCTGCTGGCCACGGCCATCTTTGTGCCCATCAGCGGCTGGGCTGCCGACCGCTTCGGCGGGCAGCGCGTCTTTCTGGCGGCCATCGCGCTGTTTGCCCTGAGTTCGGCCGGGTGCGCTGCCTCTCAGACGCTGTCCGAGCTGGTGACCGCACGCGTCATCCAAGGGGCGGCGGGCGCCATGATGGTGCCAGTGGGACGCATCGTGCTATTGCGACGCACACCCAAATCCGAGCTGCTCAAGGCCATGGCCTTTCTGACACTTCCTGCGTTGCTGGGACCCGTCATCGGACCCCCTGTGGGCGGGTTCCTCGTGACCTATGCCTCGTGGCACTGGATCTTTCTCATCAATATCCCGGTAGGCATCCTGGGCATTGCACTGGTGCTGAAGTTCATCCCCCATCTGCCTCCAGAGACCCGCCCCCGGCTCGACGGGGTGGGTTTCCTGCTCAGCGGCATCGCCATGGCGGCCGTCATGACCTGCCTCGAAGCCATCGGCCACGAGAGCATGGGGATGGGCACCATCGCCGGGTTGCTGGTGCTGAGCGTGCTCTGCGCCGTGCTGTACGTGCGCCACGCCCGTCACGTCACCTACCCCATCATCGACCTGAGCCTGCTGCGCACACAGACTTTTGCCGTATCCGTGCTGGGCGGCAATCTGTGCCGCTTTGCCACCGGCGCCTCACCGTTCCTGTTGGCCATTTTGCTTCAGGTGGGCTTCGGTCTCTCGGCATTTTCAGCCGGCATGATCACGTTCACGTCGGCAGCAGGGGCCCTGGTGATGAAACTGGTGGCGACACCCATCGTCAGCCGCTTCGGGTTCCGTCGCGTCCTTACGATCAATGCCCTGATCGCTGCAAGCCTGACGGCTGCCTGCGCGCTCTTTCGTGCCGACACACCGGTCTGGATCATGGTGGGGGTCCTGCTCATTGGCGGGTTTTTCCGCTCGCTGCAATTCACTGCCATCAATGCGCTCACCTACGCGGATCTGGACTCCGCCCAAATGAGCCGCGCCAGCAGCTTCTCGGCCATGGCACAGCAGCTGGGCGTGAGCCTGGGGGTCGCGTGTGCAGCGCTGACATTGAACCTGAGCATCAGCCTGCGCGGGGGGCTGGAAGCCAATCGCATCGACGTCATGTGGGGCTTTGCCGTAGTGTCGATCATGGCAGCCGCCTCCAGCCTTTCGTTCCAACGCCTGCCGGCCCACGCGGGCAATCAGCTACGCAATCGGCGGCGCTGAGCTTGCATCCAGCAGCATCACCAGCTTGCAGTCCGGCCGTATCGCCAGACGAAACGTGAACTGCCGAAACGACAGGCGGCCATTCGTGGGATGCTGAAATTCGCGCAACCCGCCTTCTCGGTCCACCACCTGTTGACGCGTCCAGCAACGCGCAAAGAGCGGGCTCACAGTCTGCAGGTCGAGCACCAGGCGCTGGATGTCAGGGTCGGCCGCATGGCTTGCCACGTCGGCCCGAAACTCGGCCACGACACGGCTTGCACGCTCTTCCCAGTCCACCACCAGGCTGCGCGCAGCCGGTTCCTGAAAGATATAGCGCAACAAATTGGCTCGGCCGCTGAAAGGCCAACCATCGAACACGTGCGAAAGCGCCTCATTCCACGCAAGCATGTTCCAGGCCTGATCCAGGATGTAGGCCGGGCAGCGAATACTGTCGACGCAATCGCTGAGCCCATCGGGCAAGGCTACTGCCTGCTGTTGCGCCGCCTCGGGGTCCGCAGATTCGGCCAAGCTGAACAAATAATGACGCTCGGCACGCGTCAGGCGCAGCGCATGGGCCAGGCGGCTCCAGACGTCGACCGACACGGTCACGTCCCGCCCTTGCTCGATCCAGGAATACCACGTGGTGCTGATATCGCAGATCTGCGCAAGCTCTTCACGCCGCAAGCCAGGAGTACGTCGCCTCACCCCCGCAGGCAAGCCATGGTCGCCCGGGCTCACGCGCGCGCGGGCGCCGCGCAGGAAGGCGCCCAAGGTCTTGCGCTGCGTGGCGTCAGGCATGGGCCCCCCTCTAACGCAGAACGCTGGCGAGCGTCCGGCGCACGTCGTCTTCGTCACGCCCCGTGCGGCGGGCATAGTCTTCGACCTGGTCGGCGCCGATGTTGCCCACGTTGAAGTACTTGGACTGCGGATGACTGAAGTAGAAGCCGCACACGCTGGAAGCAGGCATCATGGCAAACCCTTCGGTCAGTTCCATGTCGATTTCGCCACAATCCAGCACGCGGAACATCTCGCGCTTGACGATGTGCTCCGGACAAGCCGGATAGCCCGGTGCCGGGCGGATGCCCTGGTATTTCTCGGCGATGACGTCCTCGTTGGACAAGGTTTCGTCGGGCACATACCCCCACAAGTCGCGACGCACCCGCGCATGCAGAGTTTCAGCGAACCCTTCGGCCAGGCGGTCGGCGAGCGCCTTCAGCATGATGACGGAGTAATCATCGCCATCCTTCTGGAACTGATCGATGTGCTTTTCAATGCCCAGACCGCCCGTGACCGCAAACATGCCGATGTAATCCGTCACCCCACTGTCTTTGGGCGCCACGAAATCGGACATGCACTTGTTGTCCACCCCCGAACGCTTCTGCGTCTGCTGGCGGACACCACGCCACGTGAGCAAGACCTCGCTGCGCGTCTCGTCGCGGTAGATCTCGATGTCGTCGTCGTTGATGCTGTTGGCCGGATAGAAGGCCACCACCCCATTGGCCGTGAGCCAGCGCCCCTCGACGATACGCTTCATCATGGCCTGCCCTTCGGCGTAGAGCTTGCGCGCCTGCTCGCCCACGATGTCGTCCTGGAGAATGGCCGGGAACTGTGCCATCAGCCCCCAGGACTGGAAGAACGGCGTCCAGTCCAGGAACTTCAGGATCTCGTGCAGATCGTAGTGCTTGAACGTGCGCCGGCCAATGAACTTGGGGCGGGGCGGCGTGTAATGAGCCCAGTCGATGGCCGGACGAGATGCCCGCGCCTGACCGATGGTCAGCATGGGCTGCGCCTTGCGCTGGGCATGGCGCTCGCGCACCAATTCGTATTCATCCACCACGCTCTTCAGGTAGCTTTCGACCTGATCGGACATGAGGCTGGTGGCCACTTGCACTGAACGGCTGGCATCCGGCACATAGATCACAGGCCCTTCGTAATTGGGGGCGATCTTCACGGCAGTATGCACACGGCTGGTGGTGGCGCCGCCCACGAGCAAGGGGATGTTGCGGCTCAGGAAATACTCGTCACGCTGCATCTCGGAGGCCACGTAGGCCATTTCTTCGAGGCTGGGGGTGATGAGCCCCGAGAGCCCCACCATGTCAGCCCCTACTTCTTTGGCCTTATCGAGGATCTTGGCGCACGGCACCATGACCCCCATGTTGATGACTTCGAAGTTATTGCACTGCAGGACCACCGTGACGATGTTCTTGCCGATGTCGTGCACGTCACCCTTCACCGTGGCGATGACCACCTTGCCCTTGGAGCGCACGTTGCCCCCGGCTTCGGCCAGCAGCTTCTTTTCGTCTTCGATGAACGGCAGCAGATGGCCTACTGCCTGCTTCATGACGCGCGCTGATTTGACCACCTGCGGCAGGAACATCTTGCCCGAACCGAACAGATCGCCCACCACGTTCATACCATCCATGAGCGGACCCTCGATGACTTCGATCGTGCGCCCGCCTTTTCCGGCGATCTCCTGGCGAACTTCTTCGGTGTCCTCGACGATGTAAGTCGTGATGCCATGCACGAGCGAGTGCGTCAGACGCTCGCGCACCGTGCCCTCACGCCATGTGAGGTCTTCTTCCTTCTTGGTGCCGGCACCCCGAATGGTCTCGGCCAGTTCCACCAGCCGTTCGGTCGGGGTGCGTTCATCTGCCGGATCGGTCTTCCCGACCGGTTCGGCCCGATTGAGCACCACGTCTTCGACCAAGTCGCGCGTCTTGGGATCCAGATCGGAATACACCCCCAGCTGCCCGGCATTCACGATCCCCATGGTGAGCCCGTTTTTGACGGCGTAGTACAGGAACACCGCGTGAATGGCCTCTCGCATGGCTTCATTGCCACGGAAGGAGAAGCTCACATTGGAAACCCCGCCCGAAACGCGCGCATGTGGCAGGTGCTTCGTGATCCAGCCGCACGCCTCGATGAAATCCACCCCATAGGGGTTGTGTTCGTCGATCCCGGTGGCGATTGCAAACACGTTGGGGTCGAAAATGATGTCTTCCGGCGGAAACCCGACCTGATTGACCAGAATGTCGTAGGCGCGTGCACAGATCGACGTCTTGCGCTCCAGCGTGTCCGCCTGGCCTTGGGTATCGAACGCCATGACGACCACTGCCGCACCATACTTGCGACACAATTTTGCATGCTCGATGAACGGCTCTTCGCCTTCTTTCATGGAGATCGAATTGACAATGCACTTGCCCTGCATGCAGCGCAGGCCCGCCTCGATCACCGGCCACTTCGAGCTGTCGATCATCACGGGAACTCGCGAAATATCGGGTTCCGACGCCAGCAGATTCAGGAAACGCGGCATCAGGGCCAGGGCGTCGAGCATGCCCTCGTCCATGTTCACGTCGATGATCTGAGCCCCGTTTTCGACCTGCTGCCGCGCCACCGACAGCGCTTCGTCGAATTTTTCTTCGCGAATCAGACGCAGAAACTTCTTGCTGCCCGTGACGTTGGTACGCTCACCCACGTTGATGAAGAGCGTCTCACGATCAAAGTTGAGTGGCTCCAGCCCCGACAGGCGTGTCTTCACCGGGATGACAGGAGGCTCGCGCCGAGGCAAGCCCTTGACCTTGCGCGCGATTTCGCGAATATGGTCCGGTGTGGTGCCACAGCAGCCGCCCACCACGTTGACGAGCCCTGCCTGCGCAAATTCTTCGAGCATCCCCGAGGTATCAGCCGGCGTTTCGTCGAATCCGGTTTCAGCCATGGGGTTGGGCAAGCCTGCATTGGGATACACGCTGATGTAGGTATCGCAGATCTTCGAGAGCTCGGCCACATAGGGCCGCATGAGCGCCGCGCCCAGCGCGCAATTCAGACCGATCGTGACGGGCCGCGCATGCCGGACCGAATTCCAGAAAGCCTCGACCGTCTGCCCCGACAAAATGCGGCCGGATGCATCCGTCACTGTCCCTGAAATCATGACAGGCAGCCGAATGCCGCGTTCGTCGAAGACAGTTTCAATCGCGAAGATCGCCGCCTTGGCATTGAGCGTGTCGAAAATAGTTTCGATGAGCAGGATATCGACGCCACCATCGAGCAGCCCATTGATCTGCTCGGTATACGCGACGCGCAACTCTTCGAAGGTCACATTGCGCGCGCCGGGATCATTGACGTCGGGCGATAGCGAGGCCGTCTTGGGCTGTGGGCCGATGGCCCCGGCCACGAAACGCGGATGATCGGGTGTGGCTACTGCATCGCAAGCTTCACGAGCAAGCTTGGCGGCCGCCAGGTTCATCTCGTAAGCGATATCCTGCAGGCCGTAGTCAGCCTGGGCCACCCGCGTGGCGCCAAACGTATCCGTTTCGATGACGTCCGAACCCGCCTCCAGGTAGGCCCGATGAATATCGCGCAGGATATCGGGGCGCACCAGCGGGAGCAGATCGTTGTTGCCCTTCAGGTCCTTCACATGAGACGCAAAACGCTCGCCTCGGAAATCGGTCTCGGTCAGCTTGTAGCGCTGGATCATGGTTCCCATGGCGCCATCGAGCACCACGATGCGTTGATCCAGCAGGCGGACGAAATCGGCGCCCCGTGTATAGGATTCGATGGGATAAGGCAGGACGGGGTAGCTCACAGTCGATCCGGGACGAAAGAAAAAAGGCTTCTATTGTATCGTTCGCGCCTCCGCACCAATCATTGCACCGCCGTTTCATCTACCTTCAAATTCGAACCGGAATCTGGTATCCTATCGTAAACCCTATAAGGGTTATCCCTAATCAAACCGGCGACTGAAGGAGCATTCCATGGTGGCACCTTTCTCCAACTACCCCGTGAACCAGGCCTTCGAGCGTCTGATGGCCGAAGAACGTGCAGCCCGTGCCGCACGCACCCAGGATGAACACGGCCTGATGCAGCGCATCGCCAACTTCCTGTTGGGGAACCGCTGGCACGCCACACAGGCAGCCTGAACGCCGCACCAGACGGTACTGCCCTCTCTTCAGGCCGCCATGCTGCGCCAGCTGCTGGAACGGCAGAGAGGGTGATAAAGCCAGTCGGCAACAGGGGGGAGCGTCAAAGAGCCGGTCACACGGCCCCTGTTGGAACCGCCGAGCCAGCATGATATATTGCGCGTCGAAGTCATGTGCTGACTGACGACTGTGCGCACTCAAAAAGGCGCACCAGATCAATCAGTTGGTACGACAAGGTATGCCTCGCAGTGCAATGCGCGGCATTCAAATGGGAAACAGAGGACTCCTCACGAGTCTGGCTGTGCTGCCCCCGCAACGGTGAGCGCGCTGCCCGGTCGAAAGACCGGACGACGCGCCAGCCCGATACCAGCCTGCTTCAATTTCCTGACTCTTTGTTGATTCACGATCATCAACCACGACCGTGATCGACGAGCGTTTGCCATCCGGCGTGCGGGGACGCGCGCCCACCAGGACACCATCATGCCCTTTGCCTGTTCACCGTGCCGCTGCACGGTCGCCCTCTGTTTCTTATTCCCCCTGGCCGCTACGGCCCAATCATTGCCCGATCAAGGCACCATTCCGACACTGCAGGAAATCATCGTCACCGCCAGCCGTGCCCCCGAACCGCTCAGCGATGTCGTGGGTGACGTCACTGTGATCGGTCCGCAGCAACTGCAGGCCGCACAGGGCGAAAGCGTCGCCCAGATCATCGGGCAAGCGCCCGGCGTCCAGATCACGCCACGCGGCGGGCCCCAGACCCTGACCGGTATTTCCTTGAGAGGCGCCAGCACGCAGGAAACGCTGGTTCTGGTCGACGGCATCCCCGTCAACGGTGCCTCGTCCGGCGAAACCGCCTTCGCGGCCATAGACCCGTCTACCGTAGAACGCATCGAGATCCTGCGCGGCAGCGCCAGCAGCCTGTACGGGTCCAGTGCCGTCGGTGGCGTCGTGAACATCATTACCAAGAAAGGCGCACAGGACAAGCCGCTTTCGGCCTGGGCCAACCTGGGATACGGCAGCAACGACACCGCCAAATCCAGCCTGGGACTCTCGGGTGCCAGCCACGGCTGGGACTACAGCTTTTCAACGAGCGGGGCCGACAGCCGAGGCTACAACGCCACGCGCAGGCTGGAAGAAGACGGGACGTCCAATTCCAGCTACAACCCGGATCGGGACGGCTACCACAGCCACGCGTGGTCGGGCACCCTGGGATATCGTTGGGCCCCGGGCCACCACGTAGGGCTCACGGCCTACAACGGCTATATCGATGGCGATTACGATGCCGGCTCATCCATCCCCAACGCCCACGCCATCTACCGGCAACAGGCCTACAGCCTCACCAGCACGGATGAGCTCACCCCCTGGTGGACGAGCAGCCTGCGCTTCGGGTTTTCCAAGGATGGCTACGATGATCGCGCCTACGACAGCACCGTCGAATCGATCAAGCGTCAATACAACTGGACCCACACCTTCAAGCCTGTCAAAGGCCAGCAGGTGGCGCTGTTCATAGAGCGCACTGAAGAAAACATCTTCGGATCCAACCTTTATTCCAAGAATCAACGTGACGACACCGCGGCCGGCGCCGTCTACAAAGGGGTGTTTGGCCCAGTCCATCTGCAGGCCAGTGCGCGCAACGACCGCTATAGCAGCTATGGCAGCCAGACCACGGGCAGCCTGGGGGCCGACCTGGACCTGGGCGACCACTGGCAAGCGGGCGTGGCCGGCAACACGGGCTTCAGGGTACCTACGTTCAACGACCTCTACGCCGGACCCGGATGGGGTTCAAATCCGAATCTGAAGCCGGAAAAATCGCGCAACCTGGAAACCCATCTGCAGTATCAGGCCCACGGGTCACTCCTGCGGGCAACGCTCTACCAGCTGACCATCACCGACATGATCGCGGCGGATTCAGCATTCCAGATGCAGAACCTGGATCGCGCGGTGATTCGCGGGCTGACGCTCACCGGAGAGCAACACCTGGGGAACACGACGCTGCGCGCCAGCGCCGATTTCATGGACCCACGCAATGACGCACCCCGTGCCAATCAAGGCTCGATGCTCCCCCGCCGGGCACGCCAGGTTTTCCATCTGTCAGCAGAGCAACGCATCCAGGCATGGAAGTTCGGTGCCGAATACCAATACACCGGCAACCGCTACGACGATGCCGCCAATACCACCCCGTTGGGCGGCTACTCACTGGTGAACCTGACGGCCGCCTATGACCTCACGAAATCCCTGGGAGTGCAGGTGCGCTGGAACAACGTACTCGACAAGGACTACGTTCTGGTAGACGGCTACAACACACCGGGTTCCAATGTGTTCGTGAACCTTTCCTGGAAAATGTAGCCATGAGGGTGCTCGTCAGAACAGCGTGGGCCTGGTGGGCCGCCTTGTGTCTGGCAAGCATCACCCCTGCTGCTGCGGCGTCTCCCCGGGTCATTACGCTCGCCCCTAGCGTCACGGAGCTGGTTTTTGCGGCCGGAGCAGGGGCTGACGTCGTGGGTACGGACCGCAACAGCAACTACCCGCCGGCCGTGCAAGCCCTGCCCCACGTAGGTGACGTCATGCAGCTCGATGACGAAGCCATCCTGGCGCTGCGCCCCACGTTGGTGATCGGATGGCAGCCTTCGCCAAACACCTCGGCGCTGGCAGAACGCCTCAAAAGGCTGAAGGTGCCGCTGATCTACGCCAATCCGCAAAGCCTGGAAGATATCCCGACTCTGATCCGCAGCCTGGGGCGGCGACTGGGCACCGAGAGGGTGGCCAATCAGGAAGCCTCGCATCTGGAGCAACAAATCCGCCAGTTGCACGCGCCCCGCGCCAAAGTCCAGAGCGTGTTCATTGAAGTCAGCGCCGACCCACTCTACACACTGGGCAAAGACCCGCTCATCAATGACATCCTGAGACACTGCGGCGGGCGCAATCTGTATGCGGATTCACGCATCGCCGCCCCGCAAGTCAGCGTCGAATCCGTCCTGCACCTGAACCCCGACGTGGTGATCATGTCACCTGAGGGGCACAACACCCTGCAGGCCCGACGCAGCTGGTGGGCCCGCTACGGGCTGCCAGCTGCCAAGGACGGGCACTTCTACGCCATCGCCTCCGACTGGCTGCACCGACCCGGGCCACGCCTGGTCGACGCAGCCGTCGCGCTGTGCAGGGATCTTGAAAGCAGCCGAGAGGCGACCACCCCCCGCGTGCCTCAGTGAGCATCCAAATGCATTATTCTAGTGAGCTCTTCAAGGGGTGATTCCTGACACCCCGCGCCACAGGAGCCCTGCATGATTCCCAACACACTCACCATTGCCGGCGTGGACCCCTCGGGGGGTGCCGGCGTTCTGGCTGACGTCAAGACGATGAGTGCACTGGGGGCCTACGGAATGGCCGTCATCGCGGCGCTCACGGCACAGAACACACAGGCCGTCACGCAGATCTGCCCCGTACCGCCAGATTTCGTGGCTGCGCAGATCGACACCCTGTTTTCCGACGTGCGCGTGGACGCGGTCAAGATCGGCATGCTGGGGCAGACCGGCGTGATCCGGGCTGTCACCGACCGCCTGGCACACTGGAAGCCAACCCATCTTGTCCTGGACCCCGTCATGGTCGCCAAGAGCGGCGACCATCTGCTCGAACGTCAGGCCGTGGACGCCCTGCGCACAGGGCTGGTCCCGCTGGCCTCGGTCATCACGCCCAACTTGCCGGAAGCAGGCGTCCTGCTGGAACAAAGTCCACCCGACAACGTGAAGGACATGCGCCGCACGGCCGAGCGGCTACGGCGACTGATGAGTGACCAAGGGGAGCGCTGGGTGTACCTTAAGGGGGGGCACCTCCCCGGCAGCGACACAGTCGACGTTCTGCACGATGGTGACCGCATGATTGAACTGCCTGGGCAGAGAATCGAAACCAAGAACACGCACGGCACGGGCTGCACGCTGTCAGCGGCACTGGCTGCACTTCTGCCACGCACACCTGACGTTCCACAAGCCGCCCAAGCAGCCAAAACCTATCTGGAACGAGCTATCGCGGCTTCAGGGCAGTTGCAGGTCGGTTCAGGCCACGGCCCGGTGCAGCATTTTCACGCATGGTGGCCCAAGGCCTGACCCAGCCAACACCTGCCCTATAATCGAAGCAATACAAACTATCAGGCTTTCCCGACATGAACGTCAATGACATTGCCGAGTCCGATCGCGCTCGATTCAACATGGTCGAACAGCAGATTCGAACCTGGAACGTCCACGACCAGAAGCTGCTGCAAGCCATCTTCGACATGCCGCGCGAGCGCTTCGTACCGCCGCACCTGAGCGCACTCGCATTTGCCGACACCGAACTCCCTCTGGTCATCGATGGCGTCGACACGCGCGAATCCATGCTCTCGCCCAAGGTTGAAGCCAAGCTTGCCGCCGAGCTCCACCTGACGCCTACCGATTGCGTGCTCGAAATCGGCACGGGTTCGGGCTATCAGGCCGCGCTGCTCGCACGCCTCTGCCAGCAAGTGACCAGCATCGAATACGAAAGCCGCCTGTCGGCTTTCGCCAAGGCCAACCTGGCCCGCAATCAGGTGGCCAACGTCACGGTTGAAACGGGCGACGCCCATGCTGGCTGGGGCACCGCCGAATACGATGCCATCCTGGTCACGGGCTCCGTGCCCGCCGTCCCTGATTCCTTAAAGTACCAATTGGCCGTAGGCGGGCGCCTGGTGGTCATCGTGGGGCGCAGCCCCATCATGACGGCCTGCCGCATCACGCGCACGAGCGCCGCCAACTTCGAAACGACTCAGCTGTTCGACACCTACGTCAAGCCGCTGCGCGGCACCTCGCGGTCGCGCTTCAAGTTCGAAAACCCGCCAGAACCGCCCGCCATCAAGCAAGCAGCCAACTGCTGACGTGTCATTGCGCTGTGCGAATCTTTCGCACCAGCGCAGTGGTGGACCGCTGGAACTCAAAGGGAATGGCAACTGCCCGGCCGCCCCAAGTGCGCACCAGGGCGGTTTCAGGAAGCGTATCCATGTCGTAATCGCCCCCCTTGACGATCACGTCAGGGTGCAAGGCATCGATCAGCTCCAAAGGCGTGTCCTCAGTGAACCACGTCACGGCATCCACGCACGACAAGGCAGCCAGCATGGCCGCCCTGTCATCTTGCGGGTTCAGAGGACGGTCCGGCCCTTTTCCCAAACGCCGCGCAGACGCATCCGTATTGATCGCCACCACCAGCGTGGCACCCAGCTGAGCCGCCCGATCCAGATACGTCACATGCCCGCGATGCAGGATGTCGAACACCCCATTGGTGAACACCAGCGGCCGGGCAAAAAGACCGTCATGCACGGCGCGCTCGCAAGCCTCCGGGTCCAGGACTTTGGTCATGAAGCGTGCCTTGGCCATCAGAAGCCTCCACCCCGCGTCAATGCCCACAAAGCGACCCCCAGCCCGACTGCAAGAATGCCGCACAAGACAATCAGCAGGCGATTGGATTGCTCCTGAACACGCCGCAGACGCTCGAGCTCAGCCTTGACGGCCGGGCCGGCATCGGGGTGATTCAAGCGGGTATACACCAGACGCGGCACCTGAGGCAGGATCTGCGCCCACTGACTGGCTTCTTGCTCGAGTCGCTGGCGCAAGCCCCGCAGGCCCACGCGCTGATGCATCCAACGCTCGAGAAACGGTTTTGCCGTTTGCCACAGATCCAGGTTCGGGTCCAGTTCACGCCCCATGCCTTCCACATTGAGCAAAGTCTTCTGCAGCAGCACGAGCTGGGGCTGGATCTCGACGTTGAAACGACGCGAAGTCTGGAAGAGGCGCAACAACACCTGGCCCAGCGAAATCTCGGCCAGAGGCCGATCGAAATAAGGCTCGCACACGGCTCGCACGGCACCCTCAAGTTCTTCTTCACGCGTGGTGGGAGGCACCCAGCCGGATTCTATGTGGAGTTGCGCTACCCGCCGATAATCACGCTGAAAGAACGCCAGAAAATTCTGCGCCAGATAGTTTTTATCAAACTCGGATAGCGACCCCACGATCCCGAAATCGAGCGCAATGTAGCGACCCAGCGTTTCCGGGGCATCCGACACGTAGATGTTGCCCGGGTGCATGTCGGCATGGAAGAAGCCGTCTGTGAAAACCTGCATGAAGAAGATTTCCACGCCCTGCCGCGCCAGCAGCGGAATGTCGACGCCCAGTTCACGCAGACGGTCAATGTGGCTGATCGGCACACCATACATTCGCTGCATGGTGAACACCTGATTGGCACAGTATTCCCAGACGACCTCGGGGACTTCAAGCAGGTTGGCGCGCCCGGTATCAGGTCCAAAATTGCGCCTGAGCTGGCTGCAATTGGACGCTTCGCGCAGCAGGTCGAGCTCATCGTGCAGGTATTTGTCGAACTCGGCGACGACCTCGCGGGGCTTGAGGCGCCGCCCATCGGGAGCCAGCCGTTCAACCAGCCCCGCCAATACCCGCAGCAGCTTCAGGTCGCGCTCGATGGCTTCGCGCATCCCCGGCCGCAGCACCTTGACCGCGACCTCGCGGCCATCGTGCAGCACTGCAAAGTGCACTTGGGCGATGGATGCCGACGCGACGGGATCACGCTCGAATTGCGAAAACAGGACACTGGGGGCCGACCCCAGGGATTCCTCGATGATGGCGGCCGCCTGATCCGAAGGAAACGGCGGTACCCGGTCTTGCAGCCGCGCCAGCTCATCGACAATATCCGGGGGGACCAGGTCGCGCCGCGTGGACAGCACCTGACCAAATTTGACGTAGATGGGACCCAAGGTTTCAAGGGTCAGGCGCAGGCGCTCGCCCCGCGGACGATGCGGCTTGCGCCCCAGACACACGATTCGCAGCAACCAGTGGGCCCAGGGGTGTTCAATGCTGGAGAGCACAAGCTCGTCAAGGCGGTACCGCAGGCACACCCAGAAGATGTAGACCAGGCGCAGAAAAATCAGCATGCCTGCTCCAGATGACACAAACGCCGCTCCAGACCGTCAAGACGATCCGCCAACCCCCGCCCCTGCTCCGACCAGGCACGAAACTCGGCTGGCCTGACCAGCAGGTCGGATTCTTCTGCAAGGTATTCCGAGACGTTGTCGCGTGCCCGCTGCGCAGTTTGCCGTGCGGCCGCCACAAACTGCCGGGCGCCAGACACCAGCCGCACCGCCAGCACGTCGCCCACCACCCGGGACAGATCCTGTTCAACATCCCAGCGCAGAGACTGCGCAAGATCGGACATCAGGTGCGCCAAGCCGGCATCACCCTGGATGTGCATGAGCCCCACGACGCCAGACTGACCCTGTTCACGCCAAACGCGCGGCAACTCTTTCAGCCGCTCGGCAGGCACCGAAACCGTGACGTCGGGGACCACGGCTGCGTCACACGCCTGAAGAAAGCCATCGGACGCCACGCTGGCCTGCAGCACCCACTGCCCCACCGCCACCCGCAGCGATTTACCGGTGTGCCCCGAGAGCCGCTCGCGAGCCCATGCCTCTCTTCTGAGCAAGGCATTGATGCCTTGCAGCAATAGTGCAGAGGGGCGTGGGAACAAGAACGGGACAGGCATGATCGCACAGCCGGTGTAACCGGCCATCAAACTCGAGAAGGGTTTCAGTGTACTGGTTTTGGGGCGCATGCTTGCCCCAAACGAAACCACCCGACCCCAGCGCTGCACCAGGATCGGGCGGTTGGGCACAGAACCCGTGCCCGCAGACGGCTTATCGCGCTGCGATTTGCTGAATACCGGCCAAAAGCCAGCCCGACTGCTCGGCCTTGTAGAGGTTCCAGACCTCTTCAAAGTGGAAGGCTTCGGCGCCTTCGGTCTCGCGCATCATCCCTGAATAGCGCACGCTGGCCAGATGGCCACCCACGACGGTTTCCATGCCCAAGAGCTCGGCATTGAGCAACACCACTTCAGTGCGGTTGCCTTCGCCGGGCTGCGGCAACTGGGGCGTGATTTCAGCCAGCAGGTCGTCGGTGGTCAGCTCGCGCAGGCCTTCGCGATCACCCGCATCCCAAAGGGACTGGACGTGTGCGAACTGCTTTTTGGCCTGAACCAGGAACGTAGGCACGTCAAAGCCTTCGGGGACGAACCAGCTGGGATCCTGAACTTGGGTCGATGCCACGGATTCGATGACCGGTGCCGCGGCAGAAGAGGCAGCATAGGCGGACGGCGCAGCAGGGGTAGGTTCAGCCTGGCGGTAGACCGACCCAGTCGCTGGCGTGGCCCCTGCAGGTGACAGCGGCCGTTGCGCACCGCGCAGGCGACGCAGCAGATACATCACGGCAAAGGCCACCAGGCCAATCAGGAGTGCGCTGGAGAGGAATTCAAGGAACGCCCCCGACAACCCCATGCTGGAGAGCAATGCGGCAATACCCAGGCCCGCTGCGATCCCCGCAATGGGGCCCAGCCAGCGCGACATGCCCGACTTGGCGGCCGTACCCGCTGCAGCCTGCCCCGCTGCACCGGCCGCAGGAGTTGCAGCACGCTGCGTGTTCTGTGCAGCAGGTGGAGTCGCCGCCTGACGCTGCTTGATGACGTTGCTGGATTGACGGCCCATGCTGGCACCACCACCAAAGCGACGCGCGTGCGCATCTTGTGTGACGGCGAGCATCAGAAGCGCCGCCACCAGCAGCACCACACCCAACAGCCCACGTGGCAATCGAAGATTCATGAAGTCTCCTAAGGTAGCCGGCTTCACCCAGCATAAACCTTACATATAGCTTAACGAATAGACAAATTACCATAAAACGGCAGCGACACCAAGAATCCTTCGAGATCGACCGAACCAGGCCCGTGGACACGACACAAGTCAGGCACCGAACCCCGGCCTACAATCGACTCACCTGCCCAGCGATCGGCGAAGCCACGACTCCACCGGAGCACGCCGGCACCAGCGCCATCGCGCCAGCCATGTTCGGGAATCCAATGACATCACTCATGCACACCGCTCCCCTGCTCAACGACATCGCGTTCCCGGACCACTTCGAGACAGAACAGGCGCTGGACGACTACCTCGCGACCCCTTCACGCGAGCTCATCAACGATCTGGCCAGCCTCGATGGCGACCTGATGATACTGGGCGTGGGCGGAAAAATGGGGCCCACCCTGGCACGGCTGGCGCGCAACGCCCTGCCGACACAACGCCGAGTGATGGCCGTCGCGCGCTTCAGCGACCCCCTGGTGCGTTCAACGCTCGAAAAGCATGGCATCGAAACCATTGCCTGCGATCTGCTCGATGCACAAGCGCTGTCCAAGCTGCCGGAATGCAAAAACATCGTCTTCATGGCTGGCCACAAGTTCGGCGGGGGTACCAGCAACGCCCTGACTTGGGCCATGAATACGCACGTGCCGGCGCTGGTGGCGCAGGCCTTCAACCGATCCCGGATCGTGGCGTTTTCCACCGCATGCGTCTACCCCTTCGTACCCGTCAACAGCCAAGGGGCACACGAAAGCCTGGCGCCCAATCCGCCGGGGGAATACGCCAATTCCTGTGTGGGACGTGAGCGCCTGTTTGAATATTTCTCGCGGCAACACTCGACCCCGGGACGGCTGTTTCGCCTGAGCTATGCCATCGACCTGCGCTATGGCGTGCTGTCGGATGTGGCCACCAAAGTCTGGCACGGAGAACCGGTGGACGTCACCATGGGTCACGTCAACGTGATCTGGCAAGGCGATGCCAACTCGCAGGCGCTGCGCTGCCTGGCCCACACCACGGTACCCACGTCGGCTCTGAACGTCAGCGGCCCGGAAACCACCTCCGTCCGCTGGCTGGCCGAAGCATTCGGGCGACGGTTCAACAAACCTGCGCTCATCACCGGCGAAGAAGCACCCACCGCATGGATCATGAATACTGGCGAGGCTGAGCGCCTGTTTGGCTACCCTCGGGTTCCATTGCTGCGACAAATCGAATGGGTGGCAGATTGGACCCAACGGGGTGGCCGGCTGTACGGGAAGCCAACCAAGTTTGAATCGCGCGATGGCAAGTACTGAAGCCGCCTCAACCAGATTCCAGGAGCCTCCATGTCACTGCAACGATCCGATATACCTGGGGAAATCCTCGCGCAATTTGCGCGAGGCATGGTCGTCCCAGCCCATCCGCTTGCTCTGAACAGCCAGCGCCAGTTCGATCGCCGCCACCAGCGCGCACTGACTCGATACTACGTTGATGCCGGTGCCGGGGGCCTCGCAGTGGGCGTACACACGACACAATTCAACATCCGCGAACAGGGGCTGTACGAAACCGTGTTGAGTGCCGCAATCGACGACCAACGCAGCTGGACCTCGCGGCCCATGATGATGATCGCCGGGCTATGCGGCCATACAAAACAGGCGCGCGCGGAAGCCCATATCGCGGGCAGCCTGGGCTACCAAGCAGGCCTGCTCAGCCTGGCAGCCCTGCCGACAGCTTCAGAAGACGAACTCATCGCCCACTGCGAAGCGGTCAGCCAGGACATTCCGCTCATCGGCTTTTACCTGCAGACTGCGGTGGGCGGCCTCAAGCTGTCCAGCGAATTCTGGCGGCGCTTCGCCCTGATCCCGAATGTGCTGGCCATCAAGGTGGCCCCCTTCAACCGCTACCGAACCATCGACGTGGTCCGTGGCATCGTCGACGCCCATGCGGAAGACCGCGTCTTCCTTTACACCGGCAACGACGACCATATCGTGCTCGACCTGGCCCTCCCATTCACGGCCATGCGCGAGGGCCAACCCGTCACGGTCCGGTTTCGTGGGGGGCTGCTCGGTCATTGGTCGGTCTGGACCGCCAGCGCCACGAAGCTGCTGGCGCGAATCAAGGCCGAGCTGGCCTCTGGCGACGGCACACTGAGCCCTGAGCTGCTCGCGCTGGACGCACGCGTGACCGACTGCAATTCAGCGTTTTTCGACGTCACCAACGACTTTCAAGGCTGCATCGCGGGCTGCCATGAAGTCTTGCGCAGGCAAGGCCTGCTTGAAGGGATCTGGTGTCTGGACCCGCATGAAACCCTGGGACCGGGTCAATTGGAACAAATCGACCGCGTATACGAACTGCATGGCGATCTCAGCGACGATGCCTTTGTCCACGCAAACCTGGCGCGGTGGTTGGCATGACGGGCGGTGCCCCGCCAAAAATCACTCCAGCCGAATGCCCTCGTGCAGCGCCGCAACACCTGCAGTCAGATTGAAGTACTGCACTCGCCCCAGACCTACAGTGCGCATCATCTCGGCCAGGGTTTCCTGATCAGGGTGCATGCGAATGGATTCAGCCAGGTAGCGATAGCTGTCTTCGTCGGCCGCAATGAGGCGGCCCATCCGGGGCAGGACATGGAACGAATACCAATCGTAGACGGGCTTGAGCGCTGGCGTGATACGCGAGAACTCAAGCACCAGAAGCTTCCCGCCTGGCTTGAGAACCCGACGCATTTCTGCCAATGCGCGCTCTTTGTGCGTCATGTTGCGCAGCCCAAAGGCGACTGACACTCGGTCAAAATATTGATCCGGAAACGGCAGGCACTCTGCGTCGCAGACTGCGACAGGTGTCACAATGCCCTGATCAAGCAGGCGGTCACGTCCTACCTTCAGCATGGAATCGTTGATGTCGGTGAGCCAGACCTCGCCCCGAGACCCCGCCCGCCGTGCGAACGCGCGGGCCAGGTCGCCCGTGCCGCCCGCAATGTCCAGCACCTTCATGCCTGGCCGCACTTGCGCGCGCCCAATGGTGAAGGCCTTCCAGATGCGATGCAACCCACCCGACATGACGTCGTTCATCAGGTCGTAACGGGAGGCCACCGAATGGAAAACCTCGGCCACGCGATGCGCCTTGTCAGATTCGCGCACCGTTTCGAAGCCAAAATGAGTCTGCGGCTCCTGGCCGGCATTGTGGGAAATGTCGTTCATGATGCGCGTATCGTACTGCATTCAAAGGGGGTGCCGCACAGGATGCCCCTCAGTGTCACATCAATGAAATAATGTGCCCATATCATGATCCGCTTGGCCACTTCCGCACGCAGCCCCCTATGTCCGCCATGATTCTTGTCGTCGAAGACGAGCCTGCCATCCAGGAACTGCTGTCCCTGAATCTCCGGCACGCAGGTTTTGAGGTCCGTGTTGCTTCCGATGCTGCCGGTGCCCGGCAAGCCGTGCACGAGCGGCTTCCTGATCTGGTTCTGCTGGACTGGATGCTGCCGGATTCTCCCGGCATCCGCTTGGCAAAATGGCTGCGTTCGTCCGAGCGCACCCGTGAAGTGCCGCTCATCATGCTGACGGCTCGGGGGACGGAACAAGACAAGATCGACGGTCTGGAAGCCGGTGCAGACGACTATGTGACCAAGCCCTTCTCTCCACGAGAGCTGATCGCGCGCGTGCGTTCGCTTCTACGCCGTCGGGCGCCCCAGCTGGGCGGCGACGCCATCGACGCGGGCGATCTGCACCTGGACCCCGACACGTGCCGGGTCACTGGCGCAGGGCAGGCACTCCCCATGGGTCCTACCGAATTCCGCCTGCTACACTTTCTCATGACGCACGCCGAACGGGTCTATGGCCGCGGTCAGCTCCTGGACCAGGTATGGGGTGATCACGTCTTCGTCGAAGAGCGCACGGTCGACGTGCACATCCGGCGCCTGCGCAAGGCGCTCGAACCCGCAGCGTTGGGCGGCTACATCCACACCGTACGCGGAGCGGGCTACCGCTTCAGCACGACACAGGAACCATGAGCAAGACCCTGATCACCATCGCACTCTGGGCATTGGCCGGCTGGCTGCTCGGAGCCTGGCTGGGGGCCGCCACTGGCTGGGCAGTCCTGGCCCTGGGGCTGTTGCTCATGGTGATCGTGAGTGGCCTCCAGCTCTCGCGCATCGCCCACTGGGTCCGCAATATCGACGCGCCTCCCCCCCCTTCGGTAGGCCCATGGGACGAAGTCCTGGCACCCATCTACCGCAAGCTCAAACAGAACCGGCTCGAACTGCAAGAACGCTCACGCAATTTTCATCGTGTGCTGCTCGCGGCAGAGGCTCTGCCCGATGGCGCACTGACTCTGGCGCCCGACAAATCGTTGTTGTGGTGCAACCAGACGGCGGCGGGCCATCTGGGCCTGAATCCTGAACAGGACCGCGGGCACAGCATCCTGAACGTCATCCGAACCCCCGAATTCGCCCACTATGCCGCGCAGGAAACCTGGGACAAGCCTCTTGTGCTGCATCTGGGGCACGGTGGCTTGGCCCGCACCCTGATGCTGCACCTGGCTCCTTACGGCGTTGGGCAGTTCCTCATGGTGACGCGCGACATCACTCAGATCGAGCGGCTGGAAAACACGCGCAAAGACTTCGTGGCGAATGTGTCACACGAAATGCGCACACCGCTCACCGTCCTGTCGGGCTTCGTTGAAACCCTGCTGGACATGCCCGACGGGTCTCTGACCCACGAAGAACAACGCCACTATCTGAATCTCATGGCGCACCAGGCGCACAACATGCAGGCTCTGGTCGCCGACCTGCTCACCCTGTCTTCGCTGGAATCCACCCCCAACAGCGAAGGCGAACGCGTCATGCTGGCAAACCTGATCCACAGCGCACTGGAACAGGCCCGGGCGCTCTCAAAAGGGACGCATCAATTCACGCTGGAGCTCGATGAAACCCTGGCCATCCACGGCAAAGACACCGAACTTGCCTCGGCGGTCGGCAACCTGCTGACCAACGCGGTGCGTTATACGCCAACAGGCGGCACCATCACGGTGCGCTGGCAGCCACACCCCCAAGGGGGTGCCGTCTACAGCGTCCAGGATACGGGTATCGGCATCGACAGCGACGACATCCCGCGGCTGACCGAACGCTTCTTCCGCGTCAACCGGGGGCGCTCGCGTGCCACCGGCGGCACGGGCCTGGGGCTGGCCATCGCCAAGCACGTCGCCCTGCGCCACGATGCACAGCTTGAAATCCAGAGCACTCTGGGCGAAGGCAGCACGTTTGCGATCCGCTTTCCGGCCGCGCGCCTGTGCAGCCGGGCGCAGGCAGACGCTTCACCTCACACCGAAGCCGCGTGAAGCGCCGTTCAGGCGCTCACAGGAACAGCCTGTAGGCCGGGTTGTCCGATTCGTTCCAGTACGGATAACCCAGCGTGGCCAGAAAATCCTTGAAGATCTTCTTGTCCTCGGGCGGAACCTGAATCCCCACCAGAATGCGCCCATAGTCATCGCCCTGATTCCGGTAATGGAAAAGGCTGATGTTCCATTCCGGATTCATGGCCCCCAGGAACTTCATCAGGGCACCCGGACGTTCCGGGAATTCGAAGCGATACAGCACTTCGTTCTGCGCCAGCCCCGAAGGCCCGCCCACCATGTAGCGCAAGTGAGTCTTGGCCATTTCGTTGGAGGTGAGATCCAGCGTCGGGAACCCCTCTTTGAGAAAGTGTGCCGAGAGTTTCTCAATCTCGGCTTCAGAGCGAATCTGTACGCCCACGTACACGTGGGCCGATTCAGCATCTGAAATGCGGTAATTGAATTCGGTCACCGCCCGCCGGCCCACCGCCTCGCACAGGCGGCGGAAGCTGCCGCGCTTTTCAGGCAAGGTAATGGCAAACAGCGCCTCGCGCGCCTCACCTACGTCGGCCCGCTCGGCCACGAAACGCAGCCGGTCGAAGTTCATGTTGGCACCACAGGTGATGGCAACCAGGGTCTTGCCCTTCCACTTTTGCTGGGCAGCGTAGCGCTTGGCCCCCGCCAGCGCCAGCGCACCTGCCGGCTCGAGTACGCTGCGGGTATCCTGAAACACGTCTTTGATGCCCGCGCAGATGGCATCGGTATCCACCAGCACGAAGTCATCCACATATTCACGCACCAGCTTGAAGGTCTCCTGCCCCACCTGCTTGACAGCCGTCCCATCGGAAAACAAGCCCACGTCGGCCAGTTTGACTCGTCGCCCCGCCTTGACGCTGCGCACCATGGCATCCGAATCCACCGTCTGTACCCCAATGACCTTGATCTCGGGCCGCAGCTGCTTGATGTAGGCTGCCACGCCGGAAATCAGGCCACCACCGCCGATTGCCACAAACACGGCATCAATGGGCCCCGGATGCTGGTGCAGGATCTCCATGCCCACGGTACCCTGCCCCGCGATCACGTCCGGGTCGTCAAAGGGGTGTACGAACGTCAGGCCATCGCGTGCCTGCAATTCGGATGCATGCTCGGCCGCCTCGGTAAAACTGTCGCCAAACAACACGATTTCACCCCCCAAGGCCTTCACCGCATCGACCTTGACCTGGGGCGTCGTGACGGGCATCACGATCACGGCCTTGCACTTGAGGCGGCTGGCCGCCAACGCCACGCCCTGGGCGTGGTTGCCCGCCGAGGCGGCGATCACACCCCGCTTGAGTTCTTCAGGCGTCAGGTGCGCCATCTTGTTGTAGGCACCCCGCAGCTTGAAGCTGAACACGGGCTGCGTATCTTCGCGCTTGAGCAGCACAGTGTTGCCAATGCGCTTGGAAATTCGAGGGGCCAGGTCCAGAGGAGTTTCATGAGCAACGTCATAGACTTTTGACGTCAAAATGCGTTTCAGATAATCGTCGGACATGGCGTCTGTAGCAGCAAAGGGGGGAAAGCTAAAAAGAATATCACAGCAGTCATGCCTGCAGACCTTCATCCCGGTACACTGCGTGACCATGGAAGCCTGGGTACAAGCCTCGATTCACGCCTTGCTGGCGGTGTTTGCACTGCCCGCAGTAGGGCTGCCTGCCATTTTCGTGATCTGCCTGGTGTCGGCCACGCTGTTGCCTTTGGGTTCGGAACCCGCCGTATTTGCCTACGTTCAGCTCACCCCTCACATGTTCTGGCCCGCCATCGCGGTCGCCACTGTGGGCAACACCATTGGCGGAGTCATCACGTACGCCATGGGCGCAGGAGCCGAAACCGCCTTTCAGGCCTGGCGGCACCACGCAGCCACCACCGTCTCGGCCGAACCACCCGGCGAGCGCCATCACGGAGGCGAGCTCTTGCACCCAGATGCCGAGCCACGCCAGGCACCTGGCGGACGCTGGCACAAGCTGACGCTGAGCTGGTTCCAGCGCTTTGGCCCCCCAGCGCTCTTGGTGTCGTGGCTACCTGGCATTGGCGACCCGCTCTGCGCCGTGGCCGGCTGGCTCAAGCTGCCGTTCTGGCCCTGCGTGCTCTACATGGCGATTGGCAAATGCCTGCGCTATATCGCCATGACGATTGCCCTGCTGCACGCTTGGCCCTGGGTGAACCAATGGCTGTGAAGACTACGAAAAAAACCCAAACTGGCCCGACAAAGGCATGAGCACGAATCCAATCAATCCGTCGCAATCACGGGACGGACGTCAGCCGTGCGAGACATGACGGCCGCAGCACGCAAGGCTTCGTCGCGCGTGGAATAAGGCCCCATGCGGACTTTGTACAAATTGGCCTGGCGCGTCACGGCCGTCTGTGCATTGATGCGGCTATTGATGCGTTCGGAAAACGCCTGGGCATTTTCAGACGAGGCAAAGGCGCCAAACTGAAGATAGACGGTGCCTCTGCCCGTCGGAGACACGGGGGGAATCATGGGACGCGGTGCGGCCGGCGGCGGAGGTGGCACATAGGCCACAGGGGTCGACATGGCAGGCACGGGTGAGGTCACGGCAGACTCAGGCGCCGCGGACGCCAACATCGGCGCAGAATCCCTGGGGTAATTGCCCGCCAGAATGTCATTGTTGGTGATGGCCTGCACGACGACTTCGCCGCTGCCCGGGCCAATCAGCCCCAGCTTGGCTGCAGCCACGTAAGACAGATCGATGATGCGGCCCGGGTGAAACGGACCCCGATCATTGATGCGCACGATGATGGATTTGCCGGTCGATACCCGGGTCACCCTCGCATAACTGGGCACTGGCAACACGGGCTGTGCCGCCGTCATGGAATACATATCGTATTTTTCACCATTGGCGGTTTTTTCGCCGTGAAACCCAGGACCATACCAGGACGCAATGCCCTGACGCCGATACGGTTGGTTCTCGGGGATCGGATAATAGCGTACGCCGTAGACCTCGTAGGGCCTGAAATTGGCAGGAGCGGGACGTTCGACCTTAGGGACGGCATCCGGAATAGCCGCAAGTTGTGCAGGCGTCAGGTTGCCGCTATAACGACTGCGCGTGGCACACCCCGCCAGAATCGAGACGATCACGCAAAACAGGATCAGGGTCAGCCGACGTGGCAGCAGGTTCATGGAGCCGCCTGATGCAGGAGCGGGTTACGGTGCCGGATGAGCAACGGAGAATGGTCGGCGAACCGCCGTGCCAGCTGTTCAGCCACATATACCGAACGATGCTGGCCCCCCGTGCACCCGATCGCTATGGTCAGGTAATTGCGCGTGTCCTGCTGGTAAAGCGGCAGCCACTTGCGGATGAACCCGGCAATGTCGTCCACCATGGCCGACACACTGCCAAACTGCGCCAGCCACTCGGCCACGGGGGCATCACGCCCCGTGAGCGGACGCAGGACCGGATCGTAATGGGGATTGGGCAGGCAACGCACGTCAAAAACCAGATCGGCGTCAAAGGGTACGCCGCGCTTGTAGGCAAACGATTCAAAAGTGAGCACGATCGCGACCTTGTCGACCTGCACGAGGTCTCGCACCCAACTGCGCAACTGCCCGGGGGTGAGATCGGACGTATCGATCACGTGTTCCTGATCTCTCAGGGGTGCCAGCAGCTCCCGCTCGTGGGCAATGCAATTTTGCAGCGACACGTCCTGCCCCTCTCGTTGCATGCGGTCGCTGAGCGGATGCCGCCGACGCGACTCCGAATACCGCTGGATGAGTGTCTGATCATCGGCGTCCAGAAACACTACGTGCAGCGCCACCCCTTGTGCACGCAGGCTGGTGAGGATGCCAGGAAGGTCGTCCAGGTCGCCTGGCGTACGCACGTCGATGGCGACCGCAACCCGCTCCAGCCCGGTCTCTTGGGTACTGGCGATGAATTCATGCAAAAACCGCACGGGCAGATTATCGACGCACGTATAACCGGTGTCTTCCAGCATCCGCAACGCAACGGATTTCCCCGACCCGGAAATCCCCGTGATGAGAACGATGTTCAGCATGGCAGCCGGCGGGGGCATCCGCAGTCTGTAGAGGATGTCATCGGGTCTCCCGGCTGTTTTCCATGATGGCCAGCGCCTGCCGTTCTATGAATTCACCCATGGTGTCGATGCCACGAAGGCTCAGGATCGTGTTGCGAACCGCCGCCTCGACCAGTACGGCAAGGTTGCGGCCTGCCGCCACTTGCAGCATGACACGGCGTACGGGAATGCCCAGGATGTCTTCGAACTCGTCGCGGGTTGGCAAGCGCTCGAAGGTGTCAGAGGTCATGCGTACCAGATGCACGATGAGCTTGATCTTCATCTTGCGTCTCACCGAGGTTTCGCCAAAGATGGTGCGGATGTCCAGCAGCCCCAATCCGCGCACCTCGAGCAGGTTCTGAAGCAGCGGCGGGCATTGGCCCTCGACAAAATTGGGGGCCGTGCGCGAAAGCTCGACGGCATCGTCGGCCACCAGGCCATGCCCGCGCGAGATAAGTTCCAGCGCCAGCTCGCTCTTGCCGAGGCCTGACTCACCCGTGATCAGCACCCCCAGGCCCAAGACGTCCATGAAGACCCCGTGCACCAGCGTCTTAGGTGCCATGCGCTTGCCCAGGTAGATACGCAGCAGATCGATGAGCAACGAGGCCTCGATCGGCGTACCCAGCAGGGGAATCTGGTGCGTCTCGCAGTAGGCCCTCAGGTCATCGGGCGCCAAGGTCTGAGCTGCCAGGATGATGGCGGGAACCCCACCGGCCACGAGGTCATCCAGGTGATGAGTACGCCGGCGGGTATCCAGCCGGTCGTAGTACAACATTTCTTCGGCACCAAAAACCTGAATGCGCGCCGGGTGGATCAAGTTCAGGTGGCCAATGAGGTCGGATGCGGCAGTGCCGGCCTCTGGAACCATGCGGGTGCCAGCCACCTCCTGGCCGGCAATCCAGGAAAACGTGATCTTGTCGGCATTGTCACGAATCAGCTCTTGAATGCTCAGCATGGTCGGTAGGCAGGGCGGTTGCACCCTTGAGGATCAGTTGGTGGACTTCGAGAGGATCGCTTGCCTGCGTCAACGCCTGACGAATGGACGCGTCCGACATGAGCCGCGCAATACCGGCCAGCAAATCCAGATGCATCTGCGTCGCGCTCTCAGGCATGAGCAGAAAAAACAGCAGGCGCGCCGTGCGCCCATCGTTGACGTCGAAGCGGATGGGCCGGTCGAGGCGGATGAATGCCGCACGCGGCTCACGCAGATCTTTCAGCCGTCCATGAGGAACCGCGACCTCGTGCCCCAGCGCCGTCGAACCCAGCCGCTCACGGGCCAGCAGGCTGTGAAAGACCGACGTGCGGGCCACACCTTGATTGTTCTCGAACAGCAGACCAGCTTGCTCGAAGGCCCGTTTCTTGCTGGTGGCCGCCAAGTCGAGAACGACGTTGCCAGGCGGCAAAATGCGGGGGTTGAGATTCATGGGCTCATTATAGGAGGCAAACCCCGCTGCGGAGGAAGCCACACGCCACAGATACAAAGGCCTCGGACGAGAGTCACGAGGCCATTGGTGTCACGAAGCGACCCTTAAAAGGGCCTGAAGGTCATTCGGCAACCATAGCTGCCTGACGTTTCGGGGGTTCGTGAACATAGGTTTGAGCCTTGGATTTGTACTTGATGACCTGTCTGTCGACCTTGTCGACCAGCAAGTCAATGGCCGCATATAGATTGTCATCCGTGGCCTCGCAATGTACATCCTTGCCGCGCAGGCGCATAGTGATTTCTGCCGTATGTTTGAGGGGTTCGATCGACAGCATGACTTGCGTGTCGATGACTTGATCAAAGTGTCGGAGAACGCGCGCCGTCTTGGTGTAGACGTATTCGCGAATAGCCGGCGTGATTTCCAGATGACGACCGGTAATAGTCAGGCTCATAGTGCAAACTCCTTGCGGAAATACAGATGAGGTTCCAAAGGAACCCGTGTGAACGACGATGGGTCTCCTATTGAAGTGACTGACGGTTCCAGTGTACAGACTACCGCAGGCACATCAAGTGCCAGACGACGGTGTAAGATAATGAGATTCACAAAGGCCACAGCAAATTGCTGTGGCCTTTTTCCTTTTTTAGGGCGCTCAACGCATACCCACGGACCCCGTGGCTCGCGCCTACATGCGGAAGTTCTTGCCCAGATACACTTGCCGCACCGCTTCGTTGTCCACGATCTCGCTGGGGTGGCCGCTGGTGAGCACCTTGCCTTCGCTGATGATATAGGCGCGGTCGCAGATCCCCAGTGTTTCGCGTACGTTATGATCGGTGATGAGCACACCGATGTTCCGGCCCTTCAGGAACTGCACGATGCGCTGAATCTCGATGACGGCAATGGGGTCTACCCCGGCAAACGGCTCATCAAGCAGGATGAAGCGCGGGTGCGTGGCCAAGGCGCGGGCAATCTCGACGCGCCGGCGCTCGCCGCCCGACAGAGAAATGGCCATATTGCGGCGAATATGCTCAATCTGCAGTTCGTCGATGAGCGACTCCAGGTGCTCTTCGATCGCCGAACCTGACAAGCCATGGCCCTTTGCGTCACGCTGCAGCTCCAGCACGGCGCGAATGTTCTGCTCTACCGTCAGGCGCCGAAAGACCGACGCATCCTGCGGCAGGTACGACAGCCCCAAACGCGCGCGCTTGTGCATGGGAATCCCGGTGACGTCGTGCTGATCGATCACGATGCGCCCGGTATCGGCCGGGATCAGCCCGACGATCATGTAAAAGCTGGTGGTCTTGCCCGCCCCGTTGGGACCCAATAGCCCAACGACCTCGCCGCTGTCGACGGACAGAGAAACGTCTTGCACGACGGCCCGGCGACCAAAGCTCTTCCCCAGACCAATAGCCTGCAAGCTGCCCGAGGCGCCGGTGACGCGCGCCGGGTCGGAAACCGCCACAGAATCGACTGAAGGCATGGACAACGCGACCCGCCTCACGAGTGCTTGGCGCTGCACTGCGCAATGGCCTGGTCCACCCGCGCCTGCGGCTGGGCCAATGAACGTACGCGACCGCCTGCCGCAGCCGAATCTTTGCCTCCAAACGCTTCGTAGGTACCGGATTTCTGGTGATAGACAATACGCGCACCTTGCACGTTGTCGAATGCCTTGCCGCAGACATAGCGCGTTACGACCGCCTGACCAATCAGTGTGATGTCGCCGCTCTTGCCATCGTAGTCGGCCTGCTGCCCCGTGCCGACGAGCGTTTCGAATTTCTTGGGGTTTTCCTGGCGAATGTTGACCAGATGCCCTTTGCTTGCCGTCGCAGTCCCGGACTGGTTGCCATCGGCGTCTTCATGAGCCACCAACTTGTCGGCTCGCAGCGTCATGGTCCCGCGCGTGAGGACCACGTTTCCGGTGAAGGTCGTGGTCTTGCTGACGTCATCGTAATGCAGGGTGTCAGACAGCACCACCGTATCAGGCTCGGCCTGCGCAGGCTTCCCCGACACGACCGCCGGGGCGGAGGTGGGCTTTTTGGCGGAGGCCGCCACCGCTGGCGGCACCAGCGCCGCCAGCATCAGAGTCGTCACGAGAACGGAAGAAAGAGAATTCATGGTTGAGAGGTCTTCTTGGAGCTGGCATTGCGAGCCGCCTGATCTTCGCCAGAGATTTTCATGTCACTGGAAGAAAAGACGGTCAGCTGGCGAGTGCGATTATCGTAACGCATGCCCCGTCCACGCAAGACGGAACGCCCTCTGAGCACCACGGCAGGCTGATCGGTATGGACCACATCTTCGTTGGGCTCGATGATCAATTGTTCACTGCGCACATCCAGGAGCTGATGTTCGGCATCAGGCAGCCGCTTGACGTGCGCGTTGCCATTGAGCACGATGCGATCGCCGTGATGGTCCAGCGTCCCGCGATCAGCGGTTCCTACCGTGATGGGAGAACCCTGCTGATAGGCGACTGCTCTGGGGGTTTTCACCTCGTAACTGTCTGTATCGGGAAAGTGGTCCATGGATGAGCCTTCCAGACGATTGATGGCATAGCCCTTGGGCCCCGTCCGCACCATGACAAAATGATCTGACCAGGAATCACGCTCGTGCGTCATACGCGCCGGAGGGTCCACCTGAATGGACCGCAAGGTGTAGTCGGATGCCCACCAGGTACCCAAGACCAGCAAAACCAACAACAGGACCGCCACCAGGCTGGGCATCCTGTCTCTCATTGAATGGCTCCACCCAACGTAGAGAGTGACATGGTGAAGCAGGCGCCCAGGCGCCCTTGCGCCGCCAGGATCAGGTCACAGCATTCGCGCACCGCCCCTGAACCGCCGTGCAGGGTCGAGACCCAATGCGCCGCCTGGCTGACATACAGCGGTGCGTTGGGCACGCTGGCCGCAAAGCCCACGCGCTGCAGAGCAGGAAGGTCGATGATATCGTCTCCCATGTAGCCAAGATCCTGCAGCCCCAGCCCCGCCTCGCGCGCCAGGTCTTCGAGGGCCCCGATTTTGTCGTGAATCCCTTGTAAAGCGGGCGAAATGCCCAGCTCGGCGGCTCGGCGTGCCGTAATGGCGCTTTTGCGGCCGCTGATCCAGGCCACCCGAACACCTTGTTCTCGCAACAGACGCAGGCCGTGCCCATCCAGGGCATTGAAGGGCTTCACGGCCTCGCCATTTTCTGCGTACCAAAGACTGCCATCCGTCAGCACGCCGTCGACGTCGAACACCATCATGCGAACGGTGCGTGCACGCTCACGCACCCCCGGCGTGACGCGGGCGAGAATCAAGGCTTCAGCAGGATGGGAGAAACCGGGCAGCTCGTTCATCAGATAACCTTTGCGGCAAGTAGATCATGCATGTGCAGCGCACCCAATAATAGCCCGTTGTCATCGAGCACCAGCATCTGGCTGAGCTTGTTCGCATCCATGACCGTGGCCGCCTCGATGGCTGGCGCTTGCGCGGCAATGAACTTGGGATGGTGACTCATCCCTGCCGCCACTGTGAGCGTACGGATGTCGCCATATTGCGCAATCATGCGCCGCAGATCGCCATCCGTGAAGATGCCTGCAGGGCGATCGCCTTCCAGTACGATCGCCATGCCCATGCCCTTGGACGACATTTCGACCAGCGCATCCGGAATCAGGGTGTCCGGCCGCACGCGCGGCAGTGCGGCACCGGTGCGCATGACGTCGGCGACCGACGTGAGCAGGCGCCGGCCCAGCGCGCCCCCTGGATGGGAACGGGCAAAGTCTTCGCGATTGAAGCCTCGTGCCTCCAGGCAAGCCACCGCGATCGCGTCCCCCAGGACGAGTGCTGCTGTCGTGCTGGCCGTTGGCGCCAGGTTGAGCGGACAGGCCTCCTGATCGACGGCGGCATCCAGTGACAGATCGGCACTCCGCGCAAGCTCGGAATCGGCATGGCCGGTCATGGCGATGATGCGCGTACCCATCCGCTTGGCCACCGAAATGATGGTGATGAGTTCCTGAGCCGAACCCGAGTACGAAATGGCAAGCAGGATGTCTTCGCCCGTGAGCATGCCCAGGTCGCCATGGATGGCTTCGGCCGCATGCATGAAGAAGGCGGGGGTGCCCGTCGAAGCGAGGGTGGCGGCGATCTTACGCGCCACATGGCCGGATTTGCCGATACCCGTGACCACTACGCGACCAGAACACCCCAGGATCAGGGTCACGGCCTGCTCGAAGTGTGCGTCGATGCGGCCCTGCAGCGACTGCAGCGCCTGGATTTCGATCGAAAACGTGCGCGTGGCACTCGCGCGGATAGCCTCTGGCTGGAGGTGCGGATGTACATGCATCCGTCGATTTTAAGCGGAACCCGCCCGCAAGTGAGGGTCCCGGCGCGATCGCCGGCGCCGCGCCGGCTTGTTAAACTGGGGCCGCCCTCGCCCACCTAAGAGATGCCCCTCATGCAAACCGATCCAGCCCAACACATCCGCGACACGATCCGCACCGTGCCGGACTGGCCCAAACAGGGCGTGATGTTCCGCGACATCACGCCTGTCCTGCAAGATCCGCAAGCCTTCCGTGTGCTGATCGACCTGTTCGTCTACCGCTACATGCGCCAGCGCCTGGACCTGGTTGCGGGCATAGACGCACGCGGCTTCATCATTGGCGCCGTGCTGGCCTATGAGCTCAAGCTGGGCTTCGTGCCGGTGCGCAAACAAGGCAAGCTTCCGTATCGCACCGTATCGGAAACCTATTCACTGGAATACGGCAATTCCACCGTCGAAATGCACGTGGATTCCGTCCGCCCCGGGCAACGCGTCCTTTTGATCGATGACTTGATCGCGACCGGCGGCACCATGCTCGCGGCCTCAAGATTGCTGCAACGCCTGGGCGCCAACGTGGCCGAGGCGGCTGCCATGATCGACCTGCCCGATCTCAAAGGCTCTGAAGCCGTGCGCAGTTCAGGCCTGCCGGTCTACACCGTGTGCTCGTTTCACGAGACGGATTTGAGCTAATCCGGATCGTCCTGGGCCTGCGCATCCGGCTGTCGCGCCAGCGCCCAAGCATACAGCACGGCGCGCGGCAAGCCTGTCGCCTGCACCCCGATGCGCACGGCATCGCGCACGCTCAGTTCGGCGAGCAAGGCCTGCATCAGGCGCACATGCTCGGCCGAGAGTTCTTCACTGTCGTCCTCTCTGGGAGCCAGCGCATGGACGACCAGCACGAATTCGCCCTGCCCTCGATGGGCGTCTGCCTGTAGCCACGGCAACATCTCGGACGCAGGCAGCGTGCAGATTTCTTCGAAGCGCTTGGTCAGCTCGCGCGCCAAAGTCAGTTGCCGACCCGCACCGGCAATCTCCGCCAGATCCGCCAAGGTGGCCTGCAAACGATGGGGGGCCTCGAACAGCACCACAGGCACGGGGCCTGCCAACCACTGGGTCAGCCACTTGCGCCGGGCCCCCGCCTTGCTGGGGGCAAATCCGGCAAATGCAAAGCCAGGTGCCTCGTCAGACGTCGCGCCGCTGGCCATCAAGGCGGCAATCACCGCACTGGGGCCCGGCAAGGGCACCACGCGATACCCGGCGGCCTGCACGCACCGCACGACGCGCGCCCCAGGATCGCTCACGGCGGGAGCGCCGGCATCGGAGACCAGGGCGACGCGTTGCCCTTGGGCCAGCCGCTCCACGATGGCCTCGGCCGCCTGTTGCTCATTATGGCGATGCGCGGCCAACAAGGGGGTCTGAATCCCCCAGGCATCGAGCAGCGCCCGGGTGGTACGGGTATCTTCGGCAGCCACCGCGTCGCATTGACGCAAGGCCTGCCACGCTCGCAGGCTCATATCCGCCAGATTGCCGATGGGCGTCGCGATCACATAGAGGCTGCCCTGGGGCCAGAACTGCTGCGCCACCTGCTCACTATGACGTTTCCATGTCAGTCCCGTGTTTTCCCAATCGGATGCGTCATTCATACTGATTTGATCCTGTTTCATTGAACACCATGGACGACACCGCCTACGACACTGCACGCCAGACCCAGGAGCAGGCCGCTCGCCGACGTCGGCGGCGCCGGACACGACGGACTGAACCCACTCACGCGTTGCAACTGGGCGCGGGATCAGACCGGCAGCGCGCCGGACACGCGGCCGAACAGCGCGCCAGCGCCCTGCTGCAAGCCAGCGGCCTTGAAGTCCTGGCCACGAACCTGCGCTGCCGCGCAGGCGAGATCGACCTGGTGGCCATCGACGGCAACACCTTGGTTTTCGTCGAGGTGCGCCACCGCAACAGCCTGCAGTTCGGAGGTGCCGCCGCCAGTGTAAACCGCGCCAAACAGACCCGTCTCATCCGCACCGCACTCTACTTCCTGCCGATTCTGTCGCGCCATTTCTTCAATGGTCACCCGCCGATGTGCCGCTTCGACGTCATGGTCGAAGACGGCTTCGACATGCGCTGGATCCGTGATGCGTTCAGTACTTGAACACCACGAATTCTGTTACGTTCACTCGCGCGAGCGATACACACTCATGCGATAATCGCCGCCATGGACATGACTTCACGCATGACGTCGCACTTCGACGATGCGGTCGATGCCTTCAAGGCCAGCGCCCGCGAACTGGCTCCGGCACTCGCTGCAGGGGTCGATCTTCTGTTCGGCGCGCTGACCAACAATGCCCGTATCCTGGCATGCGGTAACGGCGGCTCTGCCGCCGACGCTCAGCACTTCATCGCAGAGCTCATCGGGCGCTTCGAACGCGACCGCCTGCCGCTGGCAGGAATCTGCCTGAACACCGACACCTCCATCATGACGGCTGTCGGCAACGACTACGGCTTCAACGCGGTGTTCGAGCGCCAAGTCAGAGCCCTCGGCCAGCCGGGTGACGTCCTGGTGGCCATTTCCACCAGCGGCAACTCGGCCAACGTGCTGCGAGCCATCGAAGCCGCGCACGAGCGCGAGATGCAGGTGATCGCACTGACAGGCAAAGGCGGCGGGCAAATCAACACCTTGCTCTATGAAACCGACATCCATTTGTGCGTGCCTCATGATCGCACCATGCGCATCCAAGAGGTCCACACCATGCTGTTGCACGCTTTGTGCGACGGCATCGACGCACTGCTACTCGGAGACCCCCTCTGATGACTGCATCCCATCTCACTGCCCGAACCTTGTTCCGCTGCCTGCTCGTCACCAGCGCACTGCTGCCTCTCACGGGGTGCGCTCTGGCCCTTGTCGGCGGCGCAGCGGCAGGCACGGCCGTCATCGCCACCGACCGGCGTACCGCGGGTGAGCAAGTCGACGACCAGACGATCGAATTGCGGGTATCCAACGACTTGGGCAGCGCCTTTGGCGACAATTCCCGCATTGCCGGCATGGCCTACGAGGGCAGGCTGCTGCTGGTCGGAGACGTTCCCACCGACGCCGATCGCCAAAAGGCAGAATCTTTGGCGCGCGCCATCCCCAAGGTAAAGTCGGTCGACAACTACATCCGCGTGGGTGATCTCACGCCTCTCAGCGTGCGCACCAACGACACCTGGATCACCGCCAAGGTCAAGACCGAACTCGCCGCCACCAAGGACGTGCCGTTCCGCACCATCAAGGTCACCACCGAACGCGGTGTGGTGTATCTCATGGGCAAGGTCACGGCAGACGAAGCCGAGCGCGCGGGCATTGTGGCTTCTAGTGTCACCGGGGTCAACAAAGTCGTAAAATTGTTCCAGATCGTGGCCCGTGAGACGATTCTGATCAACTCCGGTACGCCTGCACCCGTCACGGATTCCAGTTCCAAGGGCACCGCTGCTCCTTCTGCGCCTGCACCGGCAGCCGCACCCAGTGGTGGCGCTCAAACCATGCCTGTGCACTGATGAAAAAGCTCGTTATCAGCCTGGCGGC
>NZ_DASVGN010000022.1:0-37162 GCF_036379515.1 Castellaniella sp.
CCGGTACGCCTGCACCCGTCACGGATTCCAGTTCCAAGGGCACCGCTGCTCCTTCTGCGCCTGCACCGGCAGCCGCACCCAGTGGTGGCGCTCAAACCATGCCTGTGCACTGATGAAAAAGCTCGTTATCAGCCTGGCGGCCGTCGTTGCCCTCGGCGGTGTCGCTTTCTGGCAATTCCAGGGTGCTGCTCAAGCAGCGCCTGAGGTCGCATTCACCGACCTCCAAGGCCACACGGTCACTACGGCCGACCTCAAAGGCAAAGTCGTGCTCGTCAAGTTCTGGGCGACCAGCTGCACGACCTGTGTCGCGCAGATGCCCGAAACCATCCGACACTACGATGAACTCAAAGCCAAAGGCTTTGACACCATTGCCGTGGCCATGAACTATGACCCTCCCAACTACGTCAAGAACTACAGCGAAACGCGCAAGCTGCCCTTCCCTGTCGTCATTGATGCACAGGGCAAGATCGCCAAGGCCTTCGGTGACATCCAGCTCACGCCCACGGCCTTCCTGATCGACAAGCATGGCAACATCATCAAGCGCTACCTGGGCAACTACGACGAAAAGTCTTTCATGACGACCGTCGAAAAGGCACTGGCCTCATGAGCGCTACGCCGGATTCATCGACGCAGCCCGCAGCCATCAAGGCCGAAGTTCTCTCAGAAGCACTTCCCTACATCCGGCGCTTTCACGGCAAGACCGTCGTCATCAAGTACGGCGGCAACGCCATGACCGACGAACACCTTCAGCGCAGTTTTGCGCACGATGTGGTGTTGCTCAAGCTGGTGGGCCTGAACCCCGTGGTCGTTCACGGCGGCGGCCCACAGATCAACAGCGCACTCAAGCGCATCGGCAAGGAAGGCACTTTCATCCAGGGCATGCGCGTCACCGACGCCGAAACCATGGAAGTCGTCGAATGGGTGCTGGGCGGGCAGGTGCAACAAGACATCGTCATGATGATCAACGAGGCGGGCGGCAAGGCCGTGGGCCTCACCGGCAAAGACGGTTGCCTCATCCAGGCTCACAAGCGGCTCATGCCCGATCCCGATCATCCCGGCCAGACACTCGATATCGGCTTCGTGGGCGACATCGAGCGCATCGAACCCGCCGTCGTGAAAGCACTGCAGGACGATCAATTCATCCCCATCATTTCGTCGATTGGTTACGGTGAAGACGGCCAGGCCTACAACATCAACGCCGACGTGGTCGCTGGCAAGATGGCCGAGGTGCTGGGCGCCGAAAAACTGGTCATGCTCACCAACACACCAGGCGTGCTCGACAAATCCGGCCAGTTGCTGCGCAACCTGTCTGCGCAAACAATCGACACGCTCTTTCAGGATGGAACACTATCGGGTGGCATGCTGCCCAAGATTTCATCGGCGCTGGACGCTGCGCGAGCAGGCGTCAATTCCGTGCACATCATCGACGGCCGAGTCCCCCACTGTCTGCTGCTCGAAATCCTGACCGATCGCGGTGTAGGCACCCTGATCAGCGCGCACTAGTGGACCGCCACCGAGCCCTGCTGCCATGACACCGCTACGCGCCCCCAGCGTCCTGCGGCACACGTGCAGAAAGGCGCCAGATGCGCCCATCTGGCTGTTCGATCTCGACAACACCCTGCACGACGCGTCGCAGCAGATCTTCAAGATCATTGACCAGCGCATGGGTCAGGCAGTTGCCCAGGCGCTGAACTTACCCCGCGACGAAGCCGACGTGCTGCGGCGTCGCTACTGGAAGCGCTATGGGGCGACGGCCATCGGCCTCGTTCGCCACCACGGAGTGAACCTGCATCAGTTCCTCTCGACCTGCCATGATTTCGACGTGCGCCCGCTGGTCCACGCCGAAAAAGGGCAACTGGCACGGCTGCGGCGCCTCCCCGGTACCCGCATTGTGCTCACGAACGCCCCGGCACACTATGCCCGCCGGGTTCTGGACGCGCTGGGCATTCTGCAGGAATTCGATGGTCTCTGGGCCATCGACCACATGATGCCCATGGGTCTGGCACGGCCCAAGCCGTCACTGGCGCTCATGCGGCAGATCGTGGCGCGCCTGAACGTCCCGGCACACCGCATCATTCTGGTCGAAGACACCTTGCGCAACCTCAAGCCCGCTCGGCAGGCCGGCATACGCACCGTCTACCTGTACCACCCCGGAACACCGTTCACTCACCACCAGTACGGGCGTGACCTGTATGTGGATGAACGCGTCAACCGCCTGAGCACGCTACTGGCGCGTGCGGCCGATGGCCACACACCAGGCATGCCGGATCGCGCTTGAATCGAACCGTATGCCACTGCATCTGCAGGGCATCGACCGACAACAGGCGCCCCACCAACGGCTCTCCCATGCCCACGATCAGCTTGATGGCTTCGGCCGCCTGAACGCTTCCCACCATTCCCAGCAGCGGCCCCAGCACTCCGGTGGTAGCGCAGCGCAACTCACGGGCTGACTCGGATTCGGGAAACAGGCAGTGATAGCACGGAGACTCGGGCTGGCGGAAGTCGTAGACACTCACTTGCCCCGAGAAACGGATCGCAGCACCGGATACCAGAGGCCGGCTCTTTGCCACACAGGCGCGATTGATCGCATGGCGCGTGGCAAAGTTGTCAGTGCAGTCCATGACCAGGTCGACTCGCCCCACGAGCTCGAGCAGCCGCGTATCGTCCAGACGCTCTACTTGAGCTTCAACCTGGACATCGGGGTTGAGCGCACGGATGGCCTCGAGCCCCGATTGCGCCTTGGGACGCCCCAAGGTGGCCGTGGTATGCAGGATTTGACGCTGTAGATTGCCGAGTTCGACGACGTCGTCATCGACGAGCACGATATGCCCCACTCCCGCCGCCGCAAGATAAAGCGCCACGGGAGAGCCCAAGCCCCCAGCCCCCACGATGAGAACGCTGGCGGCCAGCAACTTCTCCTGGCCTTCGATGCCCAGCTCATCCAGCAGGATGTGCCGGGCATAGCGCATGAGGCGCGCATCATCGAGCGGCTGCATGGCCGCCGTCATTGCACCCGGATGACGCCGTGCGGGGTCACCCGGTAGTGCTCGGCGTTTTTAATTTCTTGATTCAGGGTTTTTTTTTCAGCCTGAGTGGGCTCTGCGGTCTTCGCGGCTGCTGCCGCCTTTTCTTGCTGCGCCAGCGCCGGATCGGACTTCAGGACGGGCCGCCCCAGCAAAGCGTTTTCGCCCTGCTGCAACTGCCAGTCGTCGGCACCCCCGAACTCGAACATCTTGATCGGGCCTTTGACGAAATCGCCTTCAGTGTCGTCTTCAGCAGCCTTGCTCGCCGCCTGGTTGGCCAGATGATGCTGCAGGTCGACCTCACGCTCCATGTGGAACAGATTGCCTGCAGCGCTATCGTCCACCACATGATCAGGCTCGACCCCGGTGTTCTGGATGGAGCGCCCACTGGGCGTGTAGTAGCGCGCCGTTGTCAGTTTGATGCCGGTGTCTTTGCTCAGTTGCAGCACGGACTGCACGGAACCTTTGCCAAACGTGCGATTGCCGACAATCTGGGCACGCTTGTAATCCTGCAGCGCCCCCGCCACGATTTCAGAAGCTGAAGCCGAGCCCACGTTGACCAGCACCACCATGGGTACCGTGCGCGTCCAGGACGGCAAGGCAGCCTTGATTTCCTGGTCGTGGCTGCGATCCAGCGGCCGGGCGTAGAACTCTTCGTTGGACGAAGGGATGCGCCCCTTGGTGGATACCACCAGCTTGCCAGGATCGATGAAAGCCGACACCACGCCAATGGCACCATCGAGCAGGCCACCCGGATCATTGCGCAAATCGAGGATCAGGCCTTTGGGTGTGCCTTTCTTGGAGAAGGATGCCAGCATGCTGACCAGATCGGCCGTGGTACGGTCCTGGAACTGGCTGATGCGCACGTACCCGATATGGTTGGCCAGCATCTTGCCCCGCACGCTCTTGGTCTTGATCATCTCGCGCACGATGCGGAACTTCAGCGGCTTGGGGCTGCCAGCGCGTTCCACGGTGAGCGTGATGGCCGTACCCGGTTCACCTCGCATTTTCTTGACCGCGTCGTTCAGGGTCATGCCCTTGGTGGGCTCGCCGTTGATCTGGGTGATGACGTCGCCCGTGAGAATGCCGGCGCGCGCAGCTGGAGTATCTTCGATGGGCGCGATGACCTTGGGCATGCCATCTTGCGTGCCGATCTCGATGCCCAGACCGCCGAAGCCACCGCGGGTAATGTCCTGCATCTGCTTGTAGGCTTCTTCATCCAGGTACTGCGAGTGCGGATCAAGATCGGTGAAAAGCCCCTTGATCGCATCGCCGATCAAGACCTTGTCGGACATGGGTTCGACGTAACTGGACTTGATGGCCCCGTACACGTTTGCGAACTGCTGCAGCGCCTTGAGCGGCAGTGGCTCGCTCTTTTGGGCTGCTGCCGAGATCCCCAGACTGACCAGGATGCCCCCCAGAAAGCCCACCAAAATCCAGATCCACGAACGATTGTTTCGGGTGCCCATGCCCATTCCCTAAGCCTTACGCCAATGATAGCCGTCATGCACGCGGGCCCTGCCCGCATGCGCAACCACGGTACATAGTAACGAAATTGTCGCCATAACTTAAGGCCGACACCCAAGTTTCATGCTGAACATCAAGGTCTGAGCCACACTTCGGGGTTGATGGGGGCCCCCTGATGCCTCAACTCAAAATACAGCCCGGGCTCGACCTGCCCCCCCGTGGCCCCGACGCGAGCGATCACGTCTCCTTGGGCTACCACATCGCCCACCTGCTTGAGCACGGCCTGGTTGTATCCATAAATACTGAGGTACTGATGGCCATGATCGATGATGATCAAATTGCCAAACCCGCTCAGCCAGTGCGCGTAGACAACCCGCCCGGCCGCCACCGCCCGTACGGGCGTACCGGCCGCTGCTCTGAGCACAATGCCACGCCAGACGCCGCCTTCTGGACGTTGCGTGCCAAAACGCCCCTGCACCTGGCCCGCCACTGGACGCGGCAAGCCCTTGGTCAGCCCTGCAAACCCACCGGCCGGCACGGCACGCTGCGGTGTACGAGGCGCCGGGGCTTCTTGAGCGGTCTCGGGCGCGGCAGGCGCCTGAGGCGCGGGCGGGGGCGGGGGCGGGGGCGAGACCTTGGAGGGCGCCGTTTCCGACGGCGGCGCCTTCGCTGCACCGGCCTCTTCGGCCCGACGTGCCCGCTCGGCCTGTTCACGAATTTCGCGAGCCTGCTGAGCAGCGCGAGCCCGCTCTTGTTGCGCCCGCTTGGCCTGCTCCGCTTGCTCGCGCGCACGCCGTTCGGCCTCGGCCTTGAGCGCGGCCTGGCGCCGCGCCTCAGCCTTGGCAATCTCGACATCCAGCCCCTGAATCAGGGTTCCCAGACGTGCATCACGCGCCTTCAGCCCTTGGGCCTGCTGGTGTTCGCCCTTCAGGCGCGATTGAACCTGGGCCAGCACCTCGCGGTGCTTTTCCTGCTGGGCCTGCAAGTCCTTCTTTTCCTTCTCGCGATCCGCCACCAAGGAATCCAGCTCTTTCTGCTGGGTTTCGGTCTGCTGGCGCAGCGCACCGAGCTTGGTCAGCGTGGCATGAAGATCGTTCAGCGCCTCAGTCCGCGCCCGCGCCACATACTGGAGGTACTCGAGCTCACGACCAATCGCCTGTGGATCGCGTCCGGACAGCAAGGCCGTCCAAGGAGACAGTCCGCTGGCATACTGCGCCCGCAGCTGATCGGCCAACGCCGTCTGCTGGCGCTTCAAATCTGCGGATTGCTGATCTTCGGCCGACCGCAACTGTTTCAGACTGTCTTCGAGCAGCCGATGGCGTTGCTGAAGATCGGCCAGACGGCGCGTAATGTCAGAAATAGACTGTTCTGAAGCCTGCAGCGCAGCCGTGGCATCCGCCTTGTCGGATTCCGTGGATTCGATACGCTTTTGCAAGGCATCGATCTGGCTACGCAACGTGCTGCGGTCTTGCTGCGCCTGCGCCTGACGCGCCTGCAGCGAGGGCGCCGCCTGGGCCAGAGTCGACGCCAGGCAGAGAACCAGCCCCAGGCTCAGAACTCGCATGATCAGGACTGGGCCGCCTTGCCCTGGTTCGCCACCGCCTGCTGGGCTGCCCGAATCTGTGCCGGATCGCCCAGGAAATAATGCCGCAGAGGGTGCAACGTATCGTCCAGTTCGTAGACCAAAGGCTGCCCCGTGGGAATGTTCAGCCCCACGATGTCCTCATCCGAAATGCCATCCAGGTGTTTGATGAGTGCCCGCAAGCTGTTGCCATGCGCCGACACCAGCACTCTCCGCCCCGAACGAATCGCAGGGGCAATCGAATCGTTCCAGAAAGGCACGACACGCGCCACCGTATCGCGCAGACATTCGGTGGCTGGCAACTGATCGGCTGGTACCCGACTGTAGCGCGCGTCAAAGTGCGGATGGCGCGGATCATCCAGCGCCAGCGGCTCGGGCGCAATCGCATAGGCACGCCGCCATTGCAGCACCTGAGCCTCGCCATATTTCGCGGCAGTTTCCGCCTTGTTCAGGCCCTGCAGCGCACCGTAGTGGCGCTCGTTCAGGCGCCAGCTCAGGCCAATGGGTGTGTGCATCGCATCCATGGAGTCCAATGCGATCCAGAGAGTGCGGATCGCCCGCTTGAGCACCGAGGAGAACGCCAGATCGAACGCATAGCCCTGGTCGCGCAACAGCAGGCCGGCCTGCCGCGCCTGTTCGCGCCCGGTGTCGGTCAGGTCAACGTCCGTCCAGCCCGTGAAGCGATTTTCGAGATTCCATTGGCTCTCGCCATGGCGCATGAGTACCAGTTTGTGCATGATGGGCGAGCCCGAAAAGTCCAAAATTGCCGTCCATTTTATAATCCCTGCGCCCAATCATTTTTTGTACCGCTTTTACAGGAACCCACGTGGATTTCTTACTCAACCTGAACAACCTCTGGATCATCCTGATCGCCGTGGTCTCGGGCGTGATGCTCGCGTGGCCCAGCCTCAGCCGCGCACGCTCGGGAGCACACGTCAGTCTGGCCGAAGCCATCCAGCTCGTGAACCGTGAAAACGGCCTGTTCGTGGACGTGCGTCCGGCCGAACAATTCAAGGCCGGAAGCATCCCGCAAGCCCGAAACGTCCCTGAAGACACGCTGGATGCGCACGTGGGCAACCTGCCCAAAGACAAGCCCATCGTGCTGGTCGACGCTCGTGGCCGCCAAAGCGCCAAAGTGGCGGCCACCCTGCGCAAGCAGGGCTTCGAACGCGTATCCTGCCTGGAGGGCGGTCTGGCCGCCTGGGCGGAAGGCGGCATGCCCGTCAAAAAATCCTGAACGAGATCTGCATGGCACAAATCACGATGTACTGCACCTCTGTGTGCCCGTACTGCATCCGCGCCGAAATGCTGCTCAAGCAGCGCGGCGTTACCGACATTCACAAAATTTACGTGGACCGTGATCCTTCGCAGCGCGCCGTCATGATGGAACGCACGCACCGACGAACAGTCCCGCAGATCTACATCGACGAACGCCACATCGGTGGTTTCGACGATCTTTCGGCGCTGGACCACGCAGGCGGCCTGGTGCCCCTGCTGCAAGCCTGAGCCATCCTTTTCCCCAACCCTTCCCCCCGGAATCTTTCATGTCAGAAGAAAACGAAACCTCGAGCGAAAACGCCCCCAGCTTCGGTCTGCAGCGCGCCTACATCAAGGATCTGTCCGTCGAACTCCCCAACGCACCTGGCATCTTCCTGGAGCAAAAAGGCCCCACGGTCGAAGTCTCGATCCAGGTGGGTGGCGAACAGCTGGCCGAAAACGTGTACGAGTCGGTGGTCACGGCCACCATCACGACGCGCATCGACGACAAGGTCCTCTACCTGGTCGAACTCAGCCAGGCGGGTATCTTCGAAGCCAGCAACATTCCTGCCGAACAGCTGGACCCCCTGCTGGGCATCGTATGCCCCACCATGCTCTACCCCTACCTGCGCGCCAACGTGGCCGACGCCATCACGCGTACATCACTGCCGCCTCTGCACCTGAGCGAAATGAACTTCCAGGCGCTGTATGAGCAGCGGCAGGCACAACAGGCAGGCCAGGCACCGGCCGGCGACGACTCGGGCCTCATCCTGCCCCCTGGCGCGCGCAGCTAATCCATGCCCTCGGTGCGCCTTGCTGTCCTCGGAGCGGGGAGCTGGGGAACGGCGCTGGCAGCCCTGGGCTGCCAGCGGGCCCGCACTGTGCTCTGGGCCCGCGATGCAGGGCTCAGCCAAGCCATTGCACAAACACACCGCAATCCGCGCTACCTGCCAGACGTCGCGCTCCCTCCTGCGCTCACCAGCACGCACGAACTCGATGCGGCGTTGCGCCACGTCCTGGAAGGCCCGACGGATGAACGCAGACTGATACTGCTGGGTGTCCCCATGTCGGGTCTGGCAGATCTGTGTGGGCAGATTACTGCGTTGCTTCCGCCTCAGGCCCCTGAACTGCACGTTCTCTGGACCTGCAAGGGAATCAGCGCCGATACGCAACAATGGCCGCACCAGATCGTCGAACAGGCCTTGCCCCACCGCGACTGGCTGCACTGGGGTGCACTCTCGGGCCCTTCTTTTGCACGTGAGGTCGCCCGGGGGCTGCCGGTCGCCCTGACGGTCGCGGGTACGCAGCCCTCCACGGGACGGGTCGCACAAGCGGCCTACCACGGCACACAAGCCCGCATCTATACCACGAGCGACGTCATGGGAGTCGAGGTGGGGGGGGCACTCAAGAACGTGATGGCCATCGCCTGTGGCATCAGCGACGGGCTGGCCTTGGGCACCAATGCACGGGCAGCGCTGATCACGCGCGGTCTGGCAGAAATCCAGCGGCTGGGTGTCGCTCTGGGCGGGCACGCCGATACGTTCACGGGCCTGACGGGCCTGGGCGATCTGGTCCTCACTGCCACAGGGGACCTGTCCCGCAACCGTCAGGTGGGGCTTGCCATTGCGCGGGGGCAATCCCTGGATGACATTCTTGCCAGCGGCATGACCGCCGAAGGCGTGCGCTGCGCCCGCGCCGCCTTGGCGCTGGGTCGTGCGCATCAGGTAGATCTTCCCATCACGCAGGCCGTCTGCGCCGTCCTGTTCCAGAATATGGCACCGCGCACGGCAGTAGCGGCGCTGCTCGCACGCGAACCCCGAGCCGAATGAATACGGCGGCGTCAAACGCCACCCACGTACCCCAATTGGCGCCAGGCCTCGAACACGGTGACGGCCACCGCATTGGACAGATTCAGACTGCGCTGCCGGGGCTGCATGGGAAGACGGACACGCTGCTCCACCGGAAAGCGCTCAAGCTGCTCAGGTGACAAGCCGGCGGTCTCACGACCAAACACCAGGACGTCACCCCGCTGAAACACCTGAGTACCAATCAAGTGCGACCCCTGCGTCTCGATGGCAAACTGCCGCGCGGGGTCTGCGCCAGTGGCGGCCAGCGCTGCATCCAGCGAATCGTGCACCTTCAGGGTGACCCACTCGTGGTAATCCAGGCCCGCACGGCGCATCTTTGCATCGTCCAGGGGAAACCCCAAGGGTCGGACCAGGTGCAGGAATACTCCGGTATTCGCACACAAACGAATGATATTGCCTGTGTTGGGCGGAATCTCAGGCTCGACAAGAACGACGTGAAACATGGCGTTTTTCAAAATCCCCGGCAGCCGGGCGCGCCCATTGTAGGGCCATAGGTGTCGCACTCTGCCTCACACGGCACGACCCTGCCCCCATCCACTCGTCATCTCCATGGGTCCGGAGATCGCCGGTTGCCATCGGCAGCCGCCCTGGCCAGCACCCAGCCGTGCACATGCGCAGCCCCCGCAGCCTTCAGCACCTGCGCCACTGCATGCAGTGTGGATCCGGTGGTCAGGACGTCATCGACCACCACGACGCGCTGCCCGGTCAGATCACGGGGCCTACCCCGCACCTGCTCGCAGGCAAAGACACCTTCCGGAGCCTGGAGGCGGGCGTTCTGCCCCAGCGTCACTTGCCGGGGACCATCCCGCACCCGATGCAGCAGATCCAACCGATAACGCAGGCGCAAACGGCGGGCAAGAATGCGAGCGACCTCGGCTGGCGGGCTGAACCCTCGCTGCCGTAGCGAGGCCTCATGAGCGGGCACGGGCACCACCCAGTCAATCGGCGCCGCACAGGCCTCGGCAGTCCCCCGCACCGCCTCGACAAGGTGCATCGCCAGCAGATGCGCCAAAGACAGACGCCCGGCAAATTTGTAATCCTTGATCAGATGCTCTCCAAGGCCGGAATACGCAAAAGCCGCCACGACATGATCGAAGGCCGGTACACGCCGCAGGCAGTCCGGACAGCGCCCTTCGTGCCAAGGATGCGCACACCGGGGGCAACACGCACGACCCATGGCCGACGGCAACATCGCCCGGCAAACCGGACACAAGGACTGGCCGGACGTGCGCACGCCACACCCGGGACAATCGGCGGGAACCCAACGACGCCATTCGCGCCACGCGCGCAGATCCAGCATAATGTCACCTCATTGCCTCACGGGACATCCATCACACCACGCGGGATGAGCCGACGGGCTTGTCCCTGGTCACTTATGTCACAACTTCCACGCCTGCCGATCGACCCGCAGGCTGTCACCAGACAATTCGCACGGCGGGCGCCGCTCGATGCTCCGCAATTTTTGTTCGGCGAGATCGCGCAGCGCATGCTGGGGCGGCTCGCCTACGTCCGCTTTCAACCGCACGACATCCTCGACGCCGGCTGCGGTGCAGCCCACGCACTGGACCCCTTGCGGGCGCGCTATCCCAACCTGAACTACATCGGGTTGGACGCCTGCGAGGCGCTGCTCCAGGTGGCCCGTGAACGCTACGCCACACGCCCCAGTTTCTGGAACAAACTGCGCAACAAGCCGACCCCCGCGCCCACGTTCCTGCAAGCCGACCTCGCTGAAACCGGCCTGCCGGATCAAAGCCTGGACCTCGTCTGGTCCAACCTTGCTCTGCACTGGCATCCCGAACCCCACCTGGTGCTGCAAGAATGGCGGCGCATCCTGCGCAACGATGCGCTGGCCATGTATTCCAGCTTCGGCCCCGGCACCTTCAAAGAGCTGCGCGAAGCCCTGGTCGATGCAGGCATGGAAACGCACGCGATGGAGTTCGTGGACATGCACGACTTCGGCGACCTGATGATACAAGTGGGGTTTGCGGACCCCGTCATGGATCAGGAAATCATCACACTGACCTACAACTCGGTGGACAAGCTCCTGCACGACGTCTATGCATTGGGGGGAAATCCACACAGCGAGCGGCACCGCGGGCTGGTGGGTCGCCACTGGCGGCAGCGGCTGGTCCAGGCGCTGGAGCATCGGCGCCATGCGGACGGCACGATTCACATGAGCCTCGAAGTGGCCTATGGCCACGCGTGGCGGGTACCCGTGCGCAAGGGCGTGTTCGGCGATCTGCCGGTCGCCGTCTTCAAACGCGCCACGCCCCTGGAAGCCGGCAAACCCCCTCCTCGCGTGGTACCCCGCAAGGCGGAGCCCGACGAGCACTGACCCATGCCAGACTCCACGCAGGCCCCTGCGCTGTCTGCCCAACTGCTGGCAGCCGCGCAAGCCGTCAGTGCCGTGCTCTCCGGGCAATCCCTGTCGGAGGCGCTGGAACACGCACCTTCCAGCCTCAGGCCAGGGGCACAGGCCTTGTCATTTCATGCCATGCGCCATCTGGGGCTTGCACGTGCGGCGGCCGCCGTACTCATCCCGCGACAACCGGCGGAACCGCTGGTCCGCGCACTCATCCTGCTGGGCCTCTGCCTGCTGGATGCCAGCCTGCAGCATGCGCAGGCCGAGCCGCTGGCACACGGCACACCCGTCTACCCAAGCCATACGCTGGTCCACCAGCTGGTCGAGGCGGCCCACGCCCATCGTCGCAGCCGTTCGGCCAAGGGCCTGATCAACGCAGTGCTGCGCCGCTACGGGCGCGAGTACGCCACGCTGAGGCCTCGCCTCGTCGAGCAACCAGAGGCGCGATGGAATCACCCGACATGGTGGATAGCCACGCTGCAACGCGCCTGGCCCGACGACTGGATGCGCATTCTGCAGGCCGCGCAGCAACCACCGCCCATGATGTTGCGCGTCAACACGCGCGCCCTGACACGCGAGGATCTGGCACAACGCCTGCAACTGGCCGGCATTTCCTGCCACGCGGTGGGTGACGACGGCCTGAGGCTCGACTCGCCTCAACCAGTGCGCACTATCCCCGGCTACGAACAGGGCTGGTGGTCCGTCCAGGATGCCTCGGCACAATGCGCCGCACCGTTGCTGCCCTTGGCTGACGGCCAGCGGGTTCTGGATGCCTGTGCGGCGCCAGGGGGCAAAACGGCGCACCTGCTCGAGCGGCACTCCTTGTACCTCACCGCATTGGACAGCGATACCAGCCGACTGGCACGGGTCTACGACACCTTGCAAAGGCTCGGGCTACAGTCGCCGGATGTCACCTTGAAATGCGCAGATGCGGCAGACGTACCCGCCTGGTGGGACGGACAACCCTACGACGCCATCCTGGCCGACGTCCCCTGCACCGCGTCCGGCATCGTCCGGCGCCACCCCGACATCCGCTGGCTGAGGCGTCCCGACGATCTGAGCAGAACCGCCGCCCTGCAAACTCGGATCATCGACGCACTCTGGCCTACGTTGATCCCGGGTGGGCACTTGCTATACGCAACCTGCTCGATCTTTCCACAGGAAGGCGAAGACCAGGCCCGCGCATTTCTGGAACGTCATCCCGACGCTCGGCATCTGTCGGCGCCAGGACACATTTTGCCGGGGAATCCGAGCGACGGAGACGGTTTTTTCTATGCCTTGTTTGCCAAGACAAGCTGAGTCGTCAACAATAGATTTACCGTTCACATCATGAGCGGCATTTCCGAGTCGCACTGCATGTACCGTATCCTGTCTGCCCTCGCGCTCTGCTGCCTGTGCCTGTTGTCGTCGCCTGTGGTGTATGCCGAGCAGCCGGCACAGGTCACGCGCATCGACCCCATCCTGCACGATGGGCAACTGCTTCTGGACGCCGACATTGCTTTCACCCTGAAGTCCGAGCTGCGCAACGCGGCGGAAAAAGGGGTTCCCCTGTACTTCACCGCAGATCTGCGCATCGTTCGCCCCCGCTGGTGGTGGTTCGACGAAACCATCGTCTCCACCGATCAAACCTGGCGTATCCAATACAATGCCCTGACGCAGCAGTGGCGCATCGGCACGGGTGACCTCTCCATCCCAGCTACCTCGCTGGATGAAGCGCTCGATCTGGTCCGGCACATTCGAGGTTGGCCCATTGCACCCACCAACCTCTTCGCCCAGGGCATCCGCTATCAGGGTCAGTTGCGGCTGCGCCTGGACACTTCTCGGCTGGCCCGGCCCTTTCAGGTCGATGCACTCAACAGCAATACCTGGTCGCTGACCACCCCATGGAAAGACTTCGATTTTTCAATCTCCGCCGCAACGCACCACGACTGATACGCTGGGCCCTGCGCCTGGCCTTGCTGGTCGCTGCCATCAGCGCCATGGCATTGCTCGCGCTGCTGGTCTGGTCTACCGGCAACGCCTCACGCTACGCACAGCAATATGATTCGCTGCTGATACTCAACGGCGTCCTGGCCGTTGCGCTGATCTCCTGGGTCACCATCCTGACCGTCCGGCTGCTGCGGCAGATCCGGCGACGCCAGTTCGGCGCGCGGCTCACGGCACGCTTTGCACTATATTTCACGTTGATCGGCATTCTCCCCGGAGTGCTCATCTACGTGCTGTCGGTGCAATTCATGTCGCGATCGATCGAGTCGTGGTTCAACGTGCGCGTCAACAGCGCCCTGGAAGCAGGCTTGAATCTTGGCCGTGCAGCCCTGGACACCCAGCTGGCCGAGCTCAACAACCGCGCCCACAGCATGGCGCTGAGCCTGAACAATGCCAGCGAAGCCGAAATCGCCTTGCGCATCACGCCTCTGCGAGAGGCCAATCAGGTGGACGAAGCCATGGTCTTCACCAGCAATGGCCGCCTGGTCGCATTTTCTTCCTCATCCTTCGGAAAACTCCTGCCCGACCTTCCACCCACCAGCGTCATGAATCAGTTGCGGGTGGCGCAGGGCTATTCCAAAGCCGAAGCCGATGCCACCGGCGAAGGCCCCACCAGCGACGGACTGCATCTGCGGGTGATCATCCCGCTGGGAACACAGGGCGACCGGCTGGGCAACGCTGCGCTGGGCATGAACGGGGATTCGCGTTGGCTGCAGGTCATCCGCGCGGTTCCAGAACGCATTGCGCGCAACGCCAACCAGGTCCAGCAAGGGTTTCGAGACTACCAGGAACTGGCGCTCTCGCGGCTGGGGCTGCGTAAACTCTACGGTATTACGCTGACTCTGGCTCTTATCCTGGCCGTCTTCGCTGCGGTGGTCGTCGCGCTGGCCGTCTCCCGCCGCCTGGTGCACCCCTTGCTCACCCTGGCGTCGGGAACCCAGGCCGTGGGCGGCGGTGATTACCGCCCCTTGCCCGAATCGGCGCACCGCGACGAGGTGGGGCAGCTCACGCGTTCATTCAACGCCATGACGCGGCAACTCGAAGAGGCGCGCCAGCTCGTCGATCGCCACCGGCGCCAGCTCGAGCAAAGCAACCTCTACCTGGAATCCGTCCTGAGCAACCTGTCCTCAGGCGTGCTGGTCTTTGACAAGTCATTTCACCTCACGCTCTTCAACCAGGGAGCGCAGAACATTCTGCACGTGGACTTGCGCACCATTCAGGGACGTCCTCTGGAAACTGCCGACGGCGCGCTCCTGTTGGCACAAATGATCCGTCAAGCCTTCGCAGCCTACGATGCGGTCGAATCGACACGTCCCTACTGGCAGCAGCAATTCGAGGTCGAGCGGCACGAAGCACTGGACAACGACACCCAGCAACACGTCATCACGTTGCTCGCCCGCGGCACGCACCTGCTCACCAACGGCCAATCAGAAGGACACCTGGTGGTGTTCGACGATATTTCCGAGGTCATCTCTGCCAACCGGACCGTCGCCTGGGGCGAGGTCGCACGGCGCCTGGCGCACGAAATCAAGAACCCGCTCACCCCCATCCAGCTTTCCGCTGAACGCCTGGCGATGAAGCTGGCCGACAAGCTGCAGCCTGCAGACGCAGCGATGTTGAGCCGAGCCACGAACACCATCGTCAACCAGGTGGCTTCACTCAAACGCATGGTCGACGACTTCCGGGAATACGCCCGCACACCCCCTGCACAAATGCAGGCCATTGATCTCAACGCCCTGCTCACGGAGGTCCTGAGCCTTTACGGCTGGGAGCCCGGCGAAAGCAGCACCTCCACCAATGGCGCGCATTTCAGCGCCCAGCTTGCCCCCGATCTTCCGTCCATCCAGGGTGACCCTGCGCAGCTGCGCCAGGTGATCCACAATCTGCTCGCCAACGCGCGCGACGCTGCCTGCCAGCAGCACCCTGCAGGAGACGCAGAAGTCCGCGTCCAGACGCGACTCATCCGGCCCGACGCCGAGCCCGACCACGCCAGCGTGCGCTTGAGCGTCTCGGACAATGGTTCAGGCTTTGCTCCGGAAGTGCTGCCCCGCGTGTTCGAACCCTACGTCACCACCAAAGCGACGGGCACGGGGCTGGGGTTGGCCATCGTGAAGAAAATCATTGAGGAGCATGGCGCTCAGGTCGATATTTCCAACCGGGCCGACGGAGGTGCCCGCATTTCCATCCTGTTCAGGAATCTCTGAGCGAGCCTGCTGCTGCCGCCGCCGGTGGCGGCTGGACGGGGGCCCGTAAGCACTGGATAATACGGACATTAGATAGGTGTGAGGTGATATGGCCAGAATTCTCGTGGTCGACGACGAAATAGGCATCCGCGAACTGCTGTCCGAGATTCTCTACGACGAAGGCCACACGGTCGAGCTGGCAGAAAATGCAACTCAGGCGCGGGAATACCGGTTGCGGCAGCGGCCCGATCTGGTGCTGCTCGACATCTGGATGCCCGACATCGACGGCGTCACCTTGCTCAAAGAATGGTCGAGCCAAGGGCTTCTGAACATGCCCGTGATCATGATGAGCGGCCACGCCACGGTCGATACTGCCGTCGAAGCCACCCGCATCGGCGCGGTCGATTTCCTCGAAAAACCCATCACGCTACAAAAGCTGCTGAAATCCGTTGCGGCGGGGCTTGCTCGTGCGGTGATCCCGGCATCGATGCGCAGCCGTACAGAACGGCCGCTTACCACAGAGTCCCTCTCTACCCATCTTCCTGTGCCCATGGGCGCGGCTCAAGCGGTTTCCCCGTCCCCCCCTGCTGTTGGCACTGCACCGGCGGATGCCTCGCACCTGGGCAGCATCTCACTGAACCAACCGCTACGCGAAGCGCGCGACGCCTTCGAGCGCATCTATTTTGAATACCATCTGGACCGCGAAAACCACAGCATGACGCGGGTTTCTGAGCGCACGGGCCTTGAACGCACGCACCTGTATCGCAAACTGAAGCAACTGGGCATCGAAACCTCGCGCAAGAAGGCCATCAGCTGATCAGACGCCGTTCCAACCCTGAACAAAGACATCCACCGGCTGACGCTTGCCGCCAGACCGCTGCAACACCAAAATCCGCAGCACCCCTTCGACAGTCGACACGTCGATCCCCTTGGCGTCTACCTGCGCAACGGTTCCGGGCGCATGGTGCGGTACACCCGCTTCGTCTGGCAGCGCCTGCGCGGCCCAGACCTTGACCGGGTCATCAATCCCAGGGAGCATCAGCGTACTCCCTGGAAACGGATCGAACGCGCGAATACGCCGCTCCAGCACAGACGCAGGCAACGAAAAATCCAGAGGGGCCTCTGTCTTTAACAGCTTGGCAGCATAACTCACGCCTGCTGCAGGCTGCGGCCGGGAAACCAGATGTCCCTCCGTATCGAGCTGCTCAAGGACGCGCACGATGGCTTGCCCCCCCAACTGAGCCAAGGCCTCATAGAGGCTCGCTCCAGTCTCGTCGCTCGCGATCGGATACTCCACGCGTCGCACCATGGCGCCAGTATCCAGCCCGGCGTCCATCTGCATGATGGTGACACCGCTGGCCGTATCCCCTGCTTCGATGGCCCGCTGAATGGGCGCTGCGCCCCGCCAGCGCGGCAAGAGACTCGCATGAATGTTCAGGCACCCGTGTGCAGGGAGATCAAGCACCCACTGAGGCAGGATCAGGCCATAAGCAGCCACCACCATCAATTCCGGCGCCAGATCCTGCAACACGACACGTGCAGCCTGTGCCTCTTCGGGATACTTGCCGTCCAACCGGAGGCTGCGCGGCTGGCAAACCGCAATGCCATGATCAGCGGCCACCTGTTTGACCGCCGAAGGCACGAGCTTCATGCCTCGGCCCGATCGTCGATCGGGCTGTGTGAACACGGCCAAGACTTGATGTCCGGCCGCCAGAATCTCTTGCAGCGCCTGGGCTGCAAAATCAGGTGTCCCGGCAAAAACCAGACGCGCCACTACACGCCCGCCGTTTCGCGCTGCGCCTCGCGCTGCTGCTTGCGCAGCCGCGTGCGAATACGATTCTGCTTCAGGACGGACAGGTATTCGACGAAAACCTTGCCCAGCAGATGATCGAGCTCGTGCTGCACGCACACTGCCAGCAAGCCGTCGGCATCGAACTCGTAGGCCTCGCCGCGCTCGTTCAGGGCACGAACATGAATGCGCGCCGCCCGTTCGACCTCGTCGTAAATGCCCGGAACCGACAGACACCCTTCTTCATAGACCTGGCGCTCTTCGCTCTTCCAGGTGATTTCGGGATTGATCAGCACGTGCAGGTCGTTGGCTTCTTCGGAGACGTCAATGACCACGACACGCTCGTGCACATCGACCTGCGTGGCGGCCAGGCCCACGCCGGGAGCTTCGTACATGGTCTGAGCCATGTCACGAACCAGCTGCCGAATGCGGTCGTCGACCTGTTTAACAGGAGCCGCGACCTTGTGCAGCCGTGCATCCGGATATTTGAGAATGGGAAGCAAAGCCATGATAAAGCCTAACTAAAATCTTCAAAGCTCTATGATAAAACAAGTCGTCTTGGCTGATTGTGTCGCAGTGCCCCTCCAGGCCCCTGCACTCGTGGCACACTGGCAGCATGGCGCTCACGATAGACTCCCCCGAACTGCAGGCCTGGATTCGCCTGGGCCTGGAACCTCAGATCAAGGCTGAACACCTGCGGCGGCTGCTGTCCGTCTTTGGGATGCCTCAAGACATCTGTGCCGCCTCCACGGGCAGCCTGGCGCACTACCTGGAACCCACGCTGGCTGCTCGCCTGGCGCAGGCACCGGATGCCGAACAACAGGCGCGCATCACTCAGACGCTGAAATGGCTCGAAAGCCCCAGACGCAGCTTGCTGACCTTGGCCGACCCCGACTACCCCAAGGCGCTGCTCGATCTGTCGGACCCTCCGCCCATCCTGTTCGTGCACGGCAATCCGGGCATCCTGCAGCATCCCGCACTCGCCATGGTGGGGGCCCGCAGCGCCACACGCGTCGGTATGGAAAACGCGCGGGACTTCGCCCAATACCTGGCCGAACGCGGATGGTGCATCGTCAGCGGCCTGGCTAGCGGCATCGACACCGCAGCCCATCAAGGGGCCCTGCGAGCGGGCCCCGAGGCGGGTGGGACCCTGGCCGTTCTCGGGACTGGCATTGATCGAGTCTACCCCCCTGCCAACCGCGACCTGGCTCACCGCATCGCCGAACAAGGTCTGCTGATTTCCGAATTCCCGCTGGGCACGCCAGGGCTGCCCTTCAACTTCCCCAGACGCAACCGGCTGGTGGCTTCACTGAGTGCTGGAGTCCTGGTGGTCGAAGCGGCACGCCGCAGCGGATCTCTCATCACGGCCCGTCTCGCGGGTGAGCTGGGCCGCGAAGTCTTTGCCATCCCGGGTTCCATCCACTCCCCGTTATCGCATGGATGCCATGCCCTCATTCGGCAGGGTGCAAAGTTGGTGGAATCAGGCCAGGATATCCTCGAAGAACTGCAACAGGGCGCACTCCCCGGGGTCCGTTCCAGCACGCAGACGCCAGAACCCAAGCCCATCGCACCTCCCGACGGCATCACGGCAGAAGACTTCGCCGCACTGCTGAGCGCGCTGGGTCACGAGCCTGCGGGGCTGGACACCCTGCAAGCCTGCACCCACTGGGACACGAGCACCCTGCTGCAACGGCTCACGCTTCTCGAACTTGCGGGGATGCTGGATCATCAGGCCGACGGGCGCTACGCACGGACAGTCTGAGGCCACCCCCCTGCGCTATGATGGTTCTCTCAATCGACCCCGCAGATCCAAACTATGTCTGAACACATCAAAATCGTCGAAGTCGGACCGCGCGACGGCCTGCAAAATGAAAAAGCGTTCGTGGACACGGCTGTCAAGGTCGAACTGGTCAATCGGCTGGCAAGCGCGGGGTTTTCCAATGTCGAAGCCGCTGCCTTCGTATCGCCAAAATGGGTGCCCCAAATGGCCGACGGCAGTGACGTCATGACGGCCATTACCCGGCGACCCGGCACGATCTACTCGGTGCTGGTGCCCAACATGCGAGGGTTCGAGGCTGCCCTGGCCGCCCACGCCGACGAAGTCGTGATCTTCGGTGCAGCCAGCGAGGCTTTCTCGCAGCGCAACATCAATTGTTCCATCGCCGAATCCATCGAACGCTTCCGCCCGGTCGCGGCTGCTGCCAAACAGGCCGGGCTGCGCCTTCGGGGCAGCATCAGCTGCTCGTTGGGCTGCCCTTACCAGGGTGAAACCCCTCCTTCGGCCGTTGTGGACGTGGCCGAACGCCTCCTCGCACTGGGATGCGACGAAATAGACGTGGCTGACACCATCGGAGTTGGCACTGCAGCCAAGGTCAAGCGTGTGCTGCAGGCCGTGGGCCGGGTGGCTGATCTGTCGACGCAGGTGTCGGGGCACTTCCACGATACCTATGGTCAGGCGCTTGCCAATATCCTGGCCGCACTGGAATGCGGCGTGCGCATTTTCCATAGTTCGGTCGCCGGCCTGGGGGGTTGCCCCTACGCCAAAGGCGCAACCGGCAACGTGGCTACCGAAGACGTGCTGTACCTGCTCAACGGACAGGGCCTGGAGACCGGCGTCAACCTCGACGCCGTGGTAGACATCGGCCAGTGGATTTCGGAGCGCATCGGCCGCCCAACGTCCAGCCGTGCCGGCCGCGCCCTGGCCCTGAAGCAACAGAACTGAATGCTACGAGTCGTCCTTCATTCGTAGCGGCGTACGTCGTCGATGACCTTGCCATCGTTAGGCAGTGCCCCTGATGGCAGGATTTCGATGGCAGCGCGCAGTTTGGTCTGCTCGCGTACCGTATCGGCCAGAGCCGCCACATCCACCTGAGCGTCCGACTCGACTCGCAATGTCATGACGTCGTGGCCTGCCTCGCCCGACACGACCAGCCGTGCCCGGAGGATCTCAGGATGACGCGTCAATACCCGCGCCAACTGTTCAGGATGGACGAACATGCCTCGCACCTTGGTGGTCTGATCGGCGCGCCCCAGCCAGCCCCGAATGCGTATATTCGTGCGCCCGCAAGGCGATTGGCCCGGCATGAAGGCTGACAGATCTCCGGTGCCGAAACGCAGCAACGGATAATCGGGATTGAAGGTGGTCACGACGACTTCGCCGACATCACCGTCAGGAACCGGCTGATTGGTCCCCGGGCGAACAATCTCGACGATCTTGTCCTCGTTGACGACCAGACCATCACGTGCCTCGGTTTCAAAGGCCACCATGCCGAGATCGGCGCTGCCATACGCCTGGAAGCCGGCGATACCACGCTGCTGGAACCAGGCCTGCAGTGAAGGCGGATAAGCCTCGCCAGAAAACAGGGCGTGCCGCAGGAGTGGCAGCCCCACCCCCATTTCGTCAGCGCGTTCGAGGATGATGCGCAGAAAACTGGGAGTCCCCGTGTAGCAATGCGGGGCAAGATCGGCCATGGCACGAACCTGCTGCTCGGTCTGCCCCACGCCACCGGGAAACACGGTGCAACCCAACGCGTGCGCCGCAGTCTCCATCATGGAGCCCGCCGGGGTGAAATGGTACGAAAAGCAGTTGTAGACCAGCATGCCGCTACGCACTCCCGACGCATACAGTGCGCGGGCAAAGCCCCAGTAGTCAGGGCGGGCGCTCTCGGGCTCGTAGATGGGGCCAGGCGATGCAAATACCCGCCGGGCTGCGCCCCAACCCACGGTCGAAAAGCCTCCGAAGATCCGCTCGCGTTCAGCCGGTGCCGACCCGGCGGACGCCACAATACGGGCCGCATGCTGAAGTTGCAGCAGCTCGGTCTTGCGCAGGACCGGTACGCAGGCCAACGCCTCGCGCGAGGTCAGTTCTGCGATATCCACGCCCCGCAATTGGCGAGCAATGGCTCCAGCCTGCTCGCACGCCGCTGCCAGAACGACGGGTAGGCGTTCAAACAATTCACGCTCCCGCACTGCAGCAGGGCGCGTCTCTCGTGCATCAAAATAAGCCTGCATGCCACCCCCTTCAGGATCAAGCCAGCCAGCGCTTGCGCCGACGATAAAACTTGGTCTCTCGAAAACTCGTGCGTCCCGCGCCCGAGACCCCGAGATAGAATTCCTTCACGTCTGCGTTCTGCGCCAGATCTGCTGCAACGCCATCCATCATCACGCGCCCGCTTTCGAGGATGTAGCCGTAGTCGGCATAGCGCAGCGCGACATTGGTGTTCTGTTCGGCAAGCAGGAAACTTACGCCTTCGCGCTGATTCAGGTCGCGCACGATCTGGAAGATTTCATCCACGATCTGCGGCGCCAGCCCCATGGAGGGCTCATCGAGCAGAATCATGCGCGGGTCCGCCATGAGGGCGCGGCCGATCGCTGCCATTTGCTGCTCACCGCCCGAGGTGTAGCCTGCCTGGCTCTTGCGGCGCTGTTTGAGACGCGGGAAATACTGATAGACACGGTCCAGCGCCGCTTCAAGCTGCGCACGCGACAAGATTCGGGTGTAAGCGCCCGTGAGCAGGTTTTCTTCGATGGTCAGGTGCGCAAAACAATGGCGCCCCTCCATGACCTGGATCACTCCGCGCTGCACCAGATCGGCCGGCGTGAAGGATTCGGTGCGTTCTCCCCGGTATTCGATGCTTCCCTTGGTGACTTCTCCCCGCTGTCCTCTGAGCAGACTGGAAATCGCGCGCAGGGTCGTGGTCTTGCCTGCCCCATTGGCGCCCAGCAGCGCGACGATGTCGCCTTCTTGAACCCGCAACGACACCCCCTTGAGCACCAGGATGACGTGGTTGTAGATCACCTCGATGCCGTTCACGTCCAACAGCGTCCCGGGGGATGCGGCCGATGCTGCGACCGATGTGCCATTCATCACTTCTCTCCAGACGAGGCCGGGTCCCCCCGGCCTCGGAACGAGTGCCTCAGTGTCCTGCTCGGTCAGTTCGATCAGGATCGACCGACCAGAACGCTAGCCTTCGGCCTTGCAGTCACGGGTGGCGAGCTTCTTTTCAGCGGCGTACTTGTCGCCCAGGGACTTCACGAGCGGCTGCACGTACTTGGGGTTGGACTGATACCAGTCGGACACCACGTTGAACTTCTTGCCATCCCACTCGATGATCCGGGCCCAGTCGGTGCCCATGTGGTTCTCGCACGTGGTCTGCACCGGCCGCATGAGCTTGGCAAACCCCAGCTTTTCGAGCTGCGGCTCGCCGAGGTTCAGATGCTCGTATCCCCAGCGGACCTGCTCCGGCGACATGTGCTTGCCCTTGCCGAATTTTTCTTGTGCCGTACGGATGGCCTCGACCTGCAGCATGGAAATCATCATGCCGCGGGTGTATGCCAGCGAACCGAACGACTTGCCGTCCTTGTCGGAGCCCAGCCCTTTGTCGTAGACGTATTTCTTCACGTCCTGGTGCACGCGGCCATGCTCGGCGCTGTTCTGGATGGTGATGCCGTGATAGCCCTTGGCAGCCGCCCCCAGGTCCTGCACGTCGGTTTCCGAGCTGGCCCACCAGATGCCGTACATCTTGTCGCGCGGATACCCCACGCCCTGCGCCTCCCGGATGGCGGTGGGCGTCATGATGCCTGCGCTCCAGAGCAGCACGAAATCAGGCCGGTTCTTGCGGATCTGCAGCCAGGTGGATTTTTGCTCGACGCCAGGGGCCGTGACCGGATAGAGCTGCAGATCGAAGCCGTTGGCCTTGGCGCGCTCCTGCAGCAGAGGGATAGGTTCCTTGCCAAATGGCGAGTCGTGGTAGACCAGGGCGATCTTCTTGCCCTTGAGCTTGTCTTCTCCACCGAGACGCTTGGCAATGTCCTGGATCATGACGTCGGCAGCCGTCCAGTACGTGCCCAGCAACGGGAAGTTCCACTTGAACACCCGACCATCGGCCGACTGCGACAGGCCGTAGCCAACCGTGACCACCGAGCGACCATCCACCATGGCGCGGTCCGTGACGGCAAAAGTGATGCCCGTGGACTGCGTGTCAAAGCCGGTGGCGCCACCCATCTTGTCTTTCAGGCGCTCGTAGCATTCCACCCCCTTGTCGGTGGAATAGGCCGTTTCGCATTCTTCGTAGGTGATCTTGACGCCGTTCACCCCGCCGTCACGTTCGTTGATGAGCTTGAGGTAATCGAGTTTGCCATCCGCCCAGGGAATCCCCAGTGGAGCAAACGACCCGGTACGGTACACCAGCAGCGGGACGAAATTCTCTTCGGCCGCCTGGGCAGTGCTCATCACGCCCACCAAGCCCGTGGCGGCCAGCACGACAGCCGCAGAGGTTCGAGTCAGTGCATGCTTCATCTTCATCTGTAGCTCCTCCTGGTGCTTGTGGCACCTTTTAAAAAATTGACGATCAATGCGGAAAAGGCCAGATCCGCAGCTTTTCTTTGGCGATGCTCCAGAGCCGCGCCAGGCCATGTGGCTCAACAATCAGGAAAAAGACGATCAGAAAGCCAAACACCATGTGGTTGATGTGCGCGGCCAGATCCACCGGTAAGGAAAACCCCACCAAGTGCGGCACATTGGTGAGCAAAATGGGCACCAGCACCATGAAGGCGGCGCCAAAGAAGCTCCCGATCACCGATCCGAGGCCACCAATGATGATGATGAACAGCAGTTCGAGCGACCGGTTCAGGTCGAAGGCCAGCGGCTCCCAGGACCCCAGATGGATGTAGGCCCACAAGGCGCCCGCCACTCCAATGATGAAGGAGCTGACTGCAAACGCCGTGAGCTTTGCGTACACCGGACGGATTCCGATCACTGCAGCGGCCACGTCCATGTCTCGAATCGCCATCCACTGCCGGCCGATGGCACCGCGAACCAGATTTTTGGTGAGCACGCCAATCACGACCACGAAACACAGCACGAAAAGGTATTTCTGTGCGGGGGTTTCAACGGGAAGCCCGAATGCCTCCAGTGCGGGAACCGACACATTGCCCGACGTGGAGTTGTTCGTCAGATAGGGAATGCGCAAAAAGGCCCAATCCATGAAGAACTGTGCTGCAAGAGTGGTGACCGCCAGATACAGGCCGCGAATGCGCAGGCTGGGCACACCAAACACCACGCCCGCCACCATGGCAAGGACCCCACCCAGCAGGATCTGCACCACCAGCGGCAGCGCTGGAATGCGCACACCGAAATTCCAGGCCGCATACGCCCCGACGGCCATGAACGCCCCCGAACCGATCGAGATCTGGCCGCAGTAGCCCACCAGCACGTTCAGGCCGATGGCGGCCAGCGCCAGAATCAGAAACGGGATGAATACCGCCTGCAGAAAGTATTCAGAGGCTCCCAATGGCACGACCGCAAAGGCCACGACCAGCAGTGCAGCCACGAACCAGCGATCCTGGAGAATCGGAAAAATCTGTTGATCTGACCGGTAACTGCTCTTGAATTGCCCGTTTTCACGATAAAGCATGCACGAACCCCTATTCGCCAGTCGTCAGACGCGGTCGATGATTTTTTCGCCGAACAAGCCCTGAGGCCGAAACAACAGGAACACCAGCGACAGCATGTAGGCAAACCAGATTTCGATGCCCCCGCCGACGAACGGCCCCAGATAGACTTCGGAGAGCTTCTCTCCCACGCCAATGATGAGGCCGCCCACGATAGCCCCCGGCACCGAGGTGAGGCCGCCCAGAATCACTACGGGCAGCGCCCGCAGCGCGGCCGTCGACAAAGAAAACTGCACGCCGAATTTGGAACCCCACACCAGGCCGGTGACCAAGGCCACCAGACCGGCGACCGTCCAGACCACCACCCAGATGCGATTGAGCGGGATACCTACGGACTGCGCGGCCTGGTGATCATCGGCCACCGCCCGCAAGGCACGCCCCACGGGCGTGTATTGAAAAAAGAACGCCAAGGCGGCCACCAGCACTGCCGCGACCAGAGCAGCCGTCAGATCTTCGAGACTGATCAAGACCCCGTTTTCGAACAGGTTCGTGAAAATGATGACAGGGTCCTTGGGCATGCCGACGTCGATGGAATACACCGAGCTGCCAAACAGCATCTGCCCGATCCCGTCCAGAAAATAGCTGATTCCTATCGTGGCCATGAGCAGCGTGGTTTCTTCCTGGTTGACCAGATGACGCAGCACCAGCCTCTCGACCAGGACCGCGACCAGCCACATGAACAGGGCACTGACGATGAACGCCAGAATGTTGGCCAGCCAAAGAGAATCACCCCCCAACCAGCCATTGATCCACCCAGAAAAGCGCGCCATGGCAAGGGCGGCGATCAGCACCATCGCGCCCTGGGCAAAGTTGAATACCCCCGACGCCTTGAAGATCAGGACGAAACCCAAGGCCACCAGGGCATAGAGCATGCCGCTCATGAGGCCACCGATCAGCGTTTCGAGAAAGAAACCCATGATTGCTCCCTGTGCCTAGTGACTCGCACCCAGATAGGCGCGGATGACTTCAGGATTGCTGCGCACCTCGTCGGGAGTGCCGTCGCCAATTTTGCGGCCGTAATCGAGCACCACGACCCGGTCCGAGATGTCCATGACCACCCCCATGTCGTGCTCGATGAGCACGATGGTCGTGCCGTATTCGTCGTTGACGTCAAGGATGTAGCGGCTCATGTCCTGCTTTTCTTCGATGTTCATGCCCGCCATCGGCTCATCGAGCAGCAGAATGCGGGGCTCCATGGCCAGCGCCCGCCCCAGGTCTACACGCTTTTGCAGCCCGTAAGGCAGGCGTCCTACCGGCGTCTTGCGCCAGGCCTGAATCTCGAGAAAATCGATGATGCCTTCGACGAATTCACGGTGTGCGATTTCTTCACGCTCGGCCGCCCCGAGCCGCAAGGCCTGTGCAAGCAGACCACTCTTCATGCGCAGGTTGCGCCCGGTCATGATGTTGTCGAGTACGCTCATTCCCTTGAAGAGCGCCAGATTCTGAAACGTGCGTGCAATGCCCATTTCGGCTGCACGGCGAGGATTCATGCGCGCGAACTGCCGCCCTTCGAGCCAGATGCCGCCTTGCTGAGGGGTGTACACGCCGTTGATGACATTGAGCATGGAACTCTTGCCCGCGCCGTTGGGGCCAATAATGGCGCGGATTTCGTGCTCGCGCACATCAAAGGAGATGTCCGTCAGCGCATTCACGCCCCCAAAGGATAGCGAGATATTCTGCAGATCGAGGATGGGGGCACCCACGCGTCGGGCGCGCAAATCGTCGGCGTCCACTCCAGGCGTTGCCATGTCGGTCATTTATGCAACCTTCTTCAACGGTATGGACGAGGCGACAGGAACCGGCTCGATGCGCAGATCGGCGCACACCTGCCCTTTGCGGCCATCCTCGAACTTGACTTCGGTTTCGATGTACTGCGACTTGCGCCCCTGGAACAGAGCTTCGATCAGCACGGCGTATTTCTGGGCGACGAACGCCCGACGCACTTTGCGTGTGCGTGTGAGTTCGTCATCATCCGGGTCGAGTTCCTTGTGCAGGATAAGAAAACGCACCACTTGCGAAGCGGCCAGCTTGGGATCGGAGGCCAGATCCCGATTGGCCTGCGCGACGCAATCGCGAATGAGGTCGTAGACCTCGGACTTGCCGGCGAGATCGGTGTAGCCCGCATACGGCAGTCCCCGGCGCTCGGCCCAGTTGCCCACGGCTTCGAGGTCAATGTTGATGAAGGCGCAGACCTCGTCGCGCCCCGCCCCGAACGCCACAGCCTCTTTGATGAACGGAAAGAATTTGAGCTTGTTCTCGATGTACTTTGGTGCGAACAGGCTACCATCGGACAGATGACCCACGTCTTTGGCGCGATCGATGATCTTGAGCTGTCCGTCGGTATCCAAATACCCCGCATCACCCGTGTGATACCAGCCATCCTCGGTGTAGGACTCGGCAGTCGCCTTGGGATTGAGGTAATAGCCCGAGAACAGGCCCGGGCTGCGCAGCTGGATCTCGCCGCTGTCGGCTACCCGGATTTCGACGCCGTCGCACGGCGGCCCTACGGTGTCGTCCCGCACCTGGCCGTTGGCCTGTACGCAGACGAACACGGACGTTTCGGTAGACCCATACAGCTGCTTCAGATTGATGCCGATGGAACGATAGAACAGGAACAAATCCGGCCCGATGGCCTCACCGGCCGTGTAGGCGACCCGCACCCGGCTCATGCCCAGAATGTTGCGCAAGGGGCCGTACATCAGCAGATCACCCAGGGCATAACGGATTCGATCGACCAACCCAACAGAGGCGCCATCCAGAATGCGCGTCCCCACCCGGCGCGCCAGCTTCATGGACCGGTAGAAGAGCCAGCGCTTGAAGCCGCCAGCGTCTTCCATGCGGATCATCACGTGCGTGAGCAGCCCTTCAAGGACTCGAGGTGGGGCGAAATAATAAGTAGGCCCAATGTCACGCAAATCGATGGAGACGGTTTCGGGGGATTCAGGGTGATTGACCGTGAAGCCCGTCGTGAGGAACTGTGTGTAGGAAAACATGTTCTGCCCGATCCAGGCGGGGGGCAGGTAGGCGAGCACGTCTTCGCGGTCGGTCAGGCCCTCGAAGGACTCGATGGCGCGGGCCCGATCGATCAGCGCCTGGTGGCTGAGCATCACGCCCTTGGGCTTGCCGGTAGTGCCCGAGGTATAAAACATGGCGGCCGTGTCACCGGGGCGAATTGACGCAATACACTGGTCGATTTCGTCCGGATGCTGGGTCAGGCGTGTTTCGCCGCGCGCAAGCAAGGATTCCCAGCCCAACAGGCGAGGGTCTGAATAATGCCGCAAGCCTCTGGGGTCGTCATATACGATGGTGCGCATCGCCGGACATTGAGCGGAGACATCGAGCATCTTGTCGACCTGCTCCTGATCCTCGACCACCACCACACCCACTTCGGCATCCTGCAGGACATAGGCCATTTCATCCGCCACCGCATCCTGGTACAGCGGAACGGGAATGGCGCCCAGGCACTGGGCGGCCATCATGGCCATGTACAACCGTGGCCGGTTCTCACCCACGACGGCGACATGGTCCTGCGCAACCACGCCCAGATCGGCCAGGGCGGCGGCCAGGTGGCGGACCTCGTGAGCCACCTCGGCCCAGCTCAAGGTCTGCCAGATGCCAAGGTCTTTTTCACGAATCGCAGGGCGACCGCCGCGAACCCTCGCATGATGCATCAGCAAGGTCGGGAACGTGTTCGGCAGGGTGGATTCCTGTACCATGATGTCTCCGCAGCTTACGTAGAACTTCTGCTTCTAAGGTACCGGCTGCACCTGGCACCGACTGTCGCATATATGACATTCGATCGTGATCTAGGGTAATTCCCCATGAACCCGACTCAAGATTTGCAAGCGCATGCCGCCTGGTTCGACCTGCTCGAGGACGACCAGCAGGCCCGCGTGCTGCAAGACACTACCGTGGCCCATGTCGAGGCGGGCACCCTGATCGAACACAAGGGCGTCGTGGCCAGTGCCTGGATCGGCGTGCTCGACGGGCTCATCAAGGTGTCTGTCGGCAACGCCGACGGAAAGCTGGCCTCGCTCACGGGGGTCCCCGCCGGCGGGTGGATAGGTGAAGGCTCGCTGCTCAAACACGAAGCCCGCAAATACGACATCATCGCGCTTCGCGCCAGCACCATCGCACGCTTGCGCGGCGACACATTCTACTGGCTGCTCGATGCCAGCATCCCTTTCAATCGTTATTTGCTGCACCAGCTCAACGAGCGTGTGGCACAGTTCATCGGCAAGGCCGAGTACGACCGCCTGCTCGCTCCGGACGCCCGGGTGGCGCGGTGCCTGGCCGAGCTCTTCAACCCCCTGCTGTACCCAGGCAATTCCATGCGCCTGGAAATCACGCAAGAAGAAATCGGCTACCTGGCCCGGATCTCGCGCCAGCGCACCAATCAAGCGCTGCGAGCACTCGAAGGCGCTCAGCTGCTCAAGGTGGAATACGGTGCCGTGCAGGTGCTGGACCTCGACGGCCTGAAGAATTTTGGGCTCTGATCCGGGTATCCCCAAGACAGCCTCAAACGGCCGGATTAAAATGGGGCCGCTTATAGGTTTATGTATCTCCTCAATTCTCTAGAGGCTGCACAACATGGCTGAGCCGCATCCGCAACACCTGCCGTCCTACCTGGACCCCGCCAACCCTGGCCCCTGGGCTATCTACCTTGAACAGGTGGATCGGGTGACACCCTACCTGGGCCCCCTGGCGCGCTGGGTCGAAACCCTCAAACGCCCCAAACGCATCCTGGTGGTCGATGTCCCGGTCGAACTCGACAACGGCACCATCGCCCACTTCGAGGGCTACCGCGTTCAACACAACACCTCACGAGGCCCGGGAAAGGGCGGCGTGCGCTTTCACCAGAACGTCACGCTATCCGAAGTCATGGCGCTGTCGGCCTGGATGTCGGTCAAATCGGCCGCGGTGAACCTGCCCTTCGGCGGAGCCAAGGGCGGCATCCGCATCGACCCCCGGCAGTACTCCATGGGTGAGCTCGAACGCATCACCCGCCGATACACGAGCGAAATCGGCGACATCATCGGACCCAACAAAGACATCCCGGCGCCCGACGTCAACACCAACGCCCAGGTCATGGCCTGGATGATGGACACCTACTCGATGAACTCGGGCCGCACGACCACCGGCGTGGTCACCGGCAAACCGGTCTCGTTGGGGGGCAGCCTGGGACGGGTTGCCGCCACGGGGCGCGGTGTCTATGTGGTCGCTTGCGAAGCAGCACGCGAATCCGGCATCGAGATCAAGGACGCACGCATTGCGATCCAAGGCTTCGGCAATGTGGGCGGCACCGCGGCCCAGCTGTTCCACGAAGCCGGCGCCAAGGTGATTGCCGTTTACGATCACACCGGTGTCGTCCACAACGAGCGAGGCTTGAACGTCCCTGCCCTGCAAAACTACGTCCACGAACACGGCGGCGTGGCAGGTGCCCCTGACGCCGACACGATGACGCCCAAGGAATTCTGGTCACTCGAAACCGAAATCCTCATCCCGGCCGCCCTTGAAGGCCAGATCACGCGCGACAACGCCGATCTGATTCACACTCGCATCCTGGTCGAAGGCGCCAACGGCCCAACCACTCCTGAAGCCGACGACATCATTTCGGCCAAGGGCACCATGATCATCCCGGACGTCGTGGCCAACGCGGGCGGGGTAACGGTCAGCTACTTCGAATGGGTGCAGGATTTCTCCAGCTTCTTCTGGACGGAGCAGGAGATCAACCACCGGCTCGAAGCCATGATGCGCTCGGCCTATGGCTCGATGTCCAAGGTTGCACGAGAACACTCGGTGTCGCTGCGCACAGCCGCGTTCATCGTCGCTTGCTCGCGCATCCTCGAAGCACGCCAGGTTCGCGGTCTGTACCCCTGATGCATCGCCACCTGGTTCTCATTGGCACGGGCGGCACAATTGCCGCCACGGCCAATGCCGCGCAGCAGCTCACGGACTACACCGTGACGCAAGGGATAGCCGCCATGCTGGCGGCAGTCCCGGGCGCGCACGAGCTGGCGGACATCCACTGTGAACAGCTTTTCAACATCGACAGCCGGGCCATGGGCTCGGCCCAAGTGTTACGCCTGGCGCGCCGAATCGAACAGCACCTGAAGTCGGGCGCCGTCGACGGCATCGTCGTGACTCACGGCACGGACACTCTTGAAGAGACCGCATTCCTGCTGCACCTGACGCTGCAGTGCCAGGTCCCTGTCGTCCTGGTGGGGGCCATGCGTCCAGGATCGGCCCTCAGTGCAGACGGCCCACTCAATCTCTACAACGCATTGCTGGTTGCCTGCGACCCTGCAAGCCAGGCGCGGGGGGTATTGGTTGCCATGAACGACACCATCGTGTCGGCACGCGCCGCCCTCAAGCTCAGCACGACCCAGGTGCAAGCGTTTGGCGTCGACGGCACAGGCGTCCTGGGCTCGATCACCGACAGAGTAGTCCGCTACTGGGCACGGCCCGACGTCCCTGCCAACCCACTGTGTTCACTCAAGGGCCTGCGCCGATTGCCGGCCGTGGACCTCATCCTCGATTACCAAGACGCGCCGCTGCACCCGTACCAGGCCGCCATCGCGGCAGGAGCCAGCGGCATCGTGGTCGCCGGCATGGGAAACGGCAGCCTGAGCTCTGCCGCAGAGCGAGGCTGTCGGCTGGCCACCCGGCATGGCCTGGTCTGCATCCGCGCAAGCCGGGTACCCCGTGGCGCGGTGACACTCAAATCCAGCGACCATGACACTGGTCTCCTGGCCGCGGGGGCACTGAACGCACTGCAAGCCCGCACCGTGCTGCGGCTGGCGTTGGCGCAGCACTGGGGTACAGAACAGATCCGCGAGACGCTGCAGCGCCTTTAAGACTGGCCCGTATGCCGAGGCATCAAGCCGTCCAGTCGAGCACTACCTTTCCGCTTCGCCCTGACAACATGGCCTCGAAGCCCTGGCGGTAGTCCGCCACCGGAAAATGGTGCGTCAGGATAGGAGAAAGATCGAGGCCGCTTTGCAGCATGGCCACCATCTTGTACCAGGTCTCGAACATCTGCCGGCCATAAATCCCCTTGATTTCCAAGCCCTTGAAGATGACCTGGCTCCAGCGGATGCCCACGCCATCGGGTTGTATGCCCAGCATCGCTACCTTGCCGCCGTGGTTCATCTGCTCGATCAGGCTCTCCAGCGCCACGGGGGCCCCGGACATCTCGAGGCCCACGTCAAAACCTTCGGTCATGCCGAGTTCGCCCATGACGTCCTTCAGATTCTCGCGCGAGACGTTGACGGCACGCGTAGCGCCCATGCGAGACGCCAGCTCCAGCCGATAGTCATTCACGTCCGTGATCACGACATGACGCGCCCCCACATGTCGGGCGACGGCCGCTGCCATGGCCCCAATGGGGCCCGCACCGGTGATCAGCACGTCTTCGCCCACGAGGTCGAAAGCGAGCGCCGTGTGTGTCGCATTGCCGAAGGGATCGAAAATCGCCGCCAAGTCATCGGACACATCATCGGGAATCTTGAAGGCATTGAAAGCCGGGATCACCAGATAATCGGCAAAGGCACCCGGCCGATTGACGCCGACCCCCTGGGTATTGCGGCACAGGTGCCGGCGACCGGCCCGGCAATTGCGGCAATGGCCGCACGTGATGTGTCCTTCGCCCGAGACCCGATCCCCGACCTTGAAACCGTGGACTTCCTGCCCGACACCCACGATTTCACCGACGTACTCGTGCCCTACGTGCATGGGCACCGGGATCGTATGCGACGCCCATTCGTCCCATTTCCAGATATGGATATCCGTCCCGCAGATGGCCGTCTTGCGGATCTTGATCATGACGTCGTTGTGTCCCATGACTGGTTTGGGGACATCCACCATCTCGAGCCCTTCTGCGGGCTGCATCTTGGCCAAAGCTCTCATGAAATCTCCCGGCTATCTGGGGTGGGAATCACACCCAATGATCTTCCGACACGGGCAAATGCCTGGACGGCGCGATCAATGTCTGCCGACGTGTGCGCTGCGCTCATCTGGGTGCGAATGCGGGCTCTGCCCTTGGGGACAACCGGGTACGAAAACCCGATCACGTAAATGCCTTCGGCCAACAACGCGTCCGCCATGCGGGTGGCCAACGAGGCATCACCCAGCATGACCGGAATGATGGGATGCTGCCCCGGGACCAGATCAAAACCCAGCGCCTTCATTGCATCGCGAAAATGACGACCGTTCTGATGAACGCGTTCACGCAAACGCGCCCCTTCGGGCGATTGCAGCAGTTCCAGGACACGCTGTGAGGCGGCCACGATCGCTGGTGCCAGCGTGTTTGAAAACAGGTAGGGACGCGAGCGCTGCCGCAAGAGTTCGACCACAGCACGGTCTGCCGCCACATACCCCCCAGAAGCCCCCCCGAGCGCCTTGCCCAGGGTGCCCGTGAGAATATGCACGCGACCTTGTACACCGCAGTATTCGGGCGTACCGCGCCCACCCGCCCCCATGAAACCCACCGCATGCGAGTCGTCTACCATGACCAGCGCATCAAATTCGTCTGCCAAATCGCAAATGCCTTGCAGATTGGCCACGATGCCATCCATGGAGAACACGCCATCAGTGGCAATGACCACGTGGCGCGCGCCATCGGCCCGCGCGGCCTGCAGCTGCACGCGCAGATCAGTCATGTCGTTGTTGGCGTAGCGATAGCGGCGGGCCTTGCACAAGCGCACGCCATCGATGATGCTGGCATGATTGAGTGCATCGCTGACGATGGCGTCGCGCTCATCGAACAAGGCTTCGAACAGCCCGCCATTGGCATCGAAACAGCTGGAATACAGGATGGAATCGCCCATCCCCAGCCACTGTGCCAGCGCAGATTCCAAGGCTTTGTGGCCTGACTGGGTGCCGCAAATGAAGCGCACTGAAGCCATGCCGAATCCGTTCTCGGACAACCCCTGTTGCGCAGCCTGTATCAGGCGCGCGTCGTTCGCCAGGCCCAGATAATTGTTCGCACAGAAGTTCAGGACATCAGCGCCGCCAGATAGCCGAATCCGGGCTGCCTGCTGACTTGCAATGACACGCTCTGACTTGTAGAAGCCGTCTGCGCGCAACTGGTCGATTCGAGCCTGCGCGTCGGCAAGAAAGCGTTGAGACATGATCCACCTTTTGGGAGAATATGCAGTCGGCCGGCCTGTCTGACCAGCCTCAGGTATTGTACGCTGGCAGGGCCTGTCGCCCGTTGTGCAAACCGGGGCCAATGGCAGGCAAAAGGGCTTCAATTCTGGTGGTCTGCTGTTTTATGATGCAGCATGAATAGCGTCATTCATGACAATATTCTCATTTGCGTACAGGGAAGCTCGCTGTCTGGTTTTTTTGGTAAAGACTCTACGAATGCGCGCTTCGCTCTTCACTCACTGCTGACAAAGGCCTCATGCTTCGCCTGCCGCACTTGCTCCGCGCTTTGCTTCTGGCTCTCACCGTGCTCAGCTCGGGCCTGGCTGGCACCACAGCACAGGCCGTTACCTTGCGGGTCGGAATTTATCCCCAACGACCCGACGTCTACGTCGACGCCAACGGACAACCCGCCGGCATCCTGGGCGACATCCTGGTCGAAATCGCGCGCCGCGAAGGCTGGACGCTCAAGACCCAGACCTGTGTGTGGGCGCAATGCGTCCAGATGCTGCAGTCCGGGCAAATCGATCTGCTCCCGGACATGTACTACACCCCGGAGCGTACAAAGACCTTCACCTTCCACCACATTCCAGTTCTGCACAGTTGGTCGCAGATCTACGCCAGGCCAGGCTCGCCGCTTCGAGCCATCGGAGACCTCAAAGGCAAGAAACTGGCGGTACTGGCGGGGTCTACCCAAAACGATTATCTACGCACGACGCTGGCGGGGCTGCACATCCCCGTCACCCTGGACGTCGTCCAAAAGCTGGACGAAGGCTTCAAGCGCGTGCACGACCAACAAGACGATGCAGTGGCCTCCGATTACTTTTACGGTGAGCTCTCCTCGCACGACTATGGGCTCGTGGCGACCCCTATCATTTTCCAGCCACTGCAAGTGTTCTATGGCATGACCAAAGGGACCAACCCCCAGATCCCTGCCACCATCGATCGCTATCTGGCCTCCTGGCAAGCGACGCCGGATTCGTTCTACTACCGCACGCTGAACCACTGGCGCTTGCCCTTTCACCCGTCCGTCCTCGAGACACAGGGGCCATGGATCATCGGGGCCTTGGTGGCTCTGCTGGTGCTCACACTGATCTTCGCGCTGACGTCGCGTGTGCAACTGGGGCGCCAGCGAGCACGCCTGCAACTGAACGAACGCCGTTTCGAAACGATTCTGGGCAGTATCGACGCTTGCGTATGCACCAAGGACATCGATCAAAAATACCTCTATGCCAATGCCCAGCTCGAGGCCTTCTACGGCGTTCCTGCCGGCAGTCTGATCGGTCACCGTGACGAAGACTTCCTGGGAGACTCCGACACCCTGGAATCCATCAACGCTTCGGACCACGCCGTGCTGTCTTCACGCAAACGGCAAGTCACACAGCCCGAGATCGTGCCCCCAGGAAGCACACAAGGCCATACGTTTCTGTCCATCAAGGCGCCGCTTCTCAAATCCGACGGCACCGTCGAAGCCATTTGCACGGTCGCCACCGACATCACTGACCGAGTCCGTGCCGAAGCTTCAGCCCACCGCCTGGCGTACTACGACATCCTGACCAACCTGCCCAACCGCCGCCAGGCGCTCGCCCGGCTCGAAGACCTGACCAAAAAAGCACAAGAAAAACAGACCATCGGCGCATTGCTGGTCATCAACCTGGATAACTTCAAGAAGATCAATGACCTGCACGGGCACCAAAGCGGCGACGAGCTCCTGCGCAGCGTGGCAGAACGCCTGACGCGATCGACCCGCGACCGCGACATGGTGGCCCGCACGAGCGGCGACGAATTTCTGGTCCTGCTCGATGGCCTGGGCACTCCGTTGGCCGAAGCAGCACGACACGCTATGCAAGTCGCCGAAAAGCTCAGGCTCAGTATCGCCCGGGCTTTCGTCGTGCTCGACAAGCCTGCCTATATCACCGCAAGCATCGGAACGACGCTGCTCCATGCGCAAACGTCATCGGTGGACGCCGTGATCCGCGAAGCCGACCTGGCTGCACACCGCGCAAAGGACCAGGGCGGCAACCAGGTCACTTTCTACGAGCAAGAACTCCAGATCGAAGTCGAACAACGTCTCTGGCTTGAACACGACCTGTTGCAGGCGCTGAATACACCGCAGCTTTCTCTGCACATCCAACCACAATTCGGTGCGGGCGGCCACGTCACGGGCGCCGAACTGCTGGCACGCTGGAACCATCCCACACGCGGGGCCATTTCACCATCCACCTTCATCCCCATTGCCGAAGCGTCCGGGCTCATCAACCTGTTGGGCGAATGGACGCTTGGGGTGGCCTGCAAGACGCTGCTGATGCTGCAAGAATTGGGAGAAACCTACCCGCTATCGATCAACGTGAGTCCCAAGCAACTCATGGAGTCACATTTTGTGGACTACGTGCGCAACACGCTCGAGACTCATGATGCACCCGGAAACCGGCTGATCTTTGAAGTCACCGAGGGGGTGCTGATCCAGGACGTCGTCGCGGTTGCCGACCGCATGCAGGCCCTGTCTCTGCTTGGCATCCGGTTTTCGATCGACGACTTTGGCACCGGCTACTCCAACCTGGCATCCCTGAAGCGCTTGCCGCTCTACGAACTCAAGATCGACAAAAGCCTGGTGCAAGACCTGCCCAACGACGAAGAAGACATCGCCATCGTGCAGCTGATTCTCGCCATGGCCGACAAGCTCAACCTGCGGGTCGTCGCCGAAGGCGTAGAAACCCAGGCTCAGTCAGACTTCCTGTTCAGCCGCAACTGCGACGCCTTGCAGGGCTTTCTGCTGGCACGCCCCATGCCCATCGATGCCTGGACGCAACAGGTTCAGGCACGGCGCAACGGGGTGAGTCGCATCGACACCCTGCGCTAGCGCGACGCTCGGCTGCCGGTGGCGCCCATGCCTTCCCAGTGAGGGCCTGGAATCTGGATATCGAAGAGTTCAAGCACCCGGCACACTGTGTGGTCCACCATCTCGTCCAGGTTTGCGGGGTGCATGTAGAACGCAGGCAGTGGTGGGAAGATGACTCCACCCATTTCGGTCACCGCCGTCATGTTG
>NZ_DASVGN010000023.1:0-11176 GCF_036379515.1 Castellaniella sp.
CTGTACAGGCAGCGGACGCAGCACCCGACCTGCGCTATATTAATTGCTTTTCCGCAGGATCATCGACATCATGGCGCAGACCGACATGCAGCAGATCACAGCCATCGTCAAACCTTTCAAGCTCGACGAGGTGCGTGAGGCGTTGTCCGAACTGGGTGCCAATGGCCTGACGGTGACCGAAGTCAAAGGCTTTGGACGTCAGAAAGGGCACACCGAGCTCTACCGGGGGGCCGAGTACGTGGTGGATTTTCTACCCAAAATTCGTATCGATCTCGTGGTTCCAGCCGATCGTACCGAACTCATGATCGAAGCCATCGTGCGTGCGGCACGCACCGGGAAGATCGGTGATGGCAAGATCTTCGTCACCCCCGTGCTTCAGGCAATTCGCATCCGTACCGGAGAAACCGGGCCCGAAGCGGTCTGACCTGTCTGGCGAGCTTACTCGCGGCGTATCAGCGTCCTTGGTGGGCCGCTGTTTGGGTGCAGGGTAGTGAGGCTACAATGCTGCCCCATGGAACCGGTTCGTATTTCTAAATTGATGGCCCAACGGGGCTTGTGTTCGCGGCGTGAAGCCGACGCCTACATTGAGCGTGGCTGGGTGCGCGTGGACGGCCAGGTGGTCAGCGAGCTGGGCACCAAGGCACTGCCCAGCGCCCGCATCACGCTGGAGCGTCAAGCGGCACGCAGGCAGACCGACAAAGTCACCATCATCCTGAATAAGCCGGTGGGGTATGCCTCGCACCAGACCGACAAGGGCTACCGTGTGGCGGCTTCTCTCATCGAGGCCCGAACACTTTATCACCCAAAAACCAGCCACCGTACCTTCGAGCCTTCTCATCTTCGGGGGCTGGCTCCGGCCGGACGGCTGGACATCGATTCCCAGGGACTGCTGGTACTTACCCAGGATGGCCGGATTGCACGCCAGCTGATTGGCGAGGATTCCTCGCTTGAAAAAGAATATCTGGTTCGGGTCGAAGGACGTCTGGCGGGTCGTGGCCTGGAGCTTCTCAACCACGGCCTGACGCTCGATGGTCACCTGTTGCGCCCGGCCAAGGTGCAGTGGCAGAACGAGGATCAGCTGCACTTCGTGCTGCAAGAGGGGCGCAAGCGCCAGATTCGTCGCATGTGCGAGCAGGTGGGCCTCAAGGTGGTGGGCCTCAAGCGTGTCCGCATGGGCCACGTGGTGCTGGGTGATCTGCCCGTGGGCCAGTGGCGCTATCTGCGCGAGGGCGAACGCTTCTGACGCGGGGATTCGCTCAAAGGAGCCTGCCCTTGGGCGCGCGAGGATCCCTGGGGGGCTGCTGTTCCTCGAGTCAGCGAGAATCGTGCGCCACTGTCTTGCGCCAGTACCTGCGCGAGCCAGGGGAGGGCTTCCTCGAGCTCGGCCTGCAGGGTCCAGGGCGGATTCACGATGAACATTCCGCTTCCGTGCATGCCGAGCCCATCCTCAGAGGGTTTGCACACTGACAGGCTGGCGTGCAGCCAATCGACAGGAAGGCGTTCCAGAGACCGCGCCATTTCGTGCGCCTGTACCCGTTGAACCTGTGGATACCAGATAGCGAAGCAGCCTTGCGCAAACCGCTGCAGGCCTTCGCGCACGGCGGTGAGTACGTGGCGATAATCCTGTTTGTCCTCGTAGGGCGGGTCGATCAGGATGATGCCGCGTCGTGGAGGCGGAGGCAGCAGTCGCAAGAGGCCATGGAATCCGTCTTCGTGCGCCACTTGGGTGTGACGCGTGGCTTTCTTGCCCAGATGCGCGAGTGTGTCCTGGAGCACCTCGATTTCGGTGGTGTGCAGTTCGAAGAGGCGCAGGTGGTCTTGGGGACGCATGGACTGCAGCGCGAGGCAGGGTGAGCCCGGGTAGATATTTGCCTGCCCGTCGGGATTGAAGGCCGCCACGGCCTGCAGGTAACGAGAAATCAGTGCAGGCGGTTCGGACGCCGCCAGCAGCCGGTCCAGCCCGTCCTTGACTTCGCCGCTTTGTCCGGCCCAGTCGCCGTCCAGGGCGTACAGGCCGCCCCCGGCGTGGGTGTCGATGACCCAGTAGGCGCCCTCTTTGCGATTGAAATAATCCAGGATCTGTACCAGGATCGCGTGCTTGAGGACGTCAGCGTGGTTGCCGGCGTGGAAGGCGTGGCGATAACTGAACATGGGGCGCGTCAGCTCTGTGACTTGAAGACAGGAGTGTCTTCGCGCACGGTATCGAGTGCGTCAGTGAAGAGCGCATGGCATCCCCAATCCAGCAACTCTTTGGCGCGTACCACGTCGTTGACGGTCCAGATGGCGAGCGTCGCCCCTTGCCCAAGGATGTCGCGGACGACGTCGTGGTCTGCGAATTTCGTGTCGATGTTCAAGCCGGTGCAGCCCAGGCCCTTCATGCGGGCGTGCCAATCCGCGGGCACCGAGCCTTCGATGAGCAGTGCACGAGGGAGTTCGGGCACTGCCGTGCGAGCCGCTTCGAGCGCAGTTTCTGAAAAAGACGAGAGCAGGGGCGGCAGGGAAGCACCCTGCCACAACTGTGCAGCGGCCCGGGCAACGGCAAGGCCGGTTTCTGCTTCCGTGCCAGTGGTGGGTTTGATTTCGATGTTGCTGTGTACGGAGTGCGCCCGTGTGGACCGGGCGACGGCCCGGAGCGTGGGAGCACATTCCCCGGCGAAGTCCGGACCATGCCAGCTGCCGAAGTCGAATTCCGAGAGCGCTGCCCAGCTCAGGCTGGAGGCCAGGCCATGTCCGTCGGACGTGCGGTCGACGGTGTCGTCGTGCATCAGGAACAGGACGCCGTCCTGACTGAGCTTCACGTCGTATTCAACCATATGGAAGCCTTTGTGTGCGCCCGTGCGCATGGAGGCGAGCGTGTTTTCCGGCGCCAGCTTGCCGCCGCCCCGGTGGGCGATGAAGCGTGGCCAGGGCCAAAGCGGATGAGGTGTGGGCATGAGATCTGCGTCCGAAAGCGGGAGTCCATCTGTCGTTGTTGCCTGCATTCTAGCGCCCCGCTGCGGTCACAGTGTTAAACTGCGTTCCATTTCAGACTAACCAGGTTTCCGGTCGGCTTGGGTGGCATCGGTCGCCCGTTTGTGATTGTGGCCCGAGCCTTCCGCAGGTGATCCGTTTATGTTCGAATTCATCCGCACGCATCAACGGTTGATGCAGTTGCTGCTCCTGATTTTTGTCGTGCCATCCTTTGTGTTTCTGGGGGTGAGCGGGTATTCCATCGTCAGCGCTGATCCTGCTGTGGCAGATGTCGGGCGTCTGTCGGTCACGAAGGAAGAATTCACTCAGGCTCAGCGCAATCAGCTGCAGCAGATGCAGGAAAGCAGCCAGGGGCGCTTTGACCCTGCGTTGCTCGACAACCCTCAGGCCCGTGAAGCCTTGCTCAATCAGCTCATTGACCAGAAGGTCCAGATGGCTGTTGCAGCACGCGAGCACTTCAGCGTGTCGGACAGCGTGTTGCGTCGCGCCATTGCCTCCATGCCGCAGTTGCAGGTCGATGGGCAGTTTTCGCCAGATCGTTACCATGAGGTTCTGGCGCAGTACGGGATGAGCCCACGTGACTTCGAAGCAGGCCAGCGTGCGCAGTTGGCGCTGACGACCGTGCTGTCGCCGGTCGATGAATCCGCCAGCCTTCCTGCTCCGGTGCTCGACAGTCTGAAGCGGGCCTTGACTGAAGAGCGGACGATTGCTCTGCGCGTGTTTCAGGCAAAGGACTATCGTGCCGGCGTCACCATTACCGATGCGGACGTCAAGGCCTGGTACGAGTCACATCAAAAAGAGCTGCGCCTGCCCGATGAAGTTTCTGCCGATTACCTGGTGCTCGACGAGGCGGCGGCCATGGCCAGCGTGCCTGCAATCTCTGATGCGCAGCTCAAGGATTATTACGACCAGAACAAGTCGCGGTATGTGGTGCCGGCGCGCGTGAACCTCAGTCATATCCTGATCAAGGTTCCAGCTGGGGCCACCGAGGAGATCGCCAAGGCGGCGCTGGCCAAGGCGCAGGACATCGCCAAGCGGGCGCGTGCCGAGCCGTCGCAGTTTGCAGACCTTGCGCGTAAAGAGTCGCAAGATGCCGGGACTGCCCGCGAAGGCGGTACGTTGGGGTGGATTCAGCGCGGTACCTTGCCGCTGAGCATGGATCAGGCGGTGTTTGCGCTCAAGCAGGGGCAGGTTTCCGATCCCATCAAAGGGCCGGATGGCTACCACATCTTCCTGGCCAACGAAGTTCAGCCTGAAAAAGGCGAGACCTTCGACGAGGCCCGGGCCAAGGTCACCGACGAAGTCCGTCGTCAACTGGCTGCTGATCGCTTCGCCGATATGGCCACCAAGCTCACCAGCTTGGTGTATGACAATTCCAGCAGTCTGGAACCTGCCGCCAAGCAATTAGGCCTGCAGATTCGTCACGTTACCGGCATTGCACGAGACCGTCTCCTGGCGGCTGATGAGGCGGGTCCAGGGGCAGCCTCCGCCAGCAAGGATGCTGCCGCTCTGGGGGATCCTCGGGTGCGCCAGGCGCTTTTTAGTTCACAGGTGCTGGCCGACAAGCAGAATTCAGGCGTGATCGAGATTTCTCCCGATACGATGCTGGTGGTGCGGGTGGATAAGCTCACGCCCTCGCACGTGCCTGCGCTTGCGCAGGTGGATGCTCGGATTCGCACCGATCTGACCGACGAGCGGTCTTTGGCGGCTGCCGTGGCGGCCGGTAAACAGGCGTTGGCGGCGGTCGAGAAGAAACCATCTTCGGATGGGTTCGAGAAGCCTGTGACGATCAGCCGCATGGATTCTGCGGGTCTGGCCAAGTCGGTGCTCGACGCCGCGTTCTCGGTTCCGGTCACGCCGTTGCCGGCCTACAGCAGTGTTACGCTGCCGACGGCGTACGCGGTCATTCGGGTGGACCATATCCAGCCGGGTACCACGGACAAGCCTGCGCTGGAGGGCCTGGGAACGCAACTCGCACAGGTATGGGGAGCCGTGGAACAAGCGGCTGTGCTCACTGACCTGCGTAGCGAGATGAAGGTCAAGGTGACCAGCGAAGGGAAGAAGCTGATCAACAGCAAGGGCAGCGGGGATCAGGGGTGAGCCTGCGCATACAAAAGCCCCTGCGGGCTTTTGTATGGCTGGCGAACCGGAGCCGCCTGCAGGCGGCTCCGGTTCGCCGTACACAATATGGCCCGCAGGGGCCATATTGTGTCTCGGCTCACCCCTTCGCTCTGGTGATTTTTTCTACTTGGGGGACGTGGCGGATGTTGCGGATGACTTGCGCCAGGTGCTTGCGGCTGTCGACTTGAACCGTCAGGTGCAGCAGGGCAGTGGCGGCGGCTTCGTCGGGCATGGTGAGTTGCACGATGTTGGAATCTGCTTCCGTGACTTCGGCAGCAAGGCGGCCCAGGACACCGCGTTCGTTCAGGACCATGACGTCCAGGCGAGTTGTCAGGTGGCGGGCCGTATTAGTGTCCCAGGCGACGGGAATCCAGCGTTCGGGTTCTTTCGTCTGCTGGCGCAAAGCTACAGGGCAGTCGGCCATGTGCACGACCAGGCCGTGGCCCAGGCGGATGCCGCCGATGATGGCATCGCCAGGCAGGGGGCCGCAGCACTGCGCAAGCTGCACCGCCTGGCCTTCGTTGCCGTGGATGACAATGGGGGCGCTGGTGATGGTGTTGTATTCGTCGACGGCCGTTGCCGTCAGTGCCAGCATGGCGTTTTCGGGCGCAAAGCGGCGCGCTACCACGGCCGCAAGCCGTTTTCCGAGGCCGATATCGGCCAGGATTTCCATGCGCGAGGCACCGGCAGAGCCTTTGGACATGCGTTCCCATTGTGGGTCATCGTCCGCGGGGTAGGTGATCCCCAGCTGGTCAAAAGCCTGATTGAGCAGCCGGCGACCGAAGGCCACAGACTCCTCATAGCGTTCAGTGCGCAAGTAGTGGCGGATTTCAGACCGCGCGCGTCCGGTGCGCACGTAGTTGAGCCATTGGGCGCTGGGTCGTGCAGCCGTCGAGGTGATGATTTCTACTGCATCGCCGCTGTGAAGCTCCGCACGCAAGGGCGAAAATTCGCCGTTGATCTTGCTTGCCACCGCATGATTGCCGACATCCGTGTGGATCGCGTAGGCAAAGTCCACGGGCGTGGCGCCTCGGGGCAGAGACAGAATCTTGCCCTGTGGCGTGAATACGTAAACCGCATCGGGGAACAGGTCGACCTTGACGTGTTCGAGGAATTCGCCCGAATCGCCCGTCTGGCTTTGGATGTCGAGCAACGACTGCAGCCATTGATGCGTCCGTTTCTGCAGATCGTTGAGGGATGTCCCGTGCTCTTTGTAGAGCCAATGTGAGGCGACGCCTTCTTCGGCCACGTGGTCCATGTCGCGCGTACGGAACTGGAACTCGACCGGAGTGCCGTACGGCCCAATCAGCGTGGTGTGCAGTGATTGGTAGCCATTGACCTTGGGGATCGCAATGTAGTCCTTGAACTTGCCTGGTACCGGCCGGTAGAGCTGGTGCAGAGTGCCCAGCGCCAGATAGCACTCTGGCAAGGTATGGACAATGATGCGAAACCCATAGATGTCGAGCACGTCGGAAAACGACTTCTTTTGCTCGACCATTTTTTTGTAGATGCTGTAGAGCGATTTTTCGCGCCCCATGACTTCGGCATCGATGCCGGCCGCCGGCAGCGCTGCGCGCACGGCCTCGGCAATGCGGGACACCACCTCGCGGCGGTTGCCGCGGGCGGCCATCATGGCCTTGTACAGCACTGCATACCGGTTCGGGTAGATCGCCTTGAAGCAGCGGTCCTGCAGTTCGCGAAACAGGGCGTTGAGCCCTAGCCTGTGCGCGATAGGCGTGTAGATGTCGAGTGTTTCGCGTGCGACGCGCGCACGCTTTTCGGCGTTGACTCCGTCGAGCGTGCGCATGTTGTGCAGACGGTCGGCCAGCTTGATGAGGATGACGCGGACGTCGCGCGCCATGGCCAGCAGCATCTTGCGAAACGATTCCGCTTGCTGCTCGGCCTTGGTCGCGTATTCGAGACGCTCGAGTTTGGTAAGCCCATCGACGATGTCGGCTACTTCAGAGCCGAATTTTTCAGCAAGCTCCTGCTTGGGAACGTGCTGGTCTTCAATGACGTCGTGCAGCAGCGCCGCCATGAGCGAATCGGCATCGAGCTTCCAGCCCGCGCAGATTTCGGATACGGCGATGGGATGGGAGATGTACGGCTCGCCGCTGTCACGAAATTGCCCCAGGTGGGCGTTGTCTGCAAAGCGGTACGCCTCACGGACGCGTTCGCTGTCCTGTGGGGTGAGATACCCCGAAATGATCTTGTTCAGCCCGGCGAGCGATGCAATCGGGCTGGGTGGCGTTTCGATGGGTGCCGCAGGTGCGGGGCGCGTTTGCCGTCTGCGCAGGCGCGGCCCTTTGCGTAATACCGCAAGCAGGCCTGACGATGCACCCCTGAGCCCCGAAAACGCCATGAGTACTCTCGATCAGGTGGGGACCTTGCGCAGCATTTCAGTCCCGACCTGGCCTTGGGCGATTTCGCGCAATGCCGTGACAGTGGGTTTGTTGTGGGTCTGAATGCGGGCCTCGTGGCCTTGCGCGAGTTCGCGCGCACGATAAGTGGCGACCAGTGTCAGGTCGAACCGATTGGGGACTTTTTCGAGGCAGTCTTCTACAGTAATGCGAGCCATGGATTTCCTGATCAGGGAGCGGTTGAAATAGGTTTTCGGATGCCCAGCTGCATGAACAGCTCGGCATGGTGGATCGATTGTGCCGTATAGCGCAAACGGGCTGCAGCCACGATTTGCTGCAGGTGCGCTAAAGCGACGCTAAAGTCTTGATTAATAATAACATATTCGCAATCAGAGGCATGGGCCATTTCACCCCCCGCGGCCAGAAGCCTGCGTGCGATTACTTGGGGGGAATCTTGTCCTCGTTTTTTCAGGCGGGTTTCCAGCGCTTCGATGGAAGGTGGCAGTATGAAAATGCCGATTGCTTGCGGATAATGCTGTCGCACCTGGCGTGCGCCTTGCCAGTCAATCTCCAGGATGATGTCACGGCCCGCCTGAACGGCCTGAGCCACGCGGTCACGCGGCGTGCCGTAAAAATTGCCGTGGACTTCAGCCCATTCGAGCATGTCTCCGCGGTTGCGTAGCGCCTGAAATGCATCCACCGTCACGAAGCGGTAGTTGACCTGGTCTACCTCGCCGGGGCGTGGGGCACGGGTAGTGCACGAAATAGAGAGGGTCAGACTGTCGTCGCGTTCGAGCAGCGCATTGACGAGGCTGGATTTACCCGCGCCGCTGGGCGCGACAATCATGAACAAGTTGCCCGACGACGGGTTCAGCGGGGTCACCATCACGAGTGTGCCTCGGGCTGGGGTTGCTGCCCGAAGGCAGCCAGCGTGTCGGTATAGGCTTGTGGACTGGTGCACAGGAACACCAGCGAGTCACCGGGGTTCAGATTGAAGAGCACGTCTTGCACTTGTTCTTCGGCATCGTCGCCTGCGTCGATGGCTGCCACGTGGACTTCGCCCGGGCCTTCGAATTGTTCGGCTGGAACCAGCTCGGCCACCTGCTGCACGTCTGCATTGCGTTGCGCCACATAGACGCGAAACGGCAGAGTCTCAAGCGTGATGTCGAGCACCATGCCCTGGTCCAGCAGGGCGATCAGACGGCTATCGAGCGGCATGTCAGAAAGAATTCTTATCGGTCCGCCATTATAGACGGCCGTGGGACAGGGGTTCACGCCGCCGCGTCAAAGTCTGCGATCACCGGCGCGTGGTCGGAAGGCTTTTCCCACTTGCGTGGCTCTTTGTCGATGCGGCAGCCTGTGCAGCAGCGAGCCAGCGCGGGTGTCGCCAGAATGTGGTCGATACGCACGCCGATGTTGCGCCGGAAGCTCATTTGCCGATAATCCCACCAGCTGAAGGACTTGGGCGCCTGATCAAACATCCGGAACGTGTCTTGCAACCCCAGGTCCAGCAATTGACGGAACGCATCGCGCTCTGGTTCCGACACCAGAATCGAACCTTCCCACGCCTGTGGATCGTGGACGTCGGCGTCGGCGGGCGCCACGTTGTAGTCGCCCAGGATGACCAGATCGGGGTAGCGAGCCATCTCTTGCTGCAGCCACTTGCGTAGCGCCTGGAACCATTTCAGCTTGTATTCGTATTTGTCACTGCCTACCGCCTGGCCATTGGGGCAATAGGCGCTGATGATGCGCAGCGGCTGGCCGCCAGGTCCAGGCACCGTGGCCGCGATGATACGCTGTTGCGGGTCCTCGAAGTCGGGCAGATTGCGCTGTACGTCGGTGAGTGCCTCGCGGCACAGGATGGCCACCCCGTTATACGTCTTTTGTCCCGCCCAGCAGGCCTGGTAGCCGATCTGTGCCAAGGCCTCGTGCGGGAATTTTTCGTCAGGTAGCTTCAGCTCCTGCAGACAAAGCGCGTCGACCGGGTTGGCAGCGAGCCAGTCCATGACGTGGCCTAGCCGCACGTTAAGCGAATTGACGTTCCAGGTGGCGAGTTTCATGTGATCAATGTTGCTCTTATTAATCAAATAGTTATCACGCCATCACAAGCCATGTTTTCGGGGAGGCCACCCACATGGCTACTCGATTTGAGCTCGGTGGGCGGTTCTTCTTTGTGTTGCGTGAATACGACCATGGTATCAGCCCAACGCCTTGCTCCGTTCAAATCATGTTGTGATCATTCGTCCACGCGCAGCATCGTTTTGATGGCACGACGTTGGTCCATGGCCTTGTAACCCTCGGCCACCTGGGCGATCGGCAATACCAGATCAAATACCTTGCCAGGCTGGATGCTGCCCTCCAGCACGCGGTTCATCAGGTCGGGTAGAAAGCGGCGTACGGGGGCGGGGCCGCCCAGCATGCGCTGCTGCGTGAAGAACAATTTCTGCCCATCGAAGCTCACACCGTGCGGCACGCCTACATACCCGATGGTTCCTCCGGGACGGCAGACGCCTACGGCCTGCTGCATGGACGTCTCCATGCCCACGCACTCGAGCACCGATTCCGCTCCCACGCCATCAGTCAGTTCCATGATGCGGGCGATGCCTTCCTCGCCACGCTCTTCGACAATGTCCGTGGCACCGAATTCACGGGCAAGCTTCTGGCGGTCGGCATGGCGGCTCATGGCAATGATGCGGCCAGCTCCCCTCTGGCTGGCAGACAGCACGCCCATCAGCCCGACGGCGCCATCGCCCACGACGACCACCGTGCCACCTTCGCGCACCTGGGCTGCATCGGCTGCGTACCAGCCCGTGCCGAGCACATCTGATACCGCCAGCATGTGTGGGATCATGTCTGCGTCCGGCATTTCGGCGGTAGCGACCAGAGTGCCGTCGGCCAGTGGCACGCGGGCGTACGGTGCCTGCGCAGCCGTCATGAATTCGCGCTGCGCGCAGGACGATTGGAATCCGAACCGACAGTGCGGACAGGTGTTGTCGGACAGGCAGAAGCTGCCGACCACGAACTGGCCGGGTTTGACGGTTGTTACGTCAGAACCCACTTCGACCACGACACCGCAGTATTCATGTCCCATGTGCATCGGCGAGTCAATTTTGTTCAGTCCACGATAGGGCCACAAGTCAGAGCCGCAGATGCAGGTCGCCGACAGCTTGATGATGGCATCGGTTGGGTGAACGATTTTGGGTTCCGGGACATCTTCGAAGCGGACGTCCCCGGCGCCATAAAGTATGGTGCCTCTCATGAGTTTTCTCCTATCGGTGTTGGCTTTTGCGTTGGCTATCGGTTTGCATCGACTCAACCGTGCGCCTGCGCCTCTACCAGCGCATCATGCGCACGTCGGCTGTTGTCAGGTCCCTCCCACCTGTGCGCTCAGCACCCGCACAGCCTGCTCTAACTGCTTGGCCGTCAGGCCCACGTTCAAGCTGATGCGCATATGCGATTGCAGTTGCGATTCGGCGCCGGGCAGCGCCGACAAGAAGCCGACGGTTGGGGTGGTGCTCTGTGTCTTCATGGTATCAGGCGAGGTATTGCTCATCGGTGACTTGCTCCATCCAGTTCACGGCTTGGCCGTGGGCGTCGGCCTGAACGATGGAAATATGGGTCATGGCGGTGGTCGAGGTTGCGCCATGCCAATGCCGCTTGCCGGGCGCGCAGGTAATGACATCGCCCGGGCGGATTTCCTCCTTCGGTTCGCCTTCGCACTGGTG
>NZ_DASVGN010000024.1:0-40503 GCF_036379515.1 Castellaniella sp.
CCCAAAATCGCCAGGCGGCGCGTCGCAGCGCCGACCCCACTTTCCGCAAATTGCCGGTAACGACGCAAGTTTCGCAAGACGTCGAACACCGCCTCGGCGATTTCCCCACGGTCGCGCAACCCCGCATTGCTGTGTGCCCGGAACCAATGGGACAACACCGCATCCGCCGGATACTGCCACTGAAGGACTTCGCCCAGCACCTGGCGCACCTGCTCGATGCGAGCCGCTGCCACCACATACGGGCGTGCCTGAGAAGCCGCCACCTCGGCTCGTGGGGGCGACCGTTTGCTCCCGGATCGTGTCCGGCGTTCATCTTTATTCATGATTTATCCTGCCCTTCAAACAACGCCTCGCCCAGCCAGGCACGGTGCGTCTCGCCATCTACGACGACCTGTCCATCCTGTCCCAAGTGCACCTGCCGCTTGGCGAGCCACCGAAGTACCTGTGCGTAGACATAATGCTCCACTGGCAGGAGCCGCTGCGCGAGCACGTCGGGCGTGTCACTGGCCAGCACAGGGATGATGCCTTGAGCAATGATGGGACCATGATCCAGCTCAGGCGTTACAAAGTGCACCGTGCACCCATGCCACTGCACCCCTTGGATCAAGGCCTGTGCATGGGTATGCAGCCCCGGAAACGCGGGGAGCAGGGACGGGTGAATATTGATGATACGGCCACGAAAACGACGGACGAGGTCTGCCCCCAGAACGCGCATGAAGCCTGCCAGGAGAATGTAATCCGGTTCGAGCTGCTCCAGATGGGACTGCAATGCCGCGTCAAACTCGGCGCGATGGGCAAAATCACGGTGCGACAGCACCGCCACGGGCAGGCCCTGGTCACGCGCCCACGACAGCCCTGCAGCCTCCGGCTTGTTGGCCAGCACGCTGCATATCCGCACAGGAAGATGTTCGTCGGTAACCGCCTGAACCAGGGACTGCATGTTCGAGCCACGGCCTGAAATCAGGATTGCGACACGGATCGGTGAGGCGACGTCGGAAATGACGCTGTCTGGTGTGGCCTGACTGTCGGGCACCAAAGGTTCGGTCTCGGGCATAAAATCCACACGAAAAGCGAAATTGTAAACTCTCGCCTGTGAAAGCACCCACTCCTCATTTGTACCGTAGCCTGCCTCGCCATGACTCGGCAGCACCCAGCGCCGTCACCATCGGAAACTTCGATGGTGTCCACCGTGGTCACCAAGCCATCCTGACGCACCTGTGTGCACAGGCCCAAGCGCATGCATTGGTTCCTACGGTCATGACTTTTCTGCCGCATCCCAGAGCCTTTTTCGCCCAGCGTGGCCAAAGGCCCGAGCTCATCCCGACACAAATCAGCAGCTTGCGCAACAAAGTGGCAGCACTGGCGGCGCAGGGCATGCGCCAGATCGTCATTCAACGCTTCGACCAGCGCCTGGCCGACATGAGCGCGGAGGATTTCGTCCGAAAATTGCTGGTAGCCGGCCTGAACACCCGCTGGCTACTGGTAGGCGAAGACTTCCGCTTTGGTCACAAGCGAACGGGCGACATCGCATTGTTACGTCGCCTGGGCGCCGAGTGTGGCTATACCGTGGAGACGCTCGCTGATGTGAACGACTATCATGGGCAACGCATCTCCAGCTCAGCCTTGCGTACCGCCCTGGCTGTAGGCGATCTCGCGCGCAGCGTCGAGCTGCTGGGCCGCCGCTACGCCATCAGCGGCCACGTGATCCACGGACAAAAACTGGGACGCGACCTGGGATTTCCAACGCTGAACATGCGCGTTCCCAACCCCTGTGCAGCCCGATCCGGCATCTATGTGGTACGTGTACACGGTCTCGCACCGGCCGCGCTGCCGGGCGTTGCCAGCCTGGGCGTACGGCCGACCATCACCGACCACGGCGCGCTGTTGCTCGAGACGCACATTCTGGATCGATCCGTAGCCGCCTACGGTAAACTGGTACGCGTCGAATTCCTCGAATTTTTGCGCGACGAGGAATCCTTCCCTGATTTACAGACCCTGACCGCCGCCATCCGCCAGGATGCGCAAGGCGCTCGTGACTATTTTGCTTCCCATGGACTATAGAGACACACTCAATCTGCCTGACACACCCTTCCCCATGCGGGGGAACCTCGCCAAGCGAGAACCGGGCTGGATCAAAGAATGGGAAGAAAAGGACCTCTACGCGACCATTCGGGCGGCCGCACAAGGCCGGCCAAAATTTATTCTGCATGACGGCCCGCCCTATGCAAACGGTGACATCCACATCGGGCACGCGGTCAACAAGATTCTCAAAGACATCATCGTCAAGAGTCGTGACATGGCGGGATACGATGCCCAGTATGTCCCAGGATGGGACTGCCACGGCATGCCGATCGAAATCCAGATCGAGAAAAAATACGGAAAGCATCTCCCTGTAGCCGAAGTGCAGGCGCGTGCACGCGCCTATGCTGCCGAGCAGATCGAACGCCAGCGCAAAGATTTCAAGCGGCTGGGTGTGCTGGCCGAATGGGACAATCCGTATCTCACCATGAACCACAGCAACGAGGCCGACGAGCTACGGGCCCTTGCACGCATCATGGAAAAGGGCTTCGTGTTTCGCGGGCTCAAGCCCGTGAACTGGTGTTTCGACTGCGGATCGGCTCTGGCCGAAGCTGAAGTCGAATACGCCGACCGTAAAGACACTTCGGTGGACGTCGCCTTCGCGTTCGACGACAAGGCCGCCATCGCGCGGGCCTTCGGTCTGCCCGGCGAGGTCGAGGCCGGAGCCATCGTCATCTGGACTACGACCCCATGGACGCTACCCGCCAACCAGGCGCTCAACCTGCACCCCGAACACGAATACGCACTGGTGCTTCTGGCACGGCCTCGGGCAACGGGCGCCCTGCTGCTGATGGCCAGCGAATTGGTCGAATCCTGCCTGAAGCGCTGGGACCTGCAAGGCGAAGTTATCGCGCGCGCCCCGGGTCAGGCGCTGGACGGACTACGCTTCCGCCACCCGCTCTACGAAGTCGACCCGGGGTATCGCCGTTTGTCGCCGGTGTACCTGGGTGACTATGTGACGCTGGATTCTGGAACAGGGGTGGTGCACTCTGCCCCGGCCTATGGTGTGGAAGACTTCCAGTCCTGCAAGGCGCACGGCATGGCCGACAAGGACATCCTCGGACCCGTCATGGGCAACGGCCACTATGTCGACAGTTTGCCGCTTTTTGGCGGCGAGCTCATCTGGGAGGCCAACCCGAAGATCGTCGAAGCGCTGCGCGAAGCCGGCAGCCTGGTACACGCACAGTCGCACACACACAGCTACATGCACTGCTGGCGGCACAAGACCCCTATCATCTACCGTGCCACCAGCCAGTGGTTTGCCGGCATGGACGTCCAGCCCAAGGCCGGACCTACCTTGCGCGAGATGGCGCTCAAAGGCGTAGATGACACCGCATTTTTCCCCTCGTGGGGTCGCGCGCGCCTGCATGCCATGATTGCCAACCGTCCAGATTGGACGCTTTCACGGCAACGCCAGTGGGGCGTTCCCATGGCCTTCTTCGTCAACAAAGAAACCGGTGCCCTGCATCCTAAGACCCCGGAGCTGCTGGATCGGATCGCCGACCGCGTCGAGCACGAAGGCATCGAGGCGTGGCAGACATTGGACCCACGCGACCTGCTGGGCGATGAGGCCGATCTCTACGAAAAGAACCGTGACACGCTGGACGTCTGGTTTGATTCCGGAACCACCCACGCTACCGTACTGGGTGGCCAAGGCCATAACCTCAAGGGGTCGCATGCGACGCAACTCGCCTGGCCAGCGGACCTCTACCTGGAAGGCTCGGATCAACACCGTGGCTGGTTCCATTCGTCACTGCTCACCGGTTGCATGCTCTACGGTCGCGCGCCCTACAAGGCCCTGCTTACGCACGGTTTCGTGGTCGACGGCCAGGGCAAAAAAATGAGCAAATCCGTAGGTAACGTCGTCTACCCACAGGAAATCGCCAACTCGCTCGGTGCCGAAATTCTGCGTCTATGGACAGCTTCTACTGATTACTCGGGCGAACTGTCCATCTCGAAACAAATTTTGGACCGCGTCGTGGAGTCATACCGGCGCATCCGCAACACGCTGAAATTTTTGCTTGGCAACTTGGCCGACTTCAAGGTCTCCAACCAGTCCGTCGCCATCGAGTCCCTGCTGGAAATTGACCGCTATGCCCTGCAAATGACGGCCACGATGCAGGCGGAAGTTCTGGCGGCTTACGAGCGCTACGAGTTCCACACAGCCATCAATCGGCTGCAGATCTTCTGTTCTGAAGACCTGGGGGCGTTCTACCTCGACATCCTGAAAGATCGCCTCTACACCGCAGGCCAGGACAGCCACGCACGACGCTCTGCGCAGACAGCGCTCTTTCACGTTACGCATGCGCTGCTCAAGCTCCTGGCCCCTATCCTTTCGTTCACAGTCGAAGAGGCCTGGGCGGACATCCAGGGAAACCCGGCGTCGCCCACGATTTTCACCGAACGTTTCCACGAGATTCCCATGCCCGCCGAGGGACCCGCACTGCTGCAGCGCTGGTCGCGCCTGCGCGAGATCCGCGCCGAGACCACGCGCGAGATCGAGGCCGTGCGCACACGCGGAGAAATCGGGTCATCACTGGCTGCCGAAGTCGACTATCGCGCGTCGGGCGAAGACCTGGCCCTGCTGCAAAGCATGGGAGACGATCTGCGCTTCGTCATGCTGGTGTCGCGCGCCGACATACACGCCGGCGAAGGCGCCTTGCATATCGACGTACAGGCCACCACACACGCCAAGTGCGGGCGCTGCTGGCACCACCGCGCTGACGTAGGCCACGACCCCGAGCACCCCGAGCTCTGCGGACGTTGCGTGAGCAACCTCTTCGGACAAGGCGAAGCCCGTGAGTACGCCTGATTCTGCTGGTCCAGCGACCACTGAGGCGCCCCTGAGGTCGCTGCTGCGATGGCTCGTATGGGCGCTCGTCGTCATTGCGGTCGATCAGGCAGTCAAGCTCTGGGTCGTTCAGTCGCTAAGTTACGGGCAGCGCATCCCGGTGCTGCCGTTTTTCGACATTACGCTGCTTTTCAATACCGGCGCAGCCTTCAGTTTTCTTGCCAACGGTGGCGGGGCGCAGCGCTGGCTCTTTACCGGGATCGCCGTCGTTGCCGCTGTCCTGATCATTCGCTGGCTGTACCGAAATGCCAATCAACCCATGCTGTGTGCCGGCCTGGCCAGCATTCTGGGCGGTGCGCTGGGCAATGCACTCGACCGTATGACACATGGGCACGTCGTAGACTTTTTGCTGTTTTACTGGAAAGATTGGTATTTTCCAGCGTTCAATGTGGCGGACGTCGCCATCACCTGCGGCGCTGCGCTGCTCATTCTGGACGAAATCCTGCGCGCACGTCGCCTCGCCTGAGGAGATCTTCATGCCGGACCTGACCGGGAAGCGCATCGTTCTGGGAATGACCGGAGGCATCGCCTGCTACAAGTCGGCAGAGCTCGTGCGCCGCCTGCAAGACGAGGGCGCAGTGGTGGACGTTGTCATGACTCAGGCCGCCACACGTTTCATCGCACCTGCAACCCTGCAGGCTCTCTCGGGGCGCCCCGTCTGGCAGGACGCCTGGGACGAGCGCATGCCCAACACGATGGCGCACATCAATCTGTCTCGGGGCGCAGACGCCATTCTCATCGTGCCTGCGAGCACTGATTTCATCGCCAGGCTGGCCCAAGGGCTGGCCGACGACCTGCTGGCAACGCTCTGCGTGGCACGAGGTGCCGTGCCCCTATTGGTTGCGCCCGCCATGAACCACGAGATGTGGACGCATCCCGCGACCCAACGCAACGCGGCGCAGCTGCGAGCGGACGGCGTCAGCCTGCTGGGGCCTGCAGAAGGCTGGCAAGCGTGTGGCGAGACCGGATCGGGTCGCATGCTGGAACCCGATCAGATCCTGCGCGCTTTGGTTGCGTTCTTTCAGCCCAAGGTGCTGGCAGGTCGACGTGTTCTCCTCACCGCCGGTCCAACCAGCGAAACCATAGACCCCGTGCGGGTCCTGACCAACCGATCTTCGGGCCGCATGGGTTACGCATTGGCCCGAGCTGCAGCCGAGGCCGGAGCACAGGTCACGCTGATATCCGGTCCTACCGCGCTGACGCCCCCCGATTCGGTCCTCACCATCCCAGTTCAAAGTGCCGCCGACATGCACGCAGCCGTCATGGCACATGTGGCATCGCAAGACCTGTTCGTCGCGGTCGCGGCAGTGGCGGATTGGGGCATAGCCAACCCTTCCATCCACAAAATCAAAAAAGTCGAAGGGAAAGCGCCGCCACAGATCGAATTTATCCAGAATCCGGATATTTTGGCCGAGGTTGCAGCCCTGCCCCACGCCCCCTGGTGCGTGGGCTTCGCTGCTGAAACTGAGCACTTGCACGAGCACGCGCAAGCCAAACGCCTGCGTAAGCGCATTCCCGTCATCGTCGGCAACCTGGCCCAACAGGCCATGAATGCCAAAGACACCGAACTCGTCATTTTCGACGAAGCCGGCGCACATGCGTTGCCGCGACAGGACAAGCTGCAGGCTGCACGCGCTCTGATCGCGTGGATTGCGGCGCGCCTTCCACACTGACACGCCCCCTTCTTCCTCACCCCTCCCCTCATGCATAGACTCATCCAAGCTCGTATCGTGAACCCGCTTCTGGGCACCACCACCGTACCCCTGCCCGGCTACGCCACAAATGGCTCGGCCGCGATGGACCTACGCGCCTGCCTGGAGCTGCCCGTGACCCTGAACCCAGGAGATCGCCTGGCGGTCCCCACGGGGCTCGCGCTCAACATGATGGATCCTGGCCTGGTTGCCATCGTGGCATCCCGCTCTGGCCTGTCGCTCAAGCATGGCATCCGGGTGGCTCAAGGTATCGGCGTCATCGACGCCGATTACCACGGTGAAATCAAGGTTCTGCTCGCCAACGACAGCACCGAACCCTACCTCATTCAGCCCGGCGAGCGCATCGCCCAACTGCTGTTCCAGCCTGTGATTCAGGTGGCCCTGCAGTGCGTCGAACAATTCGACACCCCATCTGAACGCGGCGAAGGCGGCTTTGGCAGTACGGGCAGGCACTGACACGACGGCCGTATTGGTAGTTTCACGGGTTGTACTGATTTTTAACCGGTGGTTATACTCCGCACGTTCTCTCGGTTGTTCTTTAGGTTTTACCTTTGGCTTAACCTACTGCTTCCCCGGCTGAATGGGTTAACCCGATGCGATGACCTCGGGAATACCCTCATGGTGGGCACCTCATCGTGCCGATATATTTGTCGTATATCTGTAGTCCCTGGATCCGTTCAAAGGAGAATCCAACTATGAGCAGGTTGACACAACTTACAGCCATCACGGCGGCAACGCTGCTGGCCATGGGGGCCGGCACGGCATCCGCTGCAAACGGCCCCATCAAAATTGGCGTGCAAGCCCCAATCACAGGCGAATACGCGGCCGAGGGCCAAGGCATCGAAAACGGCGTCAAGCTGCTGGTCAAGCAGCAAAACGAGGCCGGTGGGCTGCTGGGCCAGAAAATCCAGGTCACCGTCTGCGATGACGAAGGCAAGGCTGCTCAAGCCGCCATCTGTGCCCGTAAGCTGGTCAACGACGGTGTCATCGCCGTCATCGGCACCTATACCAGCGGTGCTGCACTGGCCGCCGCCCCTATCTATTCCGCTGCCAACGTCATCCAGACATCGGACGGCACAAGCGACGAACTGACGCAGAAGGGCTGGAAGACATTCTTCCGCAACGCGCCCCCCAACAGCGACGAGGCTGAATTCGCAGCCAAGTACCTGGTCAACGTCAAGAAATACAAGCGCATCGCAATCCTGAGCGATCACTCCAGCTACGCTACTGGCTTGGCACAGGCGGCCACCAAGGCCATCGACGCACAGCACGGCAACATCGTCGCCAACGACTTCATCAATGCTGGCACGCAAGACTACACGGCGGTGCTCACCAAGCTGAAGTCCAAAGACCCCGACGTTCTGTTCTTTTCGGGCTACTACACTGACGGCGGCCTGATCCGCGCGCAGATGAAACAGCTCGGAATGAAGGCCGTATTCGTAGGCGGTGACGCCAACCAAAATGCCGCCTTCGCGAAGATCGCCGGCAGCGCCGCTGCTGGCGCCGTCATCATCAACGTTCCCGCACCACAGAACCTGCCTTACCCGGAAGCCAAGAAATTCCTGGCCGACTACACGCAGGCTTATGGCTCAGCGCCTCCAAGCATCTATACCTTCACCAATGCAGACGGCCTGCGCGCAGTCTTCGCAGCCATCGAGGCAACCAAGAGCACCAGCACAGCCAAGCTCATTCCATGGCTGCACGACATGAAGCAGCCGTTTGCCGGCGTGACGGGCCCATTCAAGTGGGATGCCAAGGGCGAGCGCATCGGCAGCCCCATGTCGGCTTTCGAGGTCGAAGCTGACGGCAACTACAAGACCATCTACCCGACCAATTGATCGGGGCGCCCGTTCGCCGCTGGCGACGGGCGCATTCTTTCAGCTCCTGACCGCGCGTCGTCCGCGCGGCAGCACTCTTTGAGACTCCACCCATGGACTTCGTCCTCCAGCAATTCATCAACGGAGTGACGGTTGGCGGCATTTATGCTCTGATCGCCCTCGGCTACACGATGGTCTACGGGGTGCTGAAGATGATCAACTTCGCCCACGGTGACCTATGCATCATGGGCGCGTTCATCGGCCTCACTACCCTGACGTCCGGCGTGTTCGGCGGCCTGCCCACTCCAGTGCTGCTCGCGCTGGCCTTCCTGATTGCCATGATTGTCGTCGGCGTTGCCGGCACTCTGCTCGATCAGCTCGCCTACAAGCCGCTGCGCAAAGCGCACCGCCTGTCGGCTGTAGTGTCGGCTCTGGGTGCATCCATGCTGATCGAAAACGGCCTGATGCTCATCTGGGGACCGAACGTGCAGGTGTTCCCAAGCAACATCCTGCCCACCACCACCTGGCACATTGGCGGAGCCTACCTCAGCTTCGTGCAGCTGGTCATCATCGTGGGTGCGTTCGTCCTGATGGCCGCCCTGTATTACTTCGTGCATCACACGCGCCTGGGAACCGCCATCCGCGCCACGGCCATCGATCAGGATGCGGCCCGTCTCATGGGCATCAATGTCAACCGTGTCATTGCGCTGGTATTCATCATCGGCCCGGTGCTGGGTGCCATTGGCGGCTTGTTCGTTGGCCTGTATTACCGCCAAACATATTTCACCATGGGCTGGTCCTACGGTCTGAGCGCGTTCATTGCGGCCATCATTGGCGGCATCGGGAACATTCCGGGTGCCATGCTGGGCGGCCTGGTCCTGGGGTTGTTCAACGCCTTCGGCGCTGGCTACATCTCCAGCTCCTGGCAGGATGCGATCACCTTCGCCCTGCTGATTGCCATTCTTTTGGTGCGTCCGTCCGGCTTGCTCGGTGAACGCGTCGCGGAAAAGGTTTGAGCCATGGAAACATCAGTGACATCCCACATTCAAACCAAGGGGGGCCTCCCCCCCGCAGCGCCCAAGGCGTCGACCACGACGCGCGTATTGCGCATTCTCGGCCCAGTACTCTGGGTGATCGGCCTTGCCATTCCATCGGTACTGTCACCCGCATGGATTACCATCGGCGGTATCTTTGCCATTTATTCCATCGTGGCACTGTCGCAAGACATCGTGTTGGGCCGCGCCGGAATGTACGATATGGGCCATGCAGTGTTCTTCGGCATAGGGGCTTACACCAGCGCCATTCTGTCGTTGAGCTTCAACTGGCCCATTCTGTGGACCATCCCTGTTGCCATCGTGCTATCGGCAGCACTCGGTGCAATTTTATCGGCGCCCATCGTCAAGCTGCGCGGCGATTACCTGCTGGTGGTGACCATAGGCTTCAACGCCATCTTCGTGCTGGCCATGAAAAACAATGTCTTCGGCATCACGGGCGGCGCCGACGGTCTGTTCGGCGTCAGCGGCCCCACGGTGCTGGGTCAGTCGCTTGGCACGCAAAGTGATCTGTTCTACTTGAACTGGGTGGTACTCGCCCTGGTCTTGTGGCTCATGCGCAACCTGGACCGTTCCGCATTGGGACGCACGTTCCGCTACCTCAAATACGACGAACTCGCGGCCACGACGCTGGGAGTCAATGCCCGCAACTACAAGGTCGCCGCCTTTGCGCTGTCGGCCGGTTTTGCCGGTCTGGCGGGCACGCTGTTTGCCATGCAGCTTTCAGCCGTCAGCCCAGGCTCATTTCAGTTCACGGATTCCGTCGTCCTCTTCGCCATCGTATTGGTGGGCGGGCAAGCGTCTGTGCCGGGCGTGCTGCTGGGTACTGCCATGATGTTTGTAGTACCGCAAATTTTCACGGATCTCGCTCAATACCGCTATCTGGCTTTTGGAATCGCCATGATCCTCGTCATGATACTCAGGCCTCAGGGCATCTGGCCCGCACGCAAGGGGACACTATGAAAACCCCCGACACCTCATCGACGCCGCCGCTCCTGGAACTGGACGAGATTGGAATCAGCTTTGGCGGCTTGCGTGCCGTCGACGACCTCAGTTTCCGCGTGCGGCAGGGTGAAATCGTCGGTCTGATCGGCCCCAACGGCGCAGGCAAGACCACGGTCTTCAATATGATTACGGGAGTCTACCAACCCACCAACGGCCATATTCGCTGGCATGGCAAAGACATTACGGGAATTGCTCCCCACCGCGTCGCACAGGCCGGCATTCGACGTACTTTCCAGACCATCCGACTGTTCTCCGACATGACCGTGCTCGAAAACGTGGTCGCAGGCGAACATCTGCAGATCCGCCAGAAATGGTGGCAAGGTCTGCTGAACACCCCTGCGCAGCGCCGTGAAGAAGGTGAGCTCATCACGCGCGCCACTGCCGTTCTCGAACAATTGGACTTGCTGGACGTGGCGCACGAGATGGCCACATCCCTACCCTACGGAGCACAACGCCGCGTGGAAATGGCCCGCACCCTGGTGGGGCAGCCCGAGCTCATCATTCTGGACGAACCCGCTGCAGGCTTGAACGAGCTCGAATCGTCAGCGCTCAATGACACCATCCGCGCCATCCGCAACAGCGGCATCACGGTCATTTTGGTGGAACACGACATGAGCGTAGTCATGAACGTCACGGACAACATCGTGGTCATCAATTTTGGCAAGAAGATCGCTGAAGGGAAACCTGAAGAGATCCGCAGCAACCCCTTGGTCATCGAAGCCTATCTAGGGCAGGACGACGATGAAGAGGACCCCTTGATGACAGCTGTTCAGGAAGGCCAGGTGACTCCATGACTCATTTGCTGGAAATCGACGATCTGCGTGTCAATTACGGGCACATTCAGGCACTGAAGGGCATTTCGCTGCACGTAGACGAGCGCGAGGTGGTCGCCATCCTGGGTGCCAACGGAGCGGGCAAAACTACGCTGATGCGCACGCTCAGCGGTCTGATTGCGCCCAAGTCGGGCAAGATCACATTCGGCGGACACGAGACGACTCACATGGGCGCTGATCGCATCGTGCGCCTGGGCATCGGTCAATCGCCCGAAGGGCGCCGCGTGTTTGGCACCCTTTCGGTCGCCGAAAACCTGCGCATGGGGGGCTTCACCCGTCCACCTGCTGAAATCGACGAGAGTTGCGAGCACGTCTACAAAATCTTCCCAAGGCTGTACGAACGACGTGCGCAATTGGCGGGCACACTTTCGGGTGGTGAACAACAAATGCTCGCGATCGGGCGCGCGCTGGTGACAAAGCCTCGGCTGCTGTTGCTTGATGAACCCAGTCTGGGGCTGGCACCGATCATCGTACGCAATATCTTCCAGGTGCTCAGGGATGTCCGCGATACAGGGGTCACGATTCTGATCGTGGAGCAAAACGCTCGCATGGCGCTGAAGCTTGCAGATCGCGGCTATGTGCTGGAAGTCGGTAAGTTGTCACACGAAGGGCCCGCCCGGGAATTGCTGTCGTCGCCGGAGATTCAGGCGGCCTATCTGGGGCATTGATAGGGGCTGGAATCGTCTTGCGAGGCGATTCCGTTCAAGCTGACTACACCTCAAATGCACCCGGGATCTGGCTTGCAAGCCAGATCCGTAAACCCAACCTCACCTCAAATGCACCCGGGATCTGGCTTGCAAGCCAGATCCGTAAATCGGGCGACCGAGGGTCCGCAGGGACCCTCGGATCGTCCCGATTTACCCCACCATCATTAACGAGGCGTTGCCGCCGGCAGCGGCGGTGTTGATGCACAGCGACACCTCACGCACGAGCATTTCCAGCGGATAGCCCGTACCCGAAGACAGCTCATCCGTGCGCCGCGCGATGACTGGTACGATGGGGCCTTCCCGGGCTGCCACTAACTGAGTGAGCTTCAGCAGCGCATCCCCATCGCCCTCGAAGAGCACGGCCTGATAAGAGGCTTTTCCGAGGTCAGCGAGCACAACCCAGGCAGGCGCAGCACCCTCATCCTTGAACCGATACAGGCTACGCGACTCGGGAGTATCCACACATAGCATCGCGTTGCCGGTTTTCAGGCAGGCGTCGCGTTGAGCCTGCGCACCCGCCAGGCTGACAGCCTGGCACAGTACGACCCCTCGGGGTTTGAGGCGATAAACGTTGCTCTCGCCGGTTGGGCCAGGCAGATCCAACGTCGCCTTACCGCCCGCAACATCACCTTGCACCGGCAAGTCGACGGGGCCAGAGGCGAGGAGCCGATGCAAATACAAGGGGCCACCGGCTTTGGGCCCAGTTCCGGAGAGGCCTTCACCGCCAAACGGCTGCACGCCAACGGTGGCTCCCACGATATTGCGGTTCACATAGATGTTGCCCGCGCGAATGCGATCCGCCACGTGATGCACCGTTTCGTCCAGGCGTGTGTGCACGCCAAAGGTGAGGCCGTACCCTCGGCCATTGATCTCGTCGATGACTTTGTCCAGGTCACGGCGGCGGTAGCGCAGCACGTGGAGCACCGGCCCGAAGACTTCGCGTTCGAGTTCACCCACATCAGAGATCTCGATCATCGTGGGGGCAACAAAGGTACCATGACCTGTTTGCGCGAGGTCCAGCTCACTACGCTCGACCACGTGTCCTGCCGCCTTCATGGACGAGACGTGCCGTTCGATTACCGTCTGAGCTTCGCTGTCGATGACCGGCCCAATATCGGTGGACAGCAATTCTGGGCGCCCTACCCGCAACTCGTGCAACGCGCCGCGCAACATCGTCAGGGTGCGATCGGCACAATCTTCCTGCACGCACAGCACCCGCAGTGCCGAACACCGTTGTCCGGCCGAGTCGAAGGCAGAGCTCAGCACGTCATACACCACTTGTTCCGTGAGCGCTGAAGAATCCACGATCAGCGCGTTCTGACCTCCCGTCTCCGCAATCAGAGGGACAGGACGCCCCGAAGCATCCAATCTCTTGGCCAAGGTCGCCGCAATCAGCTTGGCAACTTCGGTCGACCCCGTAAACATGACACCGTGAACGACTGGGCTGGCCACCAAGGCGGCCCCAGTGGTTTCACCTTGCCCTGGCAAAAGCTGCACTGCCGCAGCCGGCACCCCCGCACGATGAAGTACCGAAATGCCATAGGCCGCAATCAGGTTGGTCTGCTCGGCTGGCTTCGCCAGCACAACATTGCCCGCAGCAAGCGCAGCGCTGATCTGCCCAGTGAAAATCGCCAGCGGAAAATTCCAGGGGCTGATGCATAGCACGGGGCCCAGAGGTCGATGCGTCGCGTTCGAGAACTCAGCCTCGATGCGCGCGGCATAGTACCTTAGAAAGTCGATGGCCTCGCGGACCTCGGAGATCGCGTTCGGGAACGACTTGCCTGCCTCGCGGATGATCAGGCCAATGGTGGCCTGCATTTCGGATTCCATGATCTGTGCCGCGTGACGTAAGCACTGAGCACGCTCGGCGACCGGCGTTGCCGCCCAGATAGGCGCCGCATATTCTGCACGACGAAGCGCCGACTCGACGTCACGCGCGTCAGCTTCAATCAACCGACCCACCTGATCGCGACGATCAGCGGGATTGAGGACAGGCCGCATCCGCGCGTCATCCCAATCACCGGGGGGTGCCGCCTGCCAGACCTGGCCGCTGCTGGCCAGCAATGCTGCCGCCAGTGACCCCAGGCGGTGTTCGTTGCTCAGATCCAGGCCCGCAGAATTCTGGCGATGGTCCCGCGCCTGGTACAAGTCTTTAGGCAATGGAATGCGTTCGTGGGGGGTACCCAGCGGATGAATATCACGGGCTTTGGCGACCGGGTCTTCGACCAGCGAAGCCACTGGCACGGATTTGTCGCCAATCTGATTCACGAAAGAAGTGTTAGCACCGTTTTCCAGCAAGCGCCGAACCAGATACGCCAACAAGGTTTCGTGCGTACCCACGGGTGCGTAAATCCGGCAAGGGCGATTCAAGTGCCCCTTGGCCACTGGGCCTACCACCTCTTCGTACAAAGGCTCGCCCATCCCGTGCAGGCACTGAAATTCGTATTGCCCAGGATAGTAGTTTTCACCCGCCATCGTGTAAATGGAGGCCAGCGTCTGCGCATTGTGAGTGGCAAATTGCGGGAATACCGCGTCAGGCGCGGACAGCAGCTTGCGGGCACATGCCAGATACGACACGTCGGTGTGCACCTTGCGCGTGTAGACCGGGTAGCCTTCCAGGCCGTCGATCTGCGCCCGTTTGATTTCAGAGTCCCAATAGGCTCCCTTGACCAGTCGCACCATCAGGCGGTGTTTGCTGCGGCGCGCGAGATCAATCAGGAAATCGATGACGAAGGGGCAGCGCTTCTGGTAGGCTTGCACCACGAAACCGATGCCGTTCCACCCGCGCAAGCGCTCGTCGAAGCACATGGCCTCGAGGAGATCGAGCGAAAGCTCGAGGCGATCAGCTTCTTCGGCATCGATATTCAGACCAATATCGTAGCGGCGCGCCAGAACGGCAAGTTCGAGCATGCGCGGCAACAATTCAGACATGGCACGATCGCGCTGAGCTCGGGAATAGCGCGGATGCAGCGCCGACAACTTGATCGAGATGCCGGGCCCTTCGTAGATACCTCTGCCTTGCGCGGCCTTGCCGATTGCCTGGATCGCTTGCTCGTACAGCTTGTAATAATGTGCAGCGTCTTCTGCCGTCGTTGCGGCCTCACCCAGCATGTCGTAGGAATACCGGAACCCCAGATCCTCGAGCTTGCGGCCATTGGCCAAGGCCGATGCAATGGTCTGTCCGGCAACGAACTGTTCGCCCATGAGGCGCATGGCCATGTTGACGCCACGACGAATCAGTGGCTCACCGCCCTTGGCAATCAGCCGGGTCAGGGCGCGCGACAGATTTTGTTCGCTGTGCACCCCCACCAGCTTGCCCGTCACCAGTAGCCCCCAGGTGGCTGCGTTCACGAAAAGCGATTGCGACTCACCAACGTGGGCTTTCCAGTCGCCTCGGCTGATTTTGTCGCGGATCAACGCATCGCGCGTGGCCCGGTCAGGGATGCGCAGCAAGGCCTCGGCCAGACACATCAGTGCGACGCCTTCCTGGCTGGACAGTGAAAATTCTTGAATGACGCCCTCGACCCCGCCTCCGGTACGTTTGTCTCTCAAAGCTTGTACCAGGCGGGAAGCGAGCGCAGTCACTTCGGCCTGCTGGGGCACCTCGGCCTGATCCACCAGCATCGCCACGCACTCAGCCTCAGGGCGCCGATAGGCCGCCGTGATGGCAGAGCGCAGTACGGACTGAGGCTGAACCTCTTGAGCAAAAGCGTAGAAAGGCGTCTGCGGATCGGGTTCGGTGACGGCATCGGGCGCATCAGGGTCCAGTCGGTGATCGATATCCGCTGGCAATTGACCCCGCTCGATGGCCTCGATATAGGTAATGAGTGCCTGTTTGTGCAGCCAATGGGGAGTACAGCCCAGCGATTGCGCAAGCTCTTTGAGGCGATCGCGCAAAGCCTCATCTACCTTTACACCCAGGGTAACCGTACTCATGTCAGGATTCCGCAGCAGAAAGCCAAGGCCGGGAACAGCCCCGGCTCTTAGCGAATGCTAGACGGTTGTACCTGCTATTGCCATTATGGTTAACCCGAAAGTGCTAAAAGGTACAACCTTTTGAAACGATATTGGGTGCAGCCGCCTCAGAAGCGCCGGCTGCCGGTTGAGCGATAAGCCGCGCCAGTTGTGAAACCAAATGCTGCTGTGCCTGCACCAGCGACGACACGCTCGCGCCGGCAGGCCGAGACAGAGATGCTTGGCAGACCTTCACTCCTCTGGTGCCAGGGACACGGTCGGTCCACGTCGCATTCAGCCAGGCTGCACTCCCCCAGACCAGGCCAAATCGAGTCACTTGCACCACGATATCCCGCGTGGGGAGTCCTCCTGCTGCAACAGACGAACCGATGCGCCGAGGAACTCGAAGCCGTTGCGCGACCTCTGTGCCAAGCTGGCTCTGAAGCTGATCGCGTAGAGGAGCGACCCAAAGAGAGTCATTCAGCACCTGCACCGCCGGCGCGCGTGCCGGATCAACCACGACCAACTGAATCCTGTCGGCCTCGGCCGGGATACGAGATACCCGCAACGACAACTCGTAGCCAGCGGGCGCCAATGCTTCAGGTATGACCCTGGCTGCCGTAGATGCTCCTGCCAGACTGTAATAACGCAGCTGTGGCGAAGCACATCCAGACAGAAATACAGCAAGAGCCAAACCCAGACAATGTTTCCAGTTCATGCGTGGACTCCTAGTGCAGATGATCAGGGGCCTGGCCCCGCAACAGCACGTCAGGATGTGCCTGCAAAGTATCCGACAACTGGCGCAGGCTGCGCGCCGCTCGATCAAGCTCTTGCAGCGTTTCTTGCAAGCCTCCCACCAAAGGTGCGTCGGGACTCAGTGCCTGACTCACATGATCCAGCGAGCGCTCGGCCGACTTCAACGTCCGCGTGGCTTGCGGTGCGACCTGGCCGTTCAATCGCAACAGCAAGGCACGCAGCACCTTCAAGTTGGCCTGAAGCTCTTTGCCAATCCCATCCAGGGGCACTGCGTCCAACTTGGTCACGATGTTGGCCAGTTGCCCCTGCAGGCGATCAAAATTACCCGGGATGGTAGGCACCAGATAACCACTGGTAGTGGCGGGCGACTGCGGAACAGGGATGCCCTTCTGGTCGGGGAAAAAATCCAGCGCTACGTACTGCTGCCCCGTCAACAGGCTGGCCGAACGCAGTTGAGCCCGCAGGCCATGTTGAATCAGAGGCTCAAGCAAGGCCCGGCCTTCTTTACCATGCTCGGCCTTCACCAGTGACCGATACGCGTCACTGAACCGCATCGGATACACCAAGGCCCTGACCCGAACATAGAAGCGTTTGCGACGGCTATCGTATTCCACGTCGATGTCCACCACCTTGCCGATTTCAAGCCCATGAAAATCTACGGCAGCACCCACTTTCAGGCCACGCACAGACTGATCGAAGTGAAGTTCGATCGAGGTAGCCTTGCCGTTCGGATCAGCCAGAGCCAGGTCCCGCGTCGCGAACAACGTGTAGGTACTGTCGGCCTTGGCAGGAGTCAAATCAGCAACCCCATCATAAGAAGTAGATTCATCTGCCTGAGCGAACGCCACCCCGCCATTGAGAATCGCCGCCAATCCCCCTGTGCGAAGCTGTACCCCATCGGTCGACACCGAAAGATCAACCCCACTGCTATTCCAGAAGCGCGTGTCGCGCGTCACGAATTTGTCATAGGGCTTGCGCACGAAGATTTGAATTTTGACTGACCGGCCATCAGGAGCCATGGAATCACCCACTACGCGCCCTACCTCGACACGGCGGTAATACACGCGCGACCCCACGGACAGGGATCCCAAATCATCAGACTGCAGCACGAACCGGGTGCCTTCCTGTCCATTGAGGACTTCGGGTGGGTATTCCAATCCTTGAAACGAATAGGTCGGGCTGCCCTCGATACGGGTCGGAGCATCAACGCTCAGATATTCACCGGAAATCAGAGTATTCAGGCCCGATATGCCAGCAAGGCTTACCTGTGGGCGCACAATCCAGAACTTTGAGCCCTTCTGTGTGATGTACTGCGCGCCACTGCGCCGGAGCTGAACTTCAACCTGCACCTGGCGACGATCATCCGATACGCGAATGTGCTTGACCTCACCGACTTCCACGTCGCGATACCGCAACTTGGTCTGGCCGACCGCAAGGCCCGCTGCCGTTGGAAAGTTGATGGTAATTGTCGGCCCCGTGCGCACCCAGACCGAGGCCAATAGCGAAAGAGCCACCGCAAGCGCAAGCAACGGAACCAGCCAGACCCATGACCAATGCCAACGCCGCCTCGACACCAGAACAGGTATCGCAGGCTCCGGGAAAGATTCTATCGGCTGACCCTCTTCAGTCATGCACCCGCTCCCGCAATGATTTCCAGTCCCGTCGCGGATCATACCGCAGCGTCGCTGCCATGGTGAGGACTACGACCATTCCAAAATTCAAGGCTGCAGGTCCGATCTGGATCTGCGAAAGCCCTGGAAAATTCGCCATGGCGGCGAGCCACACCACAACGAATACGTCCAGCATGGACCATTGGCCAATCCGCTCCACGATTTCGTAAAGTCGCGTCTGGCGGCGGCCTTGTTCGACACTGGCTGGATCGGGATGCAGCAGCAAAAAGGCCAGGGCGAACAGCTTCGTCACAGGCACCATCACACTGGCGACGAACACAATCAGTGCGAGATCCCAGGACCCCACGCGCCAAAGCTCCAGCACCCCACCGAGAATCGTGTGATTGCTCCCACCCAGAAGGGTCTGCACCCGCATTACAGGAAGAAGGTTTGCAGGGATATAAAAAAGTGCTGCTGCAAGCACCAACGCCCAGACCTCTGCCCGATAACCTGGCCCGGCACCGCGCAACCTCCCGTGGCAGCGTCGGCACCGACCCGAAACAGACGACGGTTGTACATAACCACACTCGGCGCAGTCTACCCCCTGGCCCAGCACACCTGAGGCAGACACTCTCCCCCGGTCTTCAGCCAGGCGCCAAAGCGCATGCGCATCCCAGCGGCTCAACCCTGCAATCAGAAAAATCAGCGCAAAGAATCCGGGCAGACCGGGCCCGATCTGCACCTGTGCGAGCCCAGCAAGCTTCACGAAGGCCACCAGCATGGCAAGCACCAGGACTGACGCCATGGCCCAGGGAGTGAGCCAGCCCAGCCAGCGCAATGGTCTGCTCAGGTCGGGCAGGGGGCGGTGCGAAACAATCGACTGCAGTGCCCATAGGGTCAGCGCAATTCGCATGAGCGGGAACCAGAACCCGACCAGCCCCGCCATCACCGAGACGCCATAATAGCCGCGATCCCAGCTCAGCCGAAGGGCCTGCCAGAACGTGACGTTCACGTCCAAGCCAAGAATGGACAGGTGCGCGATCGGAAACGCCTGTGCCCAGGCAAACACGATAAGGCCCGCCCAAGCCAGTGCAACCCACTGCTCGGCTGACAGCCGACCTCGGCGATAAAGCTCGCAATGACAGCAATGGCACAATGCACGCCCACCTGGCTCTGGATCAACACGGCCGTGCACCGTGCCGCAGAACGAACAGGCAATCAGCGGCCGGTGCGGCATCAGTCCACGAGCTCAGGCTCCGGATGCGACGGAGCCGGTGCCACGCCAGCGTCACCCGAATCATCCGAGAAATTCAGAACGACATGGCCTTGGGCATCCAGGTCGACCTCGACCTGTCCTCCGTGGACCAGGCGTCCAAACAGGAGCTCGTCGGCAAGGGCACGCCGGATCGTGTCCTGAATAAGGCGCTGCATCGGACGCGCGCCCATGGCCGGATCAAAGCCTTCGCGAGCCAGATACGCGCGCAAGGCCGGCGTAAAGACGGCATCAACGTGCTTTTCGTGCAACTGGTCTTCAAGCTGCATGAGGAATTTATCCACCACTTGCATGATGACTTCGCGAGGAAGCGCCGAAAACCCGATGATGGCATCGAGCCGGTTGCGGAATTCGGGCGTGAACAGCCGCTTGATCTCGGACATCTCGTCGCCCGTGCGCCGCGGCGTCGCAAACCCGATCGTGTTGCGATTGAGGACGTCTGCACCGGCATTGGTCGTCATGACCAGAATGACGTTACGGAAATCGGTCTTGCGGCCATTGTTATCCGTCAGGGTGCCGTGATCCATCACCTGCAGCAAAATGTTGTAGACGTCAGGATGTGCTTTTTCGATTTCATCGAGCAACAGGACACAATGCGGCTGCTTGGCCACTGCTTCGGTCAGCAACCCCCCCTGATCGAAACCCACGTACCCCGGAGGCGCGCCAATCAGGCGAGACACTGTATGCCGCTCCATGTATTCGGACATGTCGAACCGCAGCAGCTCGATGCCCAGCACAAACGCCAACTGGCGAGCAACCTCGGTTTTACCCACACCCGTGGGGCCCGAAAACAGGAAGCAACCAATGGGTTTATCAGGCCGGCCCAGCCCGGAACGTGCCATCTTGATCGACGCCGAGAGAGCCGCGATGGCCCGATCCTGTCCAAACACCACAGCCGTGAGGTCACGCTCCAGCGTAGCCAGGCGATGCCTGTCATCGGTGGAGACGTTCTGCGGCGGGATGCGCGCGATGCGTGCCACGGTCGCTTGAATTTCGGCGCGTCCGATCAATTTTTTCTGGCGTGACTTGGGCAGCAGACGCTGTGCGGCACCCGCCTCATCGATGACATCGATCGCTTTGTCCGGCAGGAAGCGATCACTGATGTGGCGTGCCGCAAGCTCTGCCGCGGCCGTGATTGCAGCCCCCGAAAACCGGACCTGGTGATGGGCTTCGAAGCGTGCCTTGAGTCCGCGCAGAATCTGAATCGTCTGTTCGACAGAAGGCTCGGGCACGTCAATCTTCTGGAACCGACGCGCAAGCGCGTGGTCTTTTTCGAAGATTCCGCGATATTCGGTATAGGTGGTGGCGCCGATGCACTTCAGCTGGCCCGAAGAGAGCGCCGGCTTGAGCAGATTCGAGGCATCCAGAGTACCGCCGGACGCCGAGCCCGCACCAATCAAGGTGTGAATCTCGTCGATGAAGAGAATGGCCTGCCGGTTGTCCTTCAGCGACTTGAGCACCAGCTTGAGGCGTTGCTCGAAATCCCCCCGGTATTTGGTGCCGGCCAGCAATGCCCCCATGTCGAGCGCATATACCTGCATGCCATGCAGCACGTCGGGCACGTCGCCCTGCGTGATGCGCCAGGCGAGCCCCTCGGCGATGGCCGTCTTGCCCACACCGGCCTCTCCCACCAGCAAAGGATTGTTCTTGCGGCGGCGGCACAACACCTGAATGACGCGCTCGACTTCGTCTTCGCGGCCAATCAGAGGATCGATGTTGCCTTTGAGCGCCTCGGCATTCAAATCGGTGGAATAGGTTTCGAGCGGCGACTTCTGCTGCTCGGGCTTGGGATCGGAGGCCGGAGGATCTTGCCGCCCACCATCCGACGACAAAGGCTCTTCGGGGGCCTTGGTAATCCCATGGGACAGGTAGTTCACCACGTCGAGCCGCGACACACCCTGCTGGACCAGAAAGTACACCGCGTGGGAATCTTTTTCGCCGTACATGGCCACCAGCACGTTGGCGCCGGTGACGGCGGCCTTGCTTGAGCCGTTCGATGACACATGCATGATGGCACGCTGAATCACGCGCTGGAAACCCAGCGTGGGCTGCGTGTCGACTTCTCCGCCGCCTGGAAAAACAGGGGTGTTCTCGGCAATGAACTTGCGCAGGTCCTGGCGCAGCAACTCGACATCGGCCGCGCAGGCCCGCAGGACCTCGACGGCCGAGGCGTTATCCAGCAAGGACAAGAGCAGGTGCTCGACGGTGATGAATTCGTGCCGGGCCGCGCGGGCCTCGACAAACGCCATGTGCAGGCTGACTTCAAGCTCTTCGGAAATCACGCTTCCTCCATCGCATATCGGAGCGGATGAACCAATCCGTTGCCCCTATTCTATGACTAAATGACTGCAGGGTTCGCCACAGGGATTACCCGCCAGATGAGACTGGCAAACGCTTTCGGAGTTCCCGCCTACGCAACACACTACGGCGCGGGAACGGGTTCCATGAGGCACTGCAGGGGATGTTGTCCGGCATGTGCCATATGCAACACACGATCGACGCGCGTCGCAGCGACATCGCGCGTGTAGATGCCGCAGATGCCCCGACCCTGATGGTGCACCTGAAGCATGATGCGCTCAGCTTCGGCGTCGGCCTTGTGAAACACTACCTCAAGCACCCGCACAACGAAATCCATGGGCGTATAGTCGTCGTTCAGCAGCACTACCTGATAAAGCGGAGGGGGTGCCAGGCGAGCTGGAAGCGCGTCGCTCTTTAACTCACGCTGGTTTTGAATCACAGTGGACATACTTCAAGACTTAGTGATTTCCATAGTTGACTGAACGATACTGAATTCAGCATGATCGATGTATCCCTGTGGTCGCCCGCACCGGACGGTCAGAGGCGTATGAACCTTACACTATAGTCGAGAGGCAGTTTGCATGTCGGAATCCATCGAAAGCACCGAAGCGTCACAAAAGTTGGCCGGGACGGTTAAATGGTTCAATGATGCCAAAGGGTTTGGTTTTATTACTCCCGACAATGGGGGCGAAGACCTTTTCGCGCATTTCTCATCGATTCAAATGAATGGCTTCAAGACTCTCAAAGAAGGTCAAAAGGTTCTGTTCGACATAGCGCAAGGTCCGAAGGGCAAGCAAGCGCTCAATATTACGGCCGCCTGAGCCAGGAACACACTTGCAACTTTACTGCAATGCAGGGCCCAATCGGTGCCCTGCTTTTGGTCGTGCGCTGTCTTGGCTGGCCCTGGTCATCGCAATGCCAGCAGCGGCACAACCACCACTTCCCACGGTGTCACTTTCAATCGGCCACCACACGATTCAGGTAGAGCTTGCCGACACGCCCGCCCGCATGCGGGATGGCCTGATGGATCGGACTACGCTGGCCCGTGACGACGGCATGCTGTTCGTCCTCGGCCCACCCGATTCCGCATATTGCTTCTGGATGAAAAACACCCTGCTGCCGCTTTCCATCGCATTCATGGATACGCAAGGACGCATCGTGTCGATTCAAGACATGCAGGCTCAGAGCCTGCAACCGCACTGCCCGCCTTCGCCCATCACGACGGCGCTGGAAATGAATCAGGGATGGTTCACCACAAACGGGGTTGGGGTGGGCACACTCGTCAACGGCCTGCCTCCGCCACCCCAGCAACCCTGGTTCACGAAAACCCAATAAAAAACCACCGTACGCATGCACGGTGGTTTTTTAGTGAGCTTCCATACCCCTGGACACCAGACACCGCATGAGCAGTGACCAGAGGCCAGGCGAAAACTAATCAGCCCAGATTCTTCGCGGCGAAATCCCAGTTCACCAGATGCCAGAAATGCTCGAGATAAGACGGACGCGCATTGCGGTAGTCGATGTAATAAGCATGTTCCCAGACGTCACAGGTCAGAAGCGCCTTGTCGTTGGTGTTGACGACGGTACCTGCATTGCTGGTATTGACGATGGCCAGCGAGCCATCGGACTTTTTCACCAGCCACGTCCAGCCTGAGCCAAAGTTCGCGCCCGCTTGCTTGGAGAATTCGGCTTTGAATGCGTCGACGCCACCCCATTTGGCTTCCAGGGCCTTACGCAAGGCGCCGCTGGGTTCGCCGCCACCGTTAGGCGAGAGGCTGTTCCAGTAGAAGGTGTGGTTCCAGACTTGGGCGGCATTGTTGAACACACCGCCGGTGGCCTTGCGAATGATGTCTTCGAGGCTCAGCGCTGCAAGCTCCGTGCCCTCGATGGCGGCATTCAGTTTCGTGACATAGCCCGCATGGTGCTTGCCATAGTGATATTCCAGGGTTTCTTTCGAAATATGCGGAGCAAGCGCATCCAGTGCATATGGAAGCTTCGGCAGAGTAAAAGCCATGACATTTCCTTCAAAATCATTGAACGAATCGAAAGGGCGCGGGCCCAACGGGCTGGCACCTAGAGCGTATCCCCGCTACGAATCACGCGCGCAACAGCAAAGCCTCGCGCCAACTCAATATCGAGCGGCTCATCTGTCTTCAAGTCTAACGCATTTTGGGCCACTGTCCCGTCTCTTCGATGAACGATCGCGTAGCCACGCTGAAGGACCCCACGGGGGTCCAGCGCCTGCAGCATTCCGCGCGCCGCCCGCAAGCGCTGAGAACGCACCTCAAGCGGATACTGAGCCACCACCCGCAAGGCGTCTACTGCACGTGACAGCCGCTGGCGCCACTGCAGCACTTGCCGCGCCGGAGACACCAGTTGGGACGTTGCTCGATCCAGGCGCATCGCAGCCTGCTCAAGGCGCCGCCGCTGCCCACGAGCCAGTTGCTCGGTCAACACGCTAACCCGGCCCCAAGCCTGCAAGCGAGACACACAACATAGTTCGGCAGCCGCAGTTGGGGTAGGCGCCCGCAGGTCCGCCACAAAGTCGGCAATGGTGAAGTCGGTCTCGTGGCCTACCCCGCTGATGACGGGAATCGGGCTGGCGGCAACGGTACGCGCAAGGTTCTCGTCATTGAAGCACCAGAGGTCCTCGATGCTGCCCCCCCCACGAACGAGCAGCAGCACATCGACCTCGGAACGCAGGCTGGCAGTTGTCAAAGCGGTACACAGCTGCGCGGCGGCCTCCTGCCCCTGCACGGGGGCAGGATACACGATGACGCGCACGTGGGGAGCCCGCCGCTTCAACACCGACAGCACGTCACGCAAAGCCGCCGCGGCCAGCGAAGTGACAACGCCAACCACGCGCGGCATCTCGGGGATGGGGCGTCTTTTTTCGGGGGCAATAAGCCCCTCTTGCACCAAGCGGTCGCGCAACCGCAGGAAGGCTTCGTGCAAGTCCCCTCGGCCCGCCCGTCGCAATGTTTCGACTTGAACCTGATAATCCCCTCGGGGCTCATAAAGAGAGACCTGCACGCGAAATTCGCATCGGTCCCCGACACGCGGGACAAAACCGACAGACTGGGTGCGCCCCCTGAACATGACCGCACGCACTGCCGCTGACTCGTCCTTGATGGAAAAATACCAATGCCCGGACGCTGCCCGAGTGAAATTCGACACTTCTCCAGCAACCCATACCCTTGGAATCCCCGCTTCCAGCAAGCGGGCCACACGGTGATTCAGCGCAGAGACGCTCAACACCTCATCTTCGGCAGAGGAAGGTAGGCCAGATGCCACTTTTGAAGGGGGGAAATCAGAAAAACTCATTTAAACCTATCCACAGAAGCCCTAGCCTTGTCAAACACACCTGTTTTCAGGCCTGTCAGCTCAATTCATCAAGATCAACATCAACAAACGATCGCATGTTATTGATTTATATACGTTAATAAATATGCGCCAAACTGTGTAAAAAATAACCAATCGACTGCCAGAAGGCATGAATCATGCCGCTTGCGAACCTTGTACACAGAATTATCCACAGATTCTGTGGATACTGCGCACGGAGCCAGTCGTGGTGCGGATACTCGTCTTAAAATAACGGCTCGCCGCCGTGCGGCACTGTTTTCAAAGGAACTGGATCGTGCTGGACATCATCCAAGCTGCCGGCTGGCCGATCTGGCTGTTGGTCGCCACCTCGGTCGTCACACTGGCCATCATCATAGAACGCTTCCTGGCACTGCGAACCAGCCAGATCATGCCGTCGGGGCTGCCAGAGCAGGTACTCGAACTCATGCGCCGGCAACAAGACGAACCCGATGCCATCCTGCGTCTGGCGCGACGCAGCCCCATGGGGCGAATCCTTGCCGAGGTCGCGGCACAACGTCAACAGGATGAGGCCTGGCGCCTGTCGGCCATCGAAGACACGGGGCGCGACGTGTCCTGGCGACTGAACCGTTACTTGCCCACCTTGGCTACGATTTCGGTCATCGCGCCCCTGCTTGGGCTCTTTGGCACCGTCGTGGGCATGATCGAGATTTTCGGCGCCTACACGCCCAACAGCGGCGACCCCGGGCTTCTGGCTCATGGCATATCGATCGCGCTGTACAACACGGGATTCGGCATTCTCATCGCAGTCCCTGCCCTGGCGTTTCATCGCTATTTCCGTTCCCGGGTCGATTACTTCACACACACCATGGAGCGTGAAGCCGGCGCGCTGAATCGACTCATCAGCCGGCGCAACGCATCATGAACTTCCGGCCTGAAGGTACTCAAGAAGAACCTGAGATCAACCTGATCCCGCTCATCGACGTCTTGCTGGTGATCCTGATCTTCCTGGCAGCCTCTACGTCGTTCACGCAGCAGCGCCAGCTCAACGTGTCGCTGCCTCAGGCACAGGCTGACGCAATCGAGCAAACACCGACCTTGAATCTCGCCATCAGCCGGGATGGGCTCTATGCGCTGAACGGCAGCTACGTCAACGCCGACAGCGATCAGGCGTTGGCGGACGCCCTGCAACAAGCCGCCGCCGCGAAGCCCGACGCGACCCTGAGTATCGACGCCGACCGGCTGGCGACCCACGGTTCGGTGGTGCGCGCGCTGGAGGCTGCACGGTTGGCCCACATCACTCGCGTACATTTCCTCACCCAGGACGGCCCGTGAGGAGGTGGCTCGAAGACCTGCTGCTCGCGGCCTGGTGCCATAAAGGGCTCGTCAGCACGCTCCTGCTTCCTTTTTCCTGGATCTATGGGCTGATATCGCAGCACCACCTTGCGGGTCAGGCGCAGCGCGCCTGGCGCGCGCCGGTTCCCGTCGTGGTCATTGGGAACATCCTCTTGGGTGGCACGGGAAAAACACCGGTCGCCCAGGCGGTCTGCCAGACGCTGCTCGCCCAGGGATGGAAGCCTGGCCTCATCAGCAGGGGCTACGGCACACGGATAGGCCCCAAGCCCCATCTGAGCGACGGTGGAGGCTCAGCATCTCACCTCGGTGACGAACCCGCACTGCTCCACGCAGCTACAGGAGTCCCCGTCGCCGTACACCCGAACAGAAGCCTGGCCGCCCGCCACCTGCTGCACACTCATCCAGAAGTGGACGTCCTCATCGCCGACGACGGACTGCAACACCGGGCCCTGGCCCGAGACGTTGAAATCGCGGTCCAGGATGGGCGCGGAATCGGCAACGGGCGCCTACTTCCTGCGGGGCCTCTGCGTGAACCACCTGGCCGCCTCTCCAACGTGCAATGGATCGTCACGCAACTGGGCTCGAATGAAGTGCAGCGCACGCCCACGCAACAGGCCGGGACGGCACCGATGGTCGCGCTGCGCCTGGTGCCCAAGCAGTGCCGGCAACTCGCAAACGGAGGACACACCCTGACATGGTCACAATGGCGCGCACAGTTTCCCGCCACTGAATGCGGCGCAGTGGCCGGGATTGGCCACCCTGAGCGATTCTTTTCCATGTTGCGCACGCAAGGCGTCAAGCTCGTGCAGACACTGGCCCTTCCGGACCACGGCACGCTGAACGCCACGCACCTGAACGGATTTGCGGCAAGTCCCATCCTGATCACGGCCAAGGACGCCGTCAAATGTGCACATCTGGATGATGCCCGCCTCTGGGTCGTGGAAGTGGCCGCGCAATTCGACGACCCATCGTGGCTGATCACCCTGGGCGCTCAGCTGCGCCGCCTCCAGGACCGTCGTACGCACAAGCCTGGCGACAGGCATTAAACTGTGTCTTTTGTCACTGGCTGCCGCACCCCTATTCCCATGGAAAACCGTCTGTTGCAGATCCTCGTGTGCCCTGTCTGCAAGGGGCCCTTGCGCTTCGATCGCGAGCGCCAGGAGCTGGCGTGCCTCGCAGATCAGCTCGCCTATCCCATCCGCGACGGGGTACCCATCATGCTGCCAGACGAGGCCCGCGTGCTTGACACTGCCGCCCACGGCGCATGAATTTCACCGTCGTCATCCCGGCACGAGCAGAGTCCACTCGGCTCCCTGGCAAGCCCTTGCTCGACATTGGCGGGCTCCCCATGGTGATCCGCACTGCACGTCAGGCGGCACTCTCAGGGGCGTCACGGGTACTCATTGCCACCGACGACCCGGCCATTGCGGATGCAGCGCACGCGCACAAGGTCGAGGCCCTCATGACACGCCGCGGCCACCGCACAGGAACCGATCGCCTGGCAGAGGTCGCGACGACGCTGGGCCTCCCAGACGAAGCCATCGTCGTCAACGTTCAAGGTGACGAACCGCTCATCGAGCCCACTTTAGTCGATGCTGTAGCCAATCTGCTCTCACAGCGCCCTCAGGCCGCCATCGCCACGTGCGCAAGCCCGGTCCGCGACGCCGATACCCTGTTCGACCCCAACGCCGTCAAAGTGGTGTGCGATACACGAGGCCGCGCGCTGTACTTCTCCCGCGCCCCCATTCCCTGGCACCGCGACGCACTGGCTGACGGCCAACAGCGGCTCGCACCCGGGTTGCAAGCCTGGCATCACATTGGGCTCTACGCGTACCGGGCCGGGTTTCTGCGCCAGTACCCGACCCTCCCGGCTGGGTACCTGGAGCAGGTCGAATCCCTCGAGCAGCTGCGTGCCCTGGAACAAGGCTTTGAGATCGTCGTGCACCAGACACAATCTGCACCGGCCCGCGGTGTCGACACCGTGCAAGACCTCGCCCGCGTGCGTGCGCTGTTCGGCCCAGGTACACCCAAGAATTGACACCCGACCATGCGTGGGGGCGCTCCTTGCGGCATAATCGGAAAAATTTCAAGAATTGATGAACTTTCGGAGGAAATCATGCGTTTGATCCTGCTGGGCCCCCCAGGGGCGGGTAAAGGCACCCAGGCAGCTTTCATCACCGAGGCATTCGGAATTCCACAAATTTCGACGGGCGACATGCTGCGGGCAGCGGTCAAGGCGCAAACTCCTCTTGGCCTCGAGGCCAAGAAGGTCATGGACAGCGGCGGACTCGTGTCGGACGACATCATCATCGGGCTGGTACGCGACAGGCTCCAACAACCGGACTGCAAGGGCGGCTACCTCTTCGATGGCTTCCCCCGGACGATTCCCCAAGCGGATGCGCTGAAATCAGCGCACGTTGCCCTGGACTGCGTCATCGAAATCGCTGTCCCCGAAGAACAGATCATCGAACGCATGAGCGGGCGCCGTGTTCACGTTGCCAGCGGGCGCACCTACCACGTCAAGTTCAACCCCCCCAAACGCGAGGGATTGGACGACGAAACCGGTGAAACACTGATTCAGCGCAACGACGACCGCGAAGAAACCGTGCGCCACCGCCTGTCGGTGTACCGAGACCAAACGCGACCTCTCGTGGACTACTACTCTGGATGGGCTGCCACCGGAGACCCTGCGGCACCCCAGTACGCCAAAATCTCTGGCGTGGGTTCCGTGGACGAAATCCGCGAGCGCATCCTCAACATCCTGCGCGCCTGTCAGGCCGCGTGACTCGTCGGACACCTCCATGGACATCGAGCACAAGCAATTCATCATCACCGGTGGGGCGTCCGGACTAGGCGCAGGGACGGCGCGCGCCCTGGTGGCACGGGGGGCCAGTGTCGTTCTCGCCGACGTGCAGGATAAGGCGGGCCAGGCACTGGCCCGCGAACTCGGACAGACCTACGTGCACTGCGACGTGACCTCCGAAGAGGACGCTCAGGCTGCCGTTTCCACCGCCACCTCCAGCGGCCCACTCTGGGGGCTGGTGAACTGCGCAGGCATTGCGCCTGCCGCTCGTATTGTCGGCAAACAAGGTCCCCATGAGCTGGCGTTGTTTCGCAAGGTTATCGACATCAACTTGGTGGGCAGCTTCAACATGGCGCGCCTGACTGCTGAAGCCATGACCGCAAACACACCAGAACCCACCGGAGAGCGCGGCGTACTCATCAACACGGCCTCGGTCGCTGCCTACGATGGTCAAATCGGCCAAGCCGCCTACGCCGCCTCCAAGGCCGGCATCGTCGGCATGACACTCGCCATTGCGCGCGACCTGTCGCGGTCCGGCATTCGCTGCATGACAATCGCCCCCGGCATCTTCGGTACGCCCATGCTCTTTGGCATGCCTCAAGAGGTCCAGGATTCGCTGGCAGCCAGCGTGCCCTTCCCTTCTCGCCTGGGTCGTCCTGAAGACTATGCCAAGCTGGTCATCAGCATCCTTGAAAACGATATGCTCAATGGCGAAACCATCCGCCTGGACGGCGCCATCCGCATGGCGCCCAGGTAACCTGCCTGCATGAGTCTGCTGCGCTCGGCCGCCACCATCAGCGGCCTGACTTTGTTTTCTCGCGTCACTGGCATGGTGCGCGACGTGCTCATCGCAAGCGTCTTTGGTGCGGGTGCGCTCACTGACGCTTTCTGGGTGGCCTTTCGCATCCCGAATCTGCTCAGACGCCTGTTTGCCGAAGGTGCCTTCTCTCAGGCATTTGTCCCCATCCTCGGAGAAGTGCGTGAACGCGGCGACCGCCAGGCCTTGCGCGTTCTGCTGGACCGCGTCGCTCTGACGCTCTTCTTCACGCTATGCGGAGTCACCGCCGTGGGCATTCTGGGGGCTTCCTGGGTGGTGACGGCCATGGCCAGCGGCATGCGGCACGCATCGCGGACCCACGAGTTTTCAGAGGCCGTCTGGATGACGCGGCTGATGTTCCCCTACATCATCTGCATGTCTCTGATTGCATTCGCCTCGGGTGTGCTCAACACATTCAGCCGATTCGCGGTCCCAGCCTTCACGCCCGTTCTGCTCAACCTCTCCATGATCGGCGCGAGCCTGTTGCTGGCAGCCCGGATGCAGCAGCCCATTCACGCACTCGCCGTCGGTGTCCTCATCGGTGGTGTGCTGCAACTGGCCGTTCAGTGGATCGCTCTAGGCAAGTTGGGGCTGCTGCCACGGTACGGCTCGGGGCTGCGCAATGCCTGGCAGGACCCCACCGTGCGTCGAATCCTGCGCCAGATGCTGCCTGCGACCCTGGGAGTGTCGGTGGCGCAGCTCTCACTGCTCATCAATACCAACATCGCCACATGGCTCGCACCCGGCAGCGTGACCTGGCTTTCCTTTGCCGATCGCCTCATGGAATTTCCCACGGCGCTTCTGGGAGTGGCGCTGGGCACCGTCCTGCTTCCGAGCCTGTCGGCCGCGCATGCCAACCACGACCAGGCGGGATACAACGCCTTGCTGGATTGGGGACTGCGGCTCGTGCTCCTTCTGGGGTTGCCGGCTGCACTGGGGATGGCACTGCTCTCGGACGGCCTGGTAGCCACACTCTTCAACTACGGCGCCTTCAATGCACACGACGTGGCGCAAACTCAGGTAGCAGTCATGGCCTACTCAGTCGGCCTGCTGGGCCTTCTGGCCATCAAGATCCTGGCGCCTGGCTTCTACGCCAAGCAGGATATCCGCACCCCTGTCAAAATCGGCGTGGCCGTCCTGATTTTCACGCAACTCCTGAACGTGGTGTTCGTCCCGTGGCTGGCTCACGCAGGCCTCGCGCTTTCGATTGGTCTGGGCGCGAGCGCCAACGCACTCAGCCTGGTGGTTCTACTACGCAAGCGCGGCATCTATGTGCCCCATCCAGGCTGGCCGATGTTTAGTATGCGACTGATCCCCGCATTGGGGGCTCTGGCGATCGTTCTGCTCTGGGCTCAGCGGCACCTTGACTGGATCTCCCTGGGCCATCACCCCGGTGAACGCGTGGGCTGGCTCCTGCTGGTGCTGCTGGCTTCGGGCCTGGTCTACTTCAGCACTTTGTTTTTATTCGGTTTTCGGCCGCGCGACTTTACACGAAGACGCCTGTAAGATAGAATCTTCAGTCTTTCGCGTTCCAGTTCAAACGGCGCACCTACTTAAATTTCGAACAATACCCTATGGCCAATTCTGCACAAGCTCGTAAACGCGCCCGCCAGGCCGTTGCCCACAATAAACACAACGCCAGCATGCGCTCGATGCTGCGCACGGCCATCAAGCGTGTGCGCCAGGCGATTGATGCGGGTGACCAGGCTGCTGCCAACGAAGTCTTCAAGCAAACCAGCGGCGTGATCGATCGCGTTGCCGACAAACAGATCATCCACAAAAACAAGGCAGCTCGCCATAAAAGCCGCCTGTCGGCCGCTATCAAGGCACTGGCCTGATTCCGAAGCGCGCTTGAACTGCTAAAAAAGGGTGCCTGTTGGCACCCTTTTTTACTGCGCAACCCTCTGTTCCGGAAGTCCGCCGGTCATCCACAGGCAGTGGGCTTTCTGTGCACCTCAGGCGCTCTGGTGCCCCAACAACAGAAACTCCATCAGAGCCTTTTGCACGTGCAGACGGTTCTCGGCCTCATCCCAGACGACGCTCTGCGCGCCGTCAATGACTTCGCCCGAGACCTCTTCACCCCGATGGGCAGGCAAACAGTGCATGAAGAGCGCATCAGGCTTGGCCACCGACATGAGCCGGGCATCGACTGACCAATCGGCAAACGCCAGGCGGCGCGCCTCGTTTTCGGCCTCGTAACCCATGCTGGTCCAGACGTCGGTGGTCACCAGATCAGCGCCACGACACGCATCCAGGGGATCGTCAAACTCCTGCACCACAGAGGCAGGGAGCTGCCCCACCCGCAAAGGGTCCAGACGGTACCCGATCGGCCCCGATACCTGCAGCTTGAAGCCCAAGAGCTCTGCAGCCTGCAGCCAGGTGTAGGACATGTTGTTGGCATCCCCAATCCAGGCCACGGCCTTGCCACGGATGGGACCCCGGTGTTCCACAAACGTCAGGATGTCAGCCAAAATCTGGCACGGGTGATATTCATTGGTGAGGCCATTGATCACCGGTACCCGTGAATGCGCCGCAAAGCGTTCAATGCGGGTTTGCTCGAAAGTGCGGATCATGACGAGATCCACCATGCGTGATATGACCCGCGCCGTGTCCTCGATGGGTTCCGAACGCCCCAGTTGAGATCCCTGAGTCGTCAGGTAAATGACCGAGCCGCCCAGCTGATACATGCCTGCTTCGAACGACACACGGGTACGAGTGCTTGCCTTTTCGAACACCATGGCCAAATTGCGATCATGCAAAGTATGGTGCGGCAAATAGCGCTTGAACTTGTCCTTGATGACGCGCGCGCGATCGATGACGTAATGGATCTCGTCCTCAGAAAAGTCACGCAGCTGCAAGAAGTGACGCAAAGGCCCTGTGGGAGTGGCGGCAGACATGGAAAACCCGACGTAAAGGGTTCATCTTACCGTGCGACTGAAACGCACGCAAAACGATGATCGGATACAATGCGCGGCGAGGAGGGTTTCATGCGCCAGACTCTGGGGCGCGTCCCGTCTTTGGAATCCACATGAGCGACCCTGTCCAGCATCTGATCATTCACGGTAGAACCCTGGAAGGCCAGCGGTTTAGACCTAGTGACTGGGCTGAGCGCCTGGCAGGTGTGCTGTCGCAGTTTCGCCCCCAGGGCTCTCTCCGTAACCCATTGGCCTACTCGCCATATGCGACTCCCCGAGTACTGGATGGGGTGCCCTGTGTTCTGATCGACCATCGCCTTCGACAACTTGAACCTTTGGCCTGGAAGTTCGCCTGCGATTTCGCCGCCAGCAACCACTTGCAGACGACCGACGAAACCGACCAACCTCCCAAAGCAGCCGCGGAGTCCTGAATCCGCTGTGGCGATCTTTATGGCTGTCTTCAACAGGCTTTAACCAGCCTATCGCTCCTCCTTTTGGTGAGAGCCGGTGGCCACGTGTCTGAGATCAACAGCACATCTGCCGTGGCAATGTATCCTCATCCGATTGGTCGGGGGTGAGCCCCATCGTCGCCCCCTTGGAAAACGCCCTCACAATGGCGGCGTGCCGACTATGGACGGACAAGCGCTTGTAAATTGCATCCACGTGAGTCTTGACGGTGGAAGCCGCTATTTCAAGCTCGCGACTGATGTGCTTGGCCGAATAGCCTCGCGCCAGTAAAACCAGGACATCGTACTGACGCGCTGTCAGGCCCAGCAGTGCCGACTCACGCTGCACCACGGCAGCCGGAATTGTTGGCCGTATTTCGGCCAAATGTGAGCCGCCCCTGCGGCGATCCCCCCGAAATGCCATCAAAAAGGCCTGCGGAAGCTGCGGCTCCGGGCCACGATCAGGTAAGGAATTCGCCGGAGGCTGAGGAGGTGGCCGACCGGCAGCCAGCTGGTCGTACCAACGGCGCCTGGGGCGGTGCGATCCGGCAGGCGCCCCGGCACCATCAGCCGAATCTGGCCGGTATGCCGCGCCAGGCATTGGAAAACACTTGCCGCCCGCCAATACGAGCTGAATGGAGCCGATCAGCACGCTGGCCTCGGCGTACTTCGAGACATAACCCGACAAACTGGCCGGCAGGGAAGAGAGATCACACCTCAGGACCGGCTCCTCGGTGAGCAGCACTATGAATTTCGGCGCGTGATTGATGACGGCCGCCTCGACAACCTCGAGGATGCGGTCGGTGGCATCCGGCACAGCCAACAATGCCAAGTCGCAGGGAATCTTCGCCGCAGACTTCGCGAAGAGCTGATCGTAATCCAGGCCAGTGCAGTTGATCCCTGGTAATGCGTCTCGCAACAAGTGCCCAACACCCAGCCGAATCAAATGGCTAGGCTCCACCACAATCACCGATGTCATAGGCGTCCTTCCCTGCCACACAGTGTCCCGTTTGGTGAGTTCCGATAGCTGAATTCGAGGCATCATCCGAATTCAAGAGCACAAACTCACCAAACGAGACACCAGGACACTTGTACGGTCAGGACGTTTATAGTAACAAATATTTCGTATTAGGATAACAATTTACACTTTTGAAATCTTTTGCAGTCAGCGCGGACATTCGAACTGGTAGGTACCAATTGTGTGGCCATTGGCAGCAATAATCAGCTGGATGGTGCACCGATCGTGCGCACCGACATTCAATGAAAAGCGTGACAGTGCAGTAGGCTGACCCGCCCGCACTGTGGCGCTGCCCCCCTGGCTGACCGACGACGACCCACCGGCCCCGGCCTGGGCGACCTTGACCTGGTACCGCAACGTCTCATCGACCTTACTGACGACGGTAGGCACGACAACAGCCGGATGCGTATCCGGAACCGTTTCCAGCCATACCTGAAGATTGATATCAGCTGCAACCACGATTGCCCTCCAACGATTACGCGCTGCATCGACAAACACAAGCGTATAGCGTCGATGCAGCGCGTCTCCGGGCCAGAGCCTGGCCCGGAACACTTCAAGGTTTAACGGCTTTGAGAGATATGTGCCACGTTGCCGACCCCCGACTGGACCGCGACTGCGGTCAAATTGGACCCGACTTGGGTCGGAACCGGGCCCGTTTGCGAGATCACTGCATTATTACCGACGCCACCCTGCAGAACGAATGCGCTGGAGTGCGACACGTGGTCTTGCGTGATTCCAGCATCGTTGGCAATTCCAACCTGATACACGCTGGCACCGGTGACATAGCCCGACGCCGTCTGCACCACATTACTCTTGTTGCGGACCCCTGATTGCACCACGTCGATGTGGTCACCTGAGCCGCTCTGCGTGGTCGCACTGTCGTTCAATACACCAGACTGATATACGTTCGTCAGTGTGCTCGTACCGCTGGACACCTGCTTCGCAACGCTCTTGTTCCGAGCGCCGGATTGGATGATGTTCATCTCACCGGGGTTTTGACCTTCTTGCAAGACGCTGCTGTTGTTGGCCGCACCGCTCTGGATGACTGTGGCCGTTACCGCACCTGAGCCGGTCTGCTGTACATCACTCAGATTCACAACACCAGATTGAAAGACATTGGCGACCTTGGTGCCAGTCCCTTCGTTGTAGCCCCGCTGAAAGATCGTACTGTTGTTGCTGGCGCCGGACTGATAGGTACCCGCCTGCAAATTCGCGGCATTGCTGGACTGATCGACCGAGGCGTGATTCGTGGCGCCCGCTTGCCCGATGACGGCGGTTGCATCACCGTTGAGGGCCTGAGTGATGGATGCGTCGTTTGCGACACCACTCTGGTAAGAGGTTCCGGATTGGGCCGCGAAGGCAGACGATCCGGCAAAGGCCAACGCGACGCTGGCTGCAACAACACAAAGCTTGGTTCTCATGAGGTCTCTCCTGACATACGATGGGACCATGGTTACCAAGAATCCGGAGGTCCCCTACCCGGATCTTGGATTCTTCAGCGAATGACCAAACTGGTTCTGCCTATGCCAACCTGATTCACCGTCTGAACCGGCAGGCCGGGCGTGAGCTGGATGACGACAGCCTTGTTCAACAAGCCAACCTGGTTGACGCTGGCCATCAGGTTGTTGCCGAACTGCCCAACGAAAGCATCATTACCCACGCCATACTGGCGGACGGCTGCGACATCATTGACACCGGCCTGAATGATGCCCGCAACATTCCCCGATCCATACTGCGTTGCAATGGCGGCCTCATTGAGGCCAGTCTGAGTGATGGTTGCCATATTCAGGCCGCCCGTTTGAGCGATGGTGGCGGTCTTGCTCGCACCGCGCTGTGAAATGTACGCGTCGTTCTGGACCCCGACCTGGGTCGTCACGGCCATGACACCTTCGGGACTGGCCAGATCGGGGTCGGCACAATATGCGGTGACAGGAAGCGCGAGCAGCGTGCCTGTGGCGAGAAGGGTGGAAAACGTCCTACGAACGCTGACAGCGCGCATTACGGTGGCCTTCATGATTTACTCCCGATCGAATTGGGCGAGACCGCGTCCGACGCAACGCCCCAGTTCCCGCTCACGGCCGAGCCATCGCCGGCCTGATCCGGACTCGCACGCAGCGTCACCGTAACCTGATCCTTCTGCGCTTTCAGGTAGTGCTGGATCAAGGGCGATTGCCAGTCAGCCGGATTCCGAAGCCGCCAGTGGTCGTTCTCGATACCCTGCAGGGTCAGATGCACTACGGCGGCGTCGATGGCTTCACGAACGGCCAGTTGCGCGGGCTCGTTGTGGGTCATGCCGCCCTCGGCCTCGAGCAAGTCATAGAAGTTGACGAAGCGGAAGTAACTGGGGTGAACCTCATACGAATAAATGGTCTTGGTAGTCGACACGTTATCGATGACTTCACCGGTCTGGACGTTGACGGCGCGCAGATTTACCGTGACTTGGTCGACGCTGTATTGAGTGGACATCCCTATGCCCAGGAACTTGGCACCCAGACCGCCCGTACGAACGTTGCTGTCGTAACCGATGATGCCGCCTTCAAGAATGATGGATGCTGGCAGCAGATTGTCCACACCGGGCCCATGCCGGCCCTGCTTGGCGTCCGCATCCACCACGGCACGCAGAACGCGTCGCTCGGTGAGTAGCGACTGCAGGCCTTCACGTTCAACCGGCACATACCAACCTGAATCCTTGAGTGCCTTCATCAGCATGGACGCCGCACCCTGAGTGACCGCGGTCGAAAATGCGCTGTCCGGTGTCGGCTTGTACTGCCCCGTCTCATCTCGGAACCCGTAGACCGCCACGACGATCTTGCTCACGGGAGGGGGCAGTTTCTTGAGATCCAGCCCGGTGGGCGTTGGCGGGGTCAGCTGGGCCGCACCCGAGACGCCTATGGGCGTTTGCGTGACGGCCGCGCAGGCACCCAGAGCAAGAGTGCAGCAAACCATCATGCACAGGCGCAGCGCGCGTATGCGGGGCAGAGCAAGCGAAAAACTGCGTAGATTCATGAGAGCCAGCCTGTCACGTTGGGAGTTGGGGTCCACGTCAAGAAGACGAATTGAGGGCGCTTGACATCAAGGGGTCTGACTCGAGCTCAGCGTGCTCGGCTCCGCCTTGCAGCTTGCTGTCGCACTACAAATGGCCTCCAGTTGGTTGCCGATTCTGTCCAGTGAGCCGCCGAGATCGCTCAAAGAGGAAAGATCCAGACTGGCCAGTGGGTTGGGCGAACTGCGGCTGCTTTCCTGTTGTGCAATACCCATCAGGAAACTGCCATTGAACGCATCGCCGCCGAAGGATGGATTCACAGGCTTGTAGGTCAATTGGGCCGCAAATGCCGGCGACACCGCGAAAGCCACCACCGAAGTCGAAAGCAGCACTACCAGGGCCTGCCAACGAAAAGAGACATGCAAGTACTTCATCTAGAACTCCTCCGGGGCCAGGTCACGATCTGTGTAGAGCCTGCGCTGCTCTTCCAGTTGCGTGATGCCTTGATGAACAGCTTCAACAGCCTGCTTGGCAATTCCACGGACCCGAGAGCGGGCCGGCGAAAGGAAAGTATGAAAGAGCGGCCGATCACGATAGATGACCCAGATTTCGCTGCCATACTTCGCAGTGGGTCGTTCTGCGACGTTCAGCGTAAATTCGGAGTCGGGGTACAACGACCGCCATACCGCCGAAAAGTCCGTGTAAAAATCCCACCCGAGCACCGTCATGGTCCGATTGATGACGATCCCGCGCAGCGGATCTCGCTGCAAGCTCCCGCCATTCAGGGGCACGTCGGGCAGCATCTTGCCCGCTGAGTTCTCGGGCTGCGCCTGAGCCGCGTGCGCCTGAGCCGCGTGCGCCTGAGCCGCGTGCGCCCCTATGGCTAGAACAGCCGAAAGAGCCAGCAGCACCAAAGAGGCCCAAGGGCCGCGCCCCCACACACAGGAAAGTCGAAGAGTCATTTAGCATTGTGTCTCTACGTCAGTTCAGACCAGCATCGCAATGTCATGGAATGCAACACTTATTACGATGCTTCACGAACACCAAGTCTAGAGACCCTGCGCGACCTGTGGAATCGAGTTGAATGACTAGCCATTTGGCGGAGGCGAAAGCCTGATCTACATCAAAAGATCTAGTACTTGATGTGGATGAGTCAGCGGCACGGCCACAAAAAAGGGGCTGCTTCTTCAAGCAGCCCCCTTTATCCCTGATTACCCAGGCAGCTATTCGTCCTTGCCGCCCTGCTTGAGCTGCGGGATGTCGGATGCACCCGTCTTGGCCAGCAAGCCTGCCTGCGTGTACGTGAACAGCTTCTCGCGCGTGTCAACGATATCCAGATTACGCATCGTGAGCTGACCAATGCGATCCAGCGGCGAGAACATGGATTCCCCTTTTTCCATCGTCAGACGATCAGGGTGGTAGGTCAGGTTGGGAGACCGGGTATCAAGCAGCGAAAAATCATTGCCCCGTCGAAGCTCGATGGCGACTTCACCCGTAATGACCCGTGCAACCCAGCGCTGTGCAGTTTCGCGCAACATGATGGCCTGCGGGTCGAACCAGCGCCCTTGGTACAGCAGACGGCCCAGCCGGATACCATTGATGCGGTATTGCTCGATGGTGTCTTCGTTGTGGATACCCGTGACCAGGCGCTCGTAAGCAATGTGCAACAGCGCCATGCCTGGCGCCTCGTACACGCCGCGGCTCTTGGCCTCGATGATGCGGTTCTCGATCTGGTCGCTCATGCCCAGGCCATGGCGGCCCCCGATGCGATTGGCCTCAAGCAGCAACTCAACCGGGTCGGAGAATTCGACGCCATTGAGCGCCACCGGCTGCCCTTCGTGAAAGCGCACGGTGACTTCTTCAGCCTTGACGGATACGTCGGGCTTCCAGAACGCCACACCCATGATGGGGTCGACGATGCGGATACCAGAATTCAGCTGTTCAAGATCCTTGGCCTCGTGGGTGGCACCCAACATGTTGGAATCCGTGGAATAGGCCTTTTCCTTGGACATCTTGTAGTCGAAGCCGTTTTCTTGCAGGTACACCGACATCTCGGCACGACCGCCGAGTTCGTCGATGAAACGCTGGTCCAGCCAAGGCTTGTAGATCTTGAGATCCGGGTTGGTGAGCAGGCCGTAGCGATAAAACCGCTCAATATCATTGCCTTTGAAAGTGCTGCCGTCGCCCCAGATGTGGACGTCATCTTCACGCATGGCCGACACCAGCATGGTGCCCGTCACGGCACGCCCCAAAGGCGTGGTGTTGAAATAAGTGACCCCGGCCGTGGAAACATGGAAGGCATTGCACTGCAAGGCCGCAATGCCTTCAGCCACCAACTGGGCTCGGCAATCGACCAAGCGTGCGCCCTTTGCCCCATAGCGCAGAGCCTTGCGCGGGATTTCGTCGTAGTCGGCCTCGTCCGGCTGCCCCAGATTCGCCGTGTAGGCGTACGGCAGGACCCCATTGTTCTTCATCCACAACAGCGCGGCGCTCGTATCGAGGCCCCCCGAAAAGGCAATGCCGACCTTCTGCCCGACCGGCAGACTCTCAAGTATGGTTGTGCTCATGGGATCCGAAAATGACAGAAATAAAAATCAATCTGACATTATATCGTCTGCCCCCATGCAGGCTGTTCAAAACAGGCCCTAGAGGCGACTGCAGCACAAAATTTCTGTGCTAGAATGCACGTCTTTCGGGGACGTAGCTCAGCTGGGAGAGCGTCGCGTTCGCAATGCGAAGGTCTGGGGTTCGATCCCCCACAGCTCCACCAAATTCAGGTACTTACGAAAGGCCTATCCATCTGGAGTGGGCCTTTTTCGTATCCGCGTGTACCTAAATTTGTACCCATTGCGGCAGCGTAGAAGCAGCGTTGATGCGGCCTTGTGTACCCATCCGTG
>NZ_DASVGN010000025.1:0-96511 GCF_036379515.1 Castellaniella sp.
TCTCTTATGAGCTGGCACTGGGAAATGGTCGGCGCGAGGAACCATCATCGGCCTGCACGTGACGCCAGAGCGTGGCCCGCTGCTCCAAGTGTGGTCCGCGGTTCGAATACACGATCGCGATTCCGCCGAGTGGCTCGGTGGTCGCGAGGTTTCTTCAGAACGCGGCGCCGTCGTCTGGGGTAGGTGCCACCTTCTTTGCGGTGGCCTTTTTGCTGGCGGGTTTCCGGGCGGCGGGCTTTGCAGCTGCTTTGGTTGCACCTGCTTTGGCAGAGGTGGCTTTGGTCTTGGTTGCTGTGGCCTTTGTCGTGGCTTTTTCGGTGACTGGCGCTTTTGCAGCCTTGGTTGTTTTGCTGGCCTTGGCATCGCCCGCCTTGGGGGCGCGGGCTTCGAATTCGAAGCCGATCTTGCCGTCTTTCTGGCGCACCAGGTAGGCCTTGAACTTGCGGTTGGTGCGGCTCGAGACGAAGCCCTGGAAGAGGTCGGTCTTGCCGGTTTCGAGCAGCTTTCTCATCTGCTCCGTGGGGATTTCTTGCTGCAGGATGACCTTGCCGCTGCGGAAGGTGCAGGATTTGTTCGGTCCTACCGAGTGTTCGCAGATGTAGTTCATGCCATGTTCGAACACGCGTCCCTGGCACTTGGGACAGGCGCCCAGCGGCGTCTGGCCGGTGAAATCCACGGCCTCGGCATCTTCGTCATCTTTCTGGCCGAAATCGAATTCCAGCTTGAATTCGTCGGTGATGCGCAGCAGCGCCGCAAACGGACGACCCATTTTGCTGATGAAGCCCGTGAGCGGGCCCAGTTGCCGGTTCTGCAGCAGTTCTTCGACCTCGGACACCTCGAAGGTGCGGCCGCCCGGGTGCTTGCCGATAGAGAAATCACAGCTTGTGCACGCGTAGCGTCGGTAGTTTTCTTTGACTACCGCGCCGCATTTGGGGCAAGGCGTCTTGAGCGTAGCGTAATCGCCGGGAACCGTGTCACGCTCGTATTCTTTGGCGCGCTTGACGATGACTTGCGTCATCTGCGCGATTTCGCGCATGAAGGAGTCGCGGTCCAGCTTGCGCTGTTCGATGAGCTTGAGTTGGTGCTCCCATTCGCCCGTGAGTTCGGGCGAGGTGAGCTCGTTTACGCCCAGCCCCGAGAGCAGCGTCATGAGCTGGCGCGCCTTGGCGCTGGGGATGAGGTCGCGCCCTTCGCGGCGCAGATAGGTTTCGTTGATGAGGCCTTCGATGATGGCGGCGCGCGTGGCTGGCGTGCCCAGGCCCCGCTCGGACATGGCCTCGCGCAGGGCTTCGTCGTCGACCAGCTTGCCGGCGCCTTCCATGGCCGAGAGCAGCGTGGCTTCGTTGTAGCGGGCGGGCGGTTTGGTGGCCAGGGCCCGGGCTTCGATGTCTTCGGTGCGGACGCGCTCGCCGTCGGCCACGGCCACCAGGTTGTCGTCCTGACCCTGGGCTTCGCGCCCGTAGATGGCGAGCCACCCCGGGTTCACCAGCACCTTGCCCTCGGTCTTGAACACATGCCCCGACACCTGGGTGATCCGGGTGGTGACGCGAAATTCTGCCGCCGGGAAGAATACGGCCAGGAAACGGCGGGCGACCAGCTCGTACACCTTGAATTCGGCTTCGCTGAGTTCGCGAGGAATCTGCAGCGTGGGGATGAGCGCAAAGTGGTCCGAGATCTTGCTGTCGTCGAAAATGCGGCGGTTGGGCTTGACCCAGTCCTGTTCCACCACCTGTGCCGCAAAGGGCTGCACGGTACGGGCAGCGCCTTCGCTGTGCGCCAGCACCTTCATGGTGTCGCGCACGGTGTTGACGTAGTCTTGTGGCAAGTGCCGCGAATCGGTACGAGGGTAGGTGAGCGCTTTGTGGCGTTCGTACAAGGTCTGCGCGATGGACAGCGTGGTCTTGGCCGAAAACCCGAAACGCGAGTTGGCTTCGCGCTGCAAGGTCGTCAGGTCGAACAGCGCAGGTGAAACCTGCGTGCTGGGCCTGGATTCTTCGGTGACCGTGCCCGCCTGGTTGCGGCAGGCCGCCACCACGCTTTGGGCGGCGGATTCGGACCACAGACGCGAGTCGCGTGAATCGGGGTCCTGGTCGTCTTTCTTGAATTTGGGGTCGAACCAGCGGCCTTCGTACAAGCCGGCGGCCGCGACGAAGGTGGCGTGGACTTCCCAGTAATCGCGTGATACGAAAGCGCGGATGCGGTCTTCGCGCTCTGTGACGATGGCCAGGGTGGGCGTTTGCACGCGGCCCACGGGAGTCTTGAAGAAGCCGCCGTCCTTGCTGTTGAAGGCCGTCATGGCCCGGGTGCCGTTGATGCCCACCAGCCAGTCGGCCTCGGCGCGCGAACGCGCGGCCGCTTCGAGTGGTTTCATGGTGGTGTCATCGCGCAGGTTGGCGAAGGCATCGCGAATGGCCGCCTGCGTCATCGAACGCAGCCACAGGCGTTGGATGGGTTTTTTGATGCCCGCATACTGGATGATGTAGCGGAAGATGAGCTCGCCCTCGCGGCCCGCGTCGCAGGCATTGATGACGGCGCCCACGTCCTTGCGCTTGAGCAGCTTGGTGAGCATCTTCAGGCGCTCGCCCGAGCGCTTGTCGGTGGGGCCAAGTTCAAATTTGGGCGGGATGACCGGCAGCTGTGCAAAGCTCCATTTGCCGCGCACGGGGTCGTTGGGCGCCACGAGGCTGAGCAGGTGTCCTACGCTGGAGGACAGTACGTACTGCTCGCTTTCGAAGTAGTCGCCTTCGCGGGTGAAGCCCCCCAGAGCGCGGGAGATGTCCTGCGCTACAGAAGGTTTTTCGGCAATGATGAGCGTTTTGGTCATGAGGTTCCATTGGCGGCCGCTTGAACGACCGTATTAGCGCGGATGATACGAGGCGGGCCCTTGCGTCGCAAGTGTGCCGGCGTGGGGAATGTGTATGAATTGTCCCCTGGAGTCACTGCCCGTTATCCGTCTTTGGGTCTCAATATAGCAAACCGGTCTGCCCAGCGATGCGTGGCCTGCGGCCAGAAGTCCTCTGGGGTGCGTGCCGGGAAGGCCTCGAAGCCCAGTGCCTGCCATGCTTGCATCAGCGCCTTCAGGGGGCTTCCCAAGTCCAGTGCAGGCGCGTGGTTCTGCTTCGAGAGCTTGTATCCGTGGGTGTCCATGACCAGCGGAACGTGCAAGGTGCACGGCAGGGGCAACCCCAGAGCCCGCGCCAGCTGTCGCTGCCGGGCCGTGGAATCCAGCAGGTCGGCCCCCCGCACGATGTCCGTAACCCCCTGGGCTGCATCGTCCACCACCACGGCCAGCTGGTAGGCCCAGAGGCCGTCCGTGCGCTTGAGGATGAAGTCGCCGACTTCGTGTGCGACATCTTGCGATTGCGGCCCCAGCCAACGGTCCGTGAAAAATTCGATGCCGGCAGGGACGAGAAACCGCCAGGCGCGCCGCTTGGCTGCCGTAGGTGAGGGGGCCGGCGGTGGAGCCTGGAGGAGTGACGAGGGCTGCTGTTGCGACTTGGGGCGGCACGTGCCGGGGTAGGGGCCAGGGGGCAGATCGCGACGATGGCAGGTGCAGGGATAGACCTGCGCCTGGGCCCGGAGTTGAGCCAGCGCCTGGGTGTAAAGGCTTAGGCGCTGTGTCTGCCAGACCACGGGGGCGTCCACGTGCAGGCCCAGCGTGTGCAGCTGCTGCAGAATGATCTGGTCGGCCCCCGCCACGGTACGAGGGATGTCGATGTCTTCGATGCGCACCAGCCACTGGCCGTGGTGTGCCCGAGCATCCAGGTAGCTCGCAAGCGCGGCCGCCAGCGAGCCCGCATGCAGGGGGCCGCTGGGGCTGGGGGCGAAACGCCCGATGTATGGCATGGAGACGGTCAGTGCGGGCTGCGCTGGCTGTCGTCGGCGAGCAACTCTTCGAAGATGAGGTGATCGACTTCGGCCTCCTGGCTCCAGAGCACCATGAGGGCCAGCACCTTGATTTCGGCCAGCGACAGCGGGCCTTCGTTGGTGGCCTGGGCGCAGCCGATGAGGATTTCGCGCATGGGAGGCGGCAGTGCGCCCGAGTTTTCCAGGAACACGATGAAGCCTATGGCCTCGGTGCCCAGGGTGCGGTATTCCTCGTCGGTGTAGATGCGCGGCGCGCTGGAGGTTTGCGGCTTGAGCGCAAGGTCCAGGTATTGCTCTGTGGTTTGCGCGAGCTCGCGCAGCCACGTGAGCGCGTCGTCGATGTCGTCGTGCTCGAAGCCAGCTGCTGCCAGCTTGCTGGCAAGGATTTCCGCGCGCGGGCAGGCCTGCGGCGTGTAGTAGTTTTCGAAGAGGTAGACCAGGATATCGTACATGGTGGCCGGGTGAAGCGATGTGCCCCCATAGTGTACTTGCTTGGGGCATCGCGCTGTGTGCGATGCGGAGCGTGTGATGGATCCCACCAGAAATCCGTTCTCGACGGGTGCGGGTACGCAGCCTCCCGAACTGGCTTGTCTTGCAGCGGCACCATCAGCGTGCCTTCTGCTCTGCAGGCGCCGCCTCCAGCGCGATCAGCGTCACTCCCTCGGTGACCTGGTCGCCGACGGCGTAGAAGATTTCCTGAACCGTGCCGTCGTGGGGGGCCTCGATGGAGTGTTCCATTTTCATTGCTTCCATGACGACGAGGGGGGTGCCTTTCTTCACGGCATCGCCTACCGCGACAGCGACGGACAGGATCTTGCCGGGCATGGGGGCCGTCAGCCCCCCTGTCGTGTCGTCTTCCTGGGTAGAGGCCAGGGCGATCGGGTCTTGCCATTGCAGGGTCGTGCGCTCGCCGTCGCTGAAGACGTCCAGGTGCAGGTCGTGGCGGAAAACGCGGCCTTGGGCCTCGGTATCCCCCAACTGGATGCGGATGCCGTCGGTGCTGCGCTGCCACTGGAAGGGCTGGGGCTTGCCGGTATCGACGGCCAATGTCCAGACGCCCGTGTCGCGGCACAACTGCAGGCTGCGCTCGCCGGTGGTGTCTTGCAAGGTCAGGGTGCGGGCATAGTGCCCGCCGACGCGCCAGCCGTCGGCCAGTTGCCATGGAGGCAGGGTACCGGGGGCGCCTGTCGCGTGGGTCCCGGCATCAGGGAGCAGCGTGGCGGCCGTCAGACCCAGCACCGTGTCGGCTGCGGGTTGAGGCGTGGGAAACAGGTGTGCGCGCTCACGTTCGATGAGATCGGTGTCGAGCTCGGGGGCTGCAAATGAGTGTGAACTCATGAGCCGGCCCAGGAACGCGATGTTGGTGTGCAGCCCGGTGCAGCAGATGGCGCCCAGGGCGCGCTGCATGCGCTGGCGCGCCTGTTCGCGGTCATCGGCGTAGACGATGAGCTTCGCGATCATGGGGTCGTAATAGGGGCTGATGGTGTCGCCCTGACGCACGCCGCCGTCTACCCGCAGCGGCCCCACCTTGAAGTTCACGTGGTCGGGCCAGGTGAGCACGTCCAGGTGCCCAATGCTGGGCAGGAAGTCGTTGGCCGGGTTTTCGGCGTAAATGCGGGTTTCGATGGCGTGGCCGTGAATCTGCAGGTCGCTTTGCTGCAGCGGCAGGGGTTCACCCGCAGCGACTCGCAGCTGCCATTCGACCAGATCCTGGCCTGTGATGGCTTCGGTGATGGGGTGTTCAACCTGCAGGCGGGTGTTCATTTCCATGAAATAGAAACGGCCGTCCGGTTCGACGATGAATTCGACCGTGCCGGCGCCTACGTAGCCCACGGCCTGCGCCGCCGCGACTGCTGCCTCACCCATCGCCTTGCGGCGTTCGGGGGTCATGCCAGGGGCGGGCGCCTCTTCGATCACCTTTTGGTGGCGCCGCTGCGTGGAGCAATCGCGCTCGAACAGGTAGACGCACTGGCCGTGCGTGTCGCCGAAGATCTGGAATTCGATGTGGCGCGGCTTTTGCAGGTAGCGCTCGATGAGCACTTGCGAGTTGCCAAAGCTGGCCGCCGATTCACGTTGGCAGGATGCCAGCGCCGCCTTGAAGTCTTCATCACGCTCGACGGTGCGCATGCCTTTGCCACCACCTCCGGCACTGGCCTTGATGAGTACGGGATAACCGATGGCGCGGGCCTGCTCCTGCAGGAAATCGGGTTCCTGGCGGTCACCGTGGTAACCGGGTACCAGCGGCACGTTGGCCTTGGCCATCAGCGTCTTGGCGGCCGATTTGCTGCCCATGGCGGCGATGGCATCCGCCGTGGGGCCCACGAAAATCAGCCCGGCTTCCTGGCAGGCACGCGCGAAGCCGGCGTTCTCAGACAAAAAACCGTAGCCGGGGTGGATGGCCTGGGCGCCGGAGCGCCGGGCGGCGTCGAGGATGGCGTCCACGCGCAGATAGCTTTCAGAGGGCTCCGGCCCGCCAATGCGCAGGGCGAGGTCGCAGGCCTGGACGTGGCGTGCCCGGGCGTCGGCGTCGGAATAGACGGCGACGGTACGGATGCCCATGCGGCGCGCCGTGGCGGCGACACGGCAGGCGATTTCTCCGCGATTGGCGATCAACAGGGTATCGAACATGAAGGTTCCTTACATCCGGAATACGCCAAAGCGCGTGTCGTCGGTGGGAGCATGGCGGGCGGCCGCGAGGCCCAGGCCCAGGACGCGGCGGGTGTCAGCCGGTGCGATGATGCCGTCGTCCCACAGCCGGGCGGTCGAGTAGTAGGCGTGGCCTTCGTGCTCGTATTGCGCGCGAATGGGCGCCTTGAAGGCTTCTTCTTCGTCGGCCGACCATTGGCCGCCCTTGCGCTCGATACTGTCGCGGCGCACCGTCGCCAGCACGCTGGCCGCCTGTTCGCCGCCCATGACCGAGATCCGGGCGTTGGGCCACATGAAGAGCAGGCGCGGGCCAAAGGCACGGCCGCACATGCCGTAATTGCCGGCACCGAACGACCCGCCGATGAGCACCGTGAATTTGGGCACGGCAGCCGTGGACACCGCCGTGACCATCTTGGCACCGTGGCGCGCGATGCCCTCGTTTTCGTATTTGCGGCCCACCATGAAGCCGTTGATATTTTGCAGGAACACCAACGGGATGTTGCGTTGGCAGCAGAGCTCGATGAAGTGGGTGCCTTTTTGTGCCGATTCCGAGAACAGGATGCCGTTGTTGGCGATGATGCCGACGGGCATGCCGTAGATGCGGGCAAAACCGGTGACCAGCGTGGTGCCGAAACGGGCCTTGAATTCGTCGAATTCAGAGCCGTCGACGATGCGCGCGATGACTTCATGCACGTCGTAGGGCTTGCGGGTGTCGGCCGGGATGATGCCCCCCAGCTGCGCCGGATCGTACAAGGGTTCAGCCCAGGGGCCGGCAGGGGGGGGCGCGGCGATGTTCAGGCGCGCCACCGCGTCGCGCGCCAGGCGCAGCGCGTGGGTGTCGTTTTCGGCCAGGTAGTCGGCTACGCCCGAAAGTCGTGTGTGCACGTCACCGCCGCCCAGGTCTTCGGCCGAGACTTCTTCGCCCGTGGCCGCCTTTACTAGGGGGGGCCCCCCCAGAAAGATGGTGCCCTGGTTGCGTACGATGATGGATTCGTCGCTCATGGCCGGCACGTAGGCGCCACCGGCCGTGCAGGAGCCCATGACCACGGCCAGCTGCGCAATCCCCATCGAGGACATGACCGCCTGGTTGTAGAAAATGCGCCCGAAGTGGTCGCGATCCGGGAAGACGCTGTCTTGGTTGGGCAGGTTGGCCCCGCCCGAGTCGACCAGATAGATGCAGGGCAGGTGGTTTTGCTGCGCGATTTCTTGTGCCCGCAGGTGTTTCTTGACGGTGAGCGGGTAGTAAGTGCCGCCTTTGACCGTGGCGTCGTTGCAGACGATGACGCATTCGGTGCCGCTGACGCGGCCGATGCCGGTGATGAGGCCCGCCCCCGGGGATGCGTTGTCGTAGACGTCGTGTGCAGCCAGTGGAGAAAGCTCCAGAAACGGGGTGCCGGGGTCGAGCAGGCGCTCGACGCGCTCGCGGGGCAGGAGTTTGCCGCGCGCCAGATGCTTGGCGCGGGAAGATTCACTGCCGCCTTGTGCCGTGTGAGCGACCTGGCTGCGCAGATCGTCGATCTGCGCCTGCATGGCGCGCGCATTGTCCTGAAAGTCTTGTGATCGTGGGTTGATTCTGGATTCAATGACCGGCATGGCGAGTCCCGAAGGCCGGGGGCGGGCGCGAGCCCACGCCCCGGCGTGTTGCGGAGGATTACAGCATTTCGATCGCGATGGCCACGGCTTCGCCGCCGCCGATGCACAGCGAGGCAATGCCGCGCTTGCCGCCTTTTTGGCGCAGCGCGCCGATGAGCGTGGTGATGAGGCGAGCACCCGAGCAGCCGATGGGGTGGCCCAGGGCCGTGGCGCCGCCGTGGATGTTCACCTTGTCGTGCGGGATGTCGAGCTCGAGCATGGCCGCCATGGTGACTACGGCAAAGGCTTCATTGATCTCGAAGAGATCCACGTCGGCGACCTTCCAGCCCGTCTTGGCAAGCAGCTTCTGCATGGCGCCCACGGGTGCCGTGGTGAACCATTGGGGTTCTTGCGCGTGCTGGGTATGGGCCACGATGCGCGCCAGGGGCTTGACGCCCAGTTCTTGTGCCTTGGAGCCACGCATCACGACCAGTGCCGAGGCGCCATCCGAGATGGACGACGAATTGGCAGCGGTGACGGTGCCGTCTTTCTTGAAGGCGGGCTTCAGGGTGGGGATTTTTTCGGGCTTGGACTTGAAGGGGGCTTCGTCTTTGTCGACGACCACGTCGCCCTTGCGGTCGTGGATCGTGACCGGGACCATTTCCCACTTGAAACTGCCGTCTTCATTGGCCGTACGAGCGCGCCGGAGGGATTCGAGCGAGAAGGCGTCCTGCGCTTCGCGCGTGAAATGGTACTTGCCGGCGCAGTCTTCGGCGAACACGCCCATGGCCGTGCCCTTTTGGTAGGCGTCTTCCAGGCCGTCGAGGGCCATGTGGTCGTAGACGGTGGAATGCCCGTAGCGGTAGCCTTGGCGACCGCGCAGCAGCAGGTAGGGCGCGTTGCTCATGCTTTCCATGCCGCCGGCGACCACGATGTCGACGGATTCAGCCTTGATGATGTCGTGCGCGAGCATGACGGCTTTCATGCCGGAGCCGCAGACTTTGTGCAGCGTGCTGGCGGGGGTGCTCTTGGGCAGGCCCGCCTCGATGGTGGCCTGGCGTGCCGGTGCCTGGCCCTGGCCTGCCTGCAGGACGTTGCCCATGATGACTTCCTGGACGGTTTCGCCCGCAATGCCGGCGCGCTCGACTGCAGCGCGGATGGCCACGGCGCCCAGTTCGTGCGCCGAGAGGGCGGACAGACAACCCATCATGCCCCCCATGGGGGTACGGGTGGCGGATGCGATGACGATGGAATCGGACATGATGTCTCCTGTTTCAACGGATATGGGGTGATACGCTCGGGTCTTGCACGGGCAGGCCTCGGGTCTGCAGCCGGCGGGCCGGAGGGTATGGGTAGATGTCTTCGATGTGCCCCTGCGCGGCCCGCGTGCGGCATTCCTGCCACCATTGTGCCTCTAAAAGGGGGGCGTGGTATTTGAGGAAAGCGGCGCGAACACGCGGGTTGCCCAGCAGAAAATGCGCGAATTCTTCGGGGAAGACGTCGTGTGCCCCCACGGGGTACCACGGTTCGCCCGAAAGCTCGGCTTCTTCGTTGGGGGCGGGGGGAATGCGGCGAAACTGCATGTCGGTCATGCGTTCGATTTCGTCGTAGTCGTAGAACACGACTCGGCCCAGTCGGGTAAGGCCAAAGTTCTTGTAGAGCATGTCGCCCGGGAAGATGTTGGCGGCCGCCAGCTCGCGGATCGCCTGGCCGTATTGCTGGATGGCGGCGTCCAGCGCAGCGTCGGGGGCGTTGACCAGAAACAGGTTCAGCGGGGTCATGCGGCGTTCGATGTAGACGTGCTTGAGTACGACCAGGTCGCCCGTTTCTTCGAGCAGGCTGGGCACGTCGGTCCGCAGGCTGGCCAGCAGGCGGGCGGAAAATCGGCTGCGCGGTAGGGCGACCTGCGAGTATTCCCAGGTGTCGGCCATGCGTCCCACGCGGTCGTGTTTCTTTACCATCAGGTATTTGCGCCGCACGGTGGCCTCGTCCATGCCTTCTTTGTGGATGTGGTCGCGGATGAGCTTGAAGACGTAGGGGTACGAGGGCAGCGTAAACACGGTCATCACCATGCCGTGGATGCCCGGTGCGGCGTCGAAGGCGTCGCTGGAGTGCGACAGGTGATGCAGAAAGTCGCGGTAGAACAGGGTCTTGCCCTGTTTTTGCAGGCCCAGCGTGGTGTAGATCTCGGCCTTGGGCTTGCGCGGGAACAGGGATGCCAGAAACTCGACATAGGCGGCCGGCGCTTCCATGTCGACCAGAAAGTACGCCCGCGTGAAGCTGAACAAGGTGCTGAGGTCGTCGCTGGTGTGCAGGAGGGCGTCGAACTGGACATGTCCCGAGGGGGTTTGCAACAGCGCCACGGCAAAAGGGTGGATGACGGTCTGGTTGATGAGCCGCCCTACGATATAGGCGCCTTTGTTGCGGAAGAACAGGGAATTGAGCACCTGGATCTGGCAATCGGCCGCCAGGCGTCGGCCCAGATCGCGTGGCAGTGCCTCGTGCAGATGGCGCAGGCCCCGGCGCGCGAGACGCCGGACGTCTGCGGGTAGATCCAGATAGGGACACGCCAGTCCAAAGTCGGCCACCATCTGGGTCAGGCTGGGCAGCAGGCCTTGTGTGAGCGGGTAATACGAGCGATAGGCGGGCAGTTCCCCGTCGATGTAATCCGTGGCGACGGCGGGACGCACGAACAGGAAGTCGTTGTTGAAATAGTTGCGGTGCAGGATGCGGCAAGACACCGAGTTGAAGAAGGTCTCGGCGCAGGCAGGCTGGCGGTGGCTCGCCAGAAGGCCGATATAGCAGGTCTTGGTGGCCTGCCAGAATTCGATCTGCTCGTGTGCCAGGGCCAGGCCCGGCGTCGCTTGTGCAGGCGCCGTGTCGCGCAGGGCCTGTGCCAGCGAGGCCGCGCATTCGCGTACCCGGATGTCGTAGTATTCGATGCGTTCGCGCGAGAGCTGCTGGATGCCGTGCCAGTTGGCCGATTCAAAGAGTGCCTTGGCGCGTTGGGCGCTGTAGCGAAACAGGGCATAGTGGCGGTCGAACCCGGCCAGTATCATGCGCGCGACGGCATCGGGCCCGTGCGCGTGCGGGCTCACGGGTTGAACGTACTGCAGGTCGCCGTCGTTGCGCATGGGGCGATCAGGAACAGAGGATGCCGCTGGCGTGCACGGCAGGCCTCAGGCGGTTTCGTTGAAGAGTTCGCGACCGATCAGCATGCGGCGGATTTCGCTCGTGCCGGCACCGATTTCGTAGAGCTTGGCATCGCGCCACAGGCGCCCGGTGGGGTAGTCGTTGATGTAGCCGTTGCCGCCCAGGATTTGAATGCCTTCGCCCGCCATCCAGGTGGCTTTTTCAGCGCAGTACAGGATGAGCCCGGCGCAATCCTTGCGCACCCGGCGCACGTGTCCGGTACCCAGCTGATCCAGGTTTTTGCCCACGGTGTAGCAATACGAACGGCAGGCTTGCAGCGTGGTGTAGAGATCGGCCAGCTTGCCCTGGATGAGCTGGAATTCACCGATGGATTGCCCGAATTGGTGACGTTCGTGCACGTAGGGCACGACCACATCGAGGACGGCCTGCATGATGCCCAGTGGCCCGGCGGCCAGCACGGCGCGTTCGTAGTCGAGCCCGCTCATGAGCACCTTGACCCCGCCGTTGACGGCGCCCAGCACGTTTTCGGCGGGCACGGCGCAATCCTGGAAGACCAGCTCGCCCGTGTGCGAACCGCGCATCCCCAGTTTGTCGAGCTTTTGCGCCACCGAGAATCCCGGGAAGGATTTTTCGACGATGAAAGCGGTGATGCCGTGTTGGCGGGCCTCGGGGTCGGTCTTGGCGTAAACCACCAGGGTGTCGGCGTCCGGCCCGTTGGTGATCCACATCTTGGTGCCGTTGAGCACGTAGTGATCACCGCGTTTTTCGGCGCGCAGCCGCATGCTGACTACGTCGGAGCCAGCGCCTGGCTCGCTCATGGCGAGTGCGCCCACTTGTTCGCCCGAAATCAGCCCAGGCAGGTATTTGCGCTTTTGCGCCTCGGTGCCGTTGCGGTGGATCTGATTCACGCACAGGTTGGAGTGCGCCCCGTACGACAACGCGATGGACGCGCTGGCGCGTGAGATTTCTTCCATGGCGATCATGTGCGCCAGGTAGCCCAGTTGCGCCCCACCGTAGGTTTCGGCCACCGTGACGCCCAGCAGGCCCAGGTCGCCAAATTTGCGCCAGAGATCCATAGGGAACTGGTCGTTGCGATCGGCCTCGGCTGCGCGCGGGGCGATTTCGGACTGCGCGAATTCTCGTACGGCATCGCGCAGCATGTCGAGGTCGGTGCCTAGATCGAAGTTCAGGCCGGGCAGATCCATGGGTGTCTCCTGTGAGGATGCGTTATTGTGATCTCACGTTTACGTTAACGTCAATTAGGGTAATGCTGGGTCGTTCAACGTGACGTCGCTTCCCGCGCTTTGAGTTGTTGATCGCAATCAGCCTGCTGGCGGCAGATTTCTTTGAGCGTTTCGTCCAGGTCGCGGCGCTGTTGTTCCAGCTTTCCGCGGTGCGCAGCCAGCACTTCGGCGTAGTGGTGCAGCTGCGTGGTGGAGCTGGCGCTGGTGTGGTCGTACAGGTTGATGAGGGTGAGGATCTCGGCCAGTTGCAGGCCCAGGCGGCGTCCACGCAATGCCAGCTTGAGCCGCGTGCGGTCACGAGTGACGTAGATGCGCCGCCGCCCTTCGCGGGCCGGCGTCACGATCCCCTGGTCTTCGTAGAAGCGGATGGTGCGCGGTGTCACCCCGAATTCGTGCGAGAGCTCGGTGATGGTCCAGGTAGCTTGGCTCATGGGCAGTTGGGATGAGTGGTCGGATTGGATGCAGTTTACGTCAACGTCATTCATTTTGATGCTTTTGGCGGATGCGGGACTTGGAATCCGGGGTGTCGAAGGGCGCACGAAGGGTCCGGGCCCAGATCCCTCCTATACTGAGGCTGCATGCCGACTGGCTGTGGAGTGTGAACCAGATGAACTCTGACGAACAAAAATTGCGCTATCCGCATGGCGAAACCCTGCCGGTAGCGGGCGAGGCCCTGACCGTGGCCGATGGCGTGCGCTGGCTGCGCATGCCTCTGCCGTTTGCCTTGAACCACGTCAATCTTTGGCTGCTGCGCGACCGCATCGACGGGCGCGAGGGCTGGACGGTGGTGGACTGCGGGGTCGATCGGCCCGAGGTGAGAGCCTGCTGGGAAACCGCCTTCACGCAGGCGCTGGAGGGCTTGCCGGTGCTGCGCGTGGTGGTCACCCACATGCATCCAGATCACGTGGGGCTGGCGCACTGGCTGTGTGCGCGCTGGCAAGTACCGTTGTGGATGTCGATGACGGATTACGTACTGGCGCGCCTGTGGGCCGGTGCTTCGGCCGAGCGGACCCCCCAAGACGGCGGGCTGACGGGCGATTCTGCCGTGCGTCACTTCGCGCGGCACGGCCTGGTCGACCCCGAAGTGCAGACGCAGATCCGGGCACGCGATGGCTATTACGCCAATCTGGTGCCGGACATCCCTTCGCAGTTTCACCGCCTGGTCGAAGGGGACGGCCTGGAAATCGGTGGCCGCACCTGGACCATCCGGGTCGGGCGCGGTCATGCGCCGGAGCACGTCTCTCTCTGGTGCCCTGCATTGAGGGTGCTGATTTCAGGCGACATGGTGCTGCCGCGCATTTCCACGAACGTGAGCGTGTCGGGGCTGGAGCCCGAGGCCAACCCCTTGCGGCTTTATCTGAATTCTCTGCGCGAACTCGATGACTTGCCCGACGACGCCCTGGTTCTGCCGTCGCACGGCCGACCCTTCATCGGGCTGCCGGTGCGCGTTGCGCAGCAGTTCGCGCATCACGCGGCTCGCCTGGCCGAGGTGATGGACGCCTGCCGCGTGCCCTGCAGTGCGTACGATCTGCTGCCGGTGCTGTTCCATCGAAAGCTGGATGTGCATCAGTTGAGCTTTGCCATGGGCGAATCCATTGCGCACTTGCACGCCCTGTATTTCGAAGGCAAGTTGCGGCGCACGCTGGATGAGGATGGCGTTTATCGCTTCCAGAAGACCTGACATCCTGCCGCCTGGCCGCTTGTGTTTTTGCCCGCGTTGTCGCCTTCAGCCTTGCGCAATTTTCTTTGAGACTCATGCACCATGAATACTTCTTCCGATGACCGTATCGACACCTTGCTGCAGCATACGGGGCAGGCGACGCTGGACCCCGTTACAGGTTCCGGTCCTGTCGCCTTGCCGTCCTATCGCACCAGTACGGTGCGCTTTGCCTCCATGGATGCGCTGGATGCGGCGCAGGCCGCCAAGCAACGCGGCGAGCGGGTGCCCACGTATGGTCGGGTGGGGCTGCAGACCCATGCTGCGTTCGAAGAGCTGATGTGCCAGCTTGAAGGCGGCACACGCGCATTTCTGGCCCCGTCGGGCATGGCGGCCATCAGCATGGCGCTGATGGCGTTGCTGAGCCAGGGCGACCATGCGCTGGTGGTGGACTGCGTCTACGGGCCGGTGCGACAGCTGCACAAGGCCATTCTGTCGCGCATGGGCGTGGCCATGGATTTCGTGGCGCCTGACATCGCGAGCCTACAAGCCGCGCTGCGCCCCGAAACCAAGGTGCTGTACCTGGAATCCCCCGGTTCGCTGCTGATTGAAATGCTGGATCTGCCGGCGCTCGCTCAGTGGGCGCATGAACACGGTCTGACGGTGGTTGCCGACAATACCTGGGGCTCGGGTTACATCTACCGGCCGCTGGCCTTGGGTGCCGATATTTCAGTCGTCGCGGCCACCAAATATGTGGGTGGCCACTCCGATCTGATGCTGGGCGCGGCCGTCACGCGGGACCCGGCCCTGGTTGCTCGGCTGCATGAGACCCACTACGCGTTGGGGAGTACCGTGAGCGCCGATGATGCCTGGCTTGCGATCCGGGGGGCGCGGACCTTGGGCTTGCGCATGCAGGCGTGCGGCGATCATGCCATGACAATCTGCCAGTGGCTGTCCAGGCGCCCCGAGGTCTCGCATATTTTCTCCCCGGCCTGGCCTGGGGATGCGGGTCATGCGCTCTGGCAACGCGATGCCACCGGATCCAACGGCCTGTTTTCGGTTGCGGTTGATTTCAACGAGGCACAGGTGCGCCGCGTCATCGACAGCCTGCGCTTGTTTGGCCTAGGCTATTCCTGGGGCGGCTACGAGAGCCTGGTGACTCAGGTCGAGCCCTCGGCCCTGAAGAGTCACCATTATTGGCAGCGCGTCGCCACCGATCGCATGAAGGCCGGCACCGTACTCAGACTGCACGTGGGCCTGGAAGACTCGGCCGATCTGATTGCCGACCTGGAACAGGCGTTTGAGTCGGCGCGGGGGGAGGTGGCCGACGAGTGATAGACTACTGACTCACCTGCCAGTTCATGGATACGCCTGATTCAGGCAATCCAGGCAGCCTGTAGATTCGCAAGAACCTGGTCACGAGCAGAAGTGAAATCAACGGATATCAAGCAGCCGGACATGCGCCAACGGATCAAGTCGCTCGCCGCGACGCTGCTGATCAAACATGGGTACCGCGGTGTGAGCTTTGGCGATATTGCCGACGGTCTGTCCACCACGCGGGCCAATATTCACTACCACTTCGGCAACAAGAACTCGCTCGTTGAAGAGGTGACGGACGAGTATGTGACGGCCACGTTGGCGCGATTCCGCTCGATCTGGAAGAATACGGATACCTCGATCGGCTTCAAGCTGGATGCCACCATCGCATTCAACCGCCAGCGCTACGACGAGTTCAACGTAGGCGACGACGACGGCCTGTCATGGAGTCTGGTGGCGCGGATGCGTGCGGACAGTGATGCGCTGAGTCCGCGCAGCGTCGCCTCGGTGCAGCGCTTTGCATCCGAGTTGACGAACGCGATCAGGGTGGGCATTTCCAACGCAGTCGACCAGGGTGAGCTATCCTCTGGCACGCCGATCGAGGACGTTGTGGCCCTGCTGGTCAATATCATCAATAGCGCCGGCCTCGTCACCCAGGATGCGGCACGTTTCGATCAGCTGGAACTGATCTATCGCGCGTTCTTGAGGACAGTCGTTGCTGCTTACGGCAATCAGGATGTGCAGACTGCACCCAAGCTGGCCAAACGGCCGTTTGCCGCTGTGCCTGGTGGGGCAGCGACTGATGCGCGCGGTATGGCGGCCTCCAGGCGGCAGCGCAAGCAGGTTCCCTGATCCCAGAGGTGTTGGGTTGGCCTTGCCCGGGGGTCTGACTGTTTGCAGTCGCTCCGCCCGCCTGGTTCGGCGCGTCTGGGCGCCACAACAGTGTCTGCCGCGCATCTGAATCCATACCGGGAAAACCCCTGTTGTATTGGCAGATTGCTCAAACTATGCTGACTTGCACATAAGTAAGTCAACATGCTTGGGCACGAATCCGAATATGCGTAACCTGGAAGGGAAAGTTGCTCTCGTCACCGGTGCGGCAGCAGGCATAGGGCGCGCCATCGCTGTCCGGCTGGCGCAGGACGGGGCGGATCTGGCGCTCTTCGACATCAACGAAGAAGGAGCGCACGACACGGCGGACATGATACGTGCCGTCGGCCGTGTCTGTAAGGTCGTGCGTGGTGACGTGGGTGATTACTCACAGGTTCGGCAAGCCGTCGATGCGTTCGTCCAATCATTCGGCGCTATTGACGTTGCCGTTCACAATGCGGGGATTACCCGGGTCGGTACGGTGATCGAGACCTCGGTAGAAGATTTCCACGCCGTGTTCCACGTCAATGTCGACGGAGTCTTTTACGGCTGCAAGGCGGTGGTCCCCCATATGCTCAAGCAGGGGGGAGGGAAGATCATCAATACCTCGTCCTGGCTGGGCAAGGTCGGCAAAGCGAATTACGGCGCGTATTGCGCTTCGAAGGCTGCCATCATCGGCTTGACGCAATCGCTTGCCATGGAAGTGGCCCGCCAGGGAGTCAATGTCAATGCCGTGTGCCCAGGGGTCATCGTCGATACCGTCATGCGGGACGAAGCGGACGCTGCCTCGATCAGGCAGGGCTTGCGAACGGCGAAACAACGCGAAGGAGAAATACCGGTCGGCCGGGTCGGCTTGCCTGATGACGTCGCCCGCCTGGTGTCGTTTCTTGCTTCAGATCAAGCCAACTACATGACCGGGCAGGCGCTGAATGTCACCGGCGGAATGTGGCTGTTGTGAGGGGATGGGAATGATCAGCGAGCAAGTCGAATGGCATGTGGTCGAGGGTGTGGCCACGGTCACATTGAACAATCCGCCTTTGAATGTCGTCACGCTCGAAATGTCGCGGAAACTTGATGAGGTGCTGCCCATCTTGGCGGAGGATCCCGGTGTCCGCGTGCTCATTCTCACGGGGGCTGGGGAGCGGGCATTCTGCGCCGGCTCCGACATCAGCGAGTTCCCGAACATGCTGGGTCGCGGAAAGATCGTTCCCATGAAACTCGAGTTTGAAAATCAGGTTTACGGGAAGGTGGCAAAGTTCCCGAAGCCCACGATTGCTGCAGTGACCGGCCTGGCCTATGGTGGTGGCCTTGAGCTGGCGGTGTGCTGCGATTTCATCGTGGTCGACGAAGCGACTCGTCTGGGTTTGCCGGAGATCAAACTGGGCGTATTTCCCGGCAGCGGCGGAACGGTGCGCGTGACCCGCAGGATTGGCGAGAGCCGGGCCAAGGAAATGATGTTCTATGGCGAACCGATTGACGCTTCCACGGCGCTTCTCTGGGGCTTGGTGAATCGCGTGGTCCCGGTTGGGCAGAGTCGCGATGTGGCGCAAGCCATGGCGCAAGGCTTGGCAGGCCAGCCGAACCGGGCTCTTCAGTTCTGCAAGGCCGCGATTGCCCTGTCCTATGCGTTGCCCGAGGACGAAGCAATCCGCGACACCATGGATCTGAGCGACCAAGTATTCGATACCGAGGATTGCCGTGAAGGCGTCAGGGCATTCTTCGCGAAGGAAAAGCCGCGTTTCAAGCATCGATGAAGGGGTCTGGAGGGATCTCGGCATACGCTGAAACTCGGTTCGAGCCCTGTGCCACAGCGTTCTTGAATTCTGCATGTCGCGAGGATGGCATTGGGATTAAACGAGGGTTGTATTCATCGTCGGTGAAGTTGCTTATAGCGGAGACAGGACATGAAACAGACACACAGCACAATGAGTACGTTCCGAAAATCGGCGGTGGCGCTTTGTGTATGCGCTGCGACGGTATTCGCGGCGTCCACACCGGCACAGGCCAAGAGCGGCGAGATCAATGTCATGCTGTTCGCAGGGCCGATTGCCAGTTTCACGCAGCAGAATCTGCCGGATTTTGAAAAGGAAAGCGGCATCAAGGTCAATCTGACGATCATCGGTGGCGAGGTCATCAACACCAAGACTTCGACGGAGCTGCTGGGATCGGGCACCTCGTTCGACGTCATCAGCATTCGTGGCGATTCGATGCCGTTCTATGGTATCAAAGGTGTACTGGCGGATCTCACGCCCTATCTGAAGGATGCCAAGCTGACGCCAGCCAGCTATGACCTCAAGAGCATCCCGGATGCGCTCATGAACTTCTACCGCTGGGACAACAAGCAGGTGGGAATGCCCTGGCAGGTTGCGTCCTACATCACCTACTACCGCAAGGACCTGCTCGAAGCAGCCGGCCTGACGCACCCGCCCAAGACGGCCGAGGAGTACCGCAGCTACGCGCAGAAACTCAACGCACCCCCCAAGGTCTACGGGACGGGCTTGACGATGAAGAAGAGTCATAACCTCACGTCCGAGTACTTTCAGTGGCTGTCTACGTTCGGCGGCGGCGTGATCGATTCCCATGGCAAGGTGATCCTTGATAGCCCTGAGGCACGTCAGGCCCTCAAGTACTACGTCAGTCTGCGCAAATTCGCCCCTGAAGACGTGACGAACTGGGCGTATGAGCGGCTCACCACCGGGCTCTCGCAGGGCGAGGTTGCCATGGCGGTGCAGTGGACCGACACGGCCGCCGTCATGCTGGAGCCCAAGCAGTCCAAGGTCGTGGGCAAGATGGCGTTCGCAGCCGCGCCGGTTGCCAAGGTACCGGCTGCCGTGATCGGCGGGTGGGGTCTCACCATCCCGTCAAGCTCACACAATAAAGAAGACGCCTTCAAGTTCATCCGCTGGGCCACCGGCCAGGCGATGTCACGCAAGGTCGCCGATCTGGGCGGCACGCCATTTCGCACGAGCCTGTTGAGAGACAAGGACCTGTCGGTGAAATTCCCCTGGTTCAACGCACAGGCTGATGCCGAAGAGGTCGCCGTGCCGCGTCCGCGCACGCCGGCCTGGCCTGCGATTGACGATGCCATGTCGACGATCCTCGCACGCGTCGTGACGGGCGAGCTGTCGGTCGACGCAGGCGTCACGCAGATGGCAGCCGCCGCCAAACAGCAGATCGGCAACTGAGCCGCCTGAATGCCGAAGCGGGTCCCGGATGTGCCGGAGCCGCTTCGGTAAACGCGCCCCTTTGCGCCAGACAACCCTGATACGAAGAGAAGACCCCATGCGCGATGCCGACATCGAACGCAAGCCACCGTGGCGTCGGCGGGCGTTTCCCTACGTGCTCATTCTCCCGGGCCTGATCTACATCGCTGTCACGACGCTGGTGCCTCTCGTCTACTCGTTCTGGACGAGTCTCACGTTCAACCGTGCGACGTCGGTACAGCCGCCGCACTTCAATGGTGTGCGGAACTATGTCGACGTCCTGACCGACTCCAACTTCTGGAATGCGGTCAAGGTCACCGCGATCTACACCGGGGCGACGGTCGTGTCGGAGATGATCCTGGGCACGGCCATCGCACTGCTCCTCATCAAGCTCACGCGCGGCCGCAAGCTGGTACGGCTGTTGCTCATCATCCCGTTCAGCGTGCCGCCCGTGGTGATCGGGCTCATGTACCTGCTGATCATGGATCGCAGCTATGGCATTCTCAATTATCTGCTCAGTGTCGTGGGTATCGGTCCCGTCTCATGGCTCAGCAGCCCGGATGTCGCACTCTGGTCGGTCATTGGCGTCGACCTGTGGCAATGGACGCCGTTCGTCATCATCTCGGCCGTTGCGGCACTCGAATCCATGCCGGGCGACGTGATCGACGCTGCATCGATCGATGGTGCAAGCTCCATGCAGATGGTGCGCTGGGTGGTGCTGCCGCTCATCAAGCCAGTCCTGCTCGTCGTGGCACTCACGCGAGCCCTGACGTCGCTCAAAGTCTTCGATGTGATCTTCGTCCTGACCAATGGCGGTCCGGGCAGTGCGACCGAGACGCTCAGCTACATGGTCTACGTGGATGCGTTTCAGCGCTTTGATTTCGGCCGTGGCGCCGCCGTGTCGTGGTTGCTCATCCTCATCGCGATGGTGGTTGCGATCCCGATGGTGCGCTCGGTGCTGCGTAGTGACGTGGCGTGAGTGGAGCGCCGATCGCAAATGAACGATTCTGAAGAGGTGTGCCGATGCTATCCGCCAGCTTGAAGGCCTTTCGACGCAGGGTTCCCCTCATCGTGATCTGCGTCGCGCTGGTGTTTTCGCTCGCGCCGGTCGTGTGGTTCCTGCTGACGTCACTCAAGGATCGGAGCGAGACCTTCCAGATTCCGCCCGCGTGGGTCTTCACCCCTACGCTTGATCACTACAAGAACGTGATGGGCTTTGGCGGCGAGCTCACGTCACTCTACCAGGCTGGCAGGATTCACAATTTCTTCGACGCTGCGGTCAACAGCGTCGTGATTGCGGTGGGTTCCACGTTGTTGTCCACCTTCCTCGGTACTATTGCCGCATTCGGCTTTGCACGCTTTCGCATCAAATGGGAAAACGCGCTGCTGGCGGCGTACCTGCTCATCCGCATGGTGCCGGCAGTCTCGCTGGTGCTGCCGCTGTACCGGCTATTTGGCTTCCTGGGCTTGAACGACACCTATACCGGCATGATCATCGCAGAGAGCACTTTTCAGGTGCCCTTTGTCGTCTGGATGATGACCGGCTTTATCCGGCAGGTGCCAGCCTCGCTCGAGGAAAGCGGCATGATCGACGGGCTGGGGCGATTCGGCGCCATGATGCGCATCACTCTGCCGCTGATCAGTTCGGGCCTGTTTGCAACGGTGGTTTTCAACTTCGTGCAGGCCTGGAACGATTTCCTGTACCCGCTGGTCCTGACGTCGCAGCGCACGCAGACGCTCCCCGTCACCATCATCGGGTTCATCGCGGACGGCAACATCTTCTGGGGTGAGATGGCAGCCGCCGGCATCCTGGTGGTGCTGCCCGTTTTGCTGTTTTCCATGCTGGCTCAGCGTTATGTGCTGGCAGGCGCCACCGCCGGCGCCGTCAAGGGGTAGAGCCCCAGGAGCAAATATGAACATGAGCACATCACACGGCGGCGCCGGTCATGATGCGGCGCCGGACACCCGGCCCTTGGTCGGCGTACGCGTCATCGATCTTACGCAGGTTCTCGCCGGGCCCTATTGCACGCGGCTGCTAGCGGACATGGGGGCCGAAGTGATCAAGGTCGAATCCCCGGCGGGAGACCCGTCGCGGGTCCTGCCGCCGCAGATCGGCCCCGGGCACAGCGGCTACTTTGCCTGGCTCAATGCCGGTAAGAAAAGCATTGTCGCTGACTTGCGCAATGCAGCTGGCGTGGCGTTGGTGCGTGATCTGGCCGCGCAGGCCGACGTGGTGGTCGAGAACATGCGGCCGGGAAGCCTGGCGGCCAAGGGTCTCGGCTTCGGGGATCTGCGCACGCTGAATCCACAGCTCATCATGTGTTCGATTTCCGCGTTCGGGAACAGCGGAGCACTTGCCGGGCAGGCGGGGCAGGGCATCATCGCCGAGGGCATGGCTGGTGTGATCGACATGAACGGCGAGGCGGGCGGCCCGCCGCTGCCGCTGGGCGTCTCGCTGGCCGATGTGTCGTCGGGGATCCACGCCTACGGTGCCATCGTGACGGCGCTGTACAAGAAGCTGAGCCAAGGCGGAGCAGGTGAGTACATTGATATCTCGCTGTTCGATTCGTGCCTGCCCTACCACGACATCGCGCTCATGCAAGTCTGTGTCGGACGCGGAGAGGTCAATCCGACGCGTAACGGCAACGAGCACCCGCAGGTGGTTCCCTACGGGGTCTACGAAGCGCCCGATGCGGCCTTCGTACTGGCGGCCGGTACCGAAGTGCTGTGGGGTCGCCTCAGCCACTTGCTGGATGAAGCGCTAGGGGCCTCCGCCGAGGATCTCGGTACCAATGCACGGCGCATCGAGGCCCGTGGTGTCGTGCGCCAGCGCATCGAAACCTGGTCGCGTGGCCTTGGGTCGGCCCGCAAGACGATCGAGGCCCTGAAAGCGGCCGGTGTCCCGGCGGGGCCGGTCGAACCTGTCAAGAATGTGCCCGACAGTGAGCTTGCCCGCTCACGCCGCTCGTTCGTCAGTCTGGAGGATCCAGTCTTGGGCCAAATTCGTATTCTCGCCACGCCTTTCCGGTTCTCGGACACGAACACCGAACCACGCCAGCGCGCGCCCCAATTGGGGGAGCACACGGCCGAGATCATGGCAGCGCTCGCGCGGACGAAAGCATGACTGGGGCGGCGATATCCTGGGACACCCAGCCGCAATTCGATGATTCATTCAATTTCAGGTGAGAGTTCATGGCAGTCGTTGAGCTGAGGCATGTCGGAAAGCGCTACCCGGGAAGCACGTCGCTTGCCGTGGATGACTTCAACCTGGTGACCGAGGACGGGGAATTCGTCGTCCTGGTGGGGCCATCGGGCTGCGGCAAATCGACGACCATGCGCATGATCGCGGGTCTGGAGGACCATACGCAGGGCGACATTCTCATCGATGGGAGCAACGTCAACGGCGTCGAGCCCAAGGACCGCGACATTGCGATGGTGTTTCAGAGCTATGCGCTCTACCCGCACATGAGCGTGCGCGAGAACATGGGGTTCTCTCTCAAGCTGAAGAAGTTCGATAAGGCCGACATCAAAGAGCGTGTGATCAAGGTTGCACAGGTCCTTGGAATCGAACCACTGCTGGAGCGCAAGCCGCGTGAGCTCTCGGGCGGGCAGCGCCAGCGCGTCGCGCTCGGTCGCGCGATCGTGCGTCAGCCGCAAGTCTTCCTTATGGACGAACCGCTCTCCAACCTGGACGCCAAGCTGCGCGTGGACATGCGCGCCGAGATCATCAAGTTGCACCGCAACCTGGGAGTCACCACCTTCTACGTGACGCACGACCAGACTGAGGCGATGACCATGGGACAGCGCGTTGCCGTGATGCGCGACGGGCTGGTCCAGCAGATCGATACCCCCAACAATCTGTATCAGCGGCCCGCCAATCGGTTCGTCGCAGGTTTCATCGGGACGCCGTCCATGAACCTTCTGGACGCCACATTGGATGGCGACAAGGCGGGCGGCGAGGATTTCGTGCTGACGCTGGACGAGGCTGGTCGCGCGGCCGCGAAGGACCGTGCGCAGATCTGCGTCGGGATACGCCCTGAGCACTTGCACTTGTCGCGACAGGAGGATTCTTCCCGCCGACTGACCGGCACAGTCGAGGTCATCGAGCCCCTAGGCGCTTTCACCCTGATGCAGGTTCGGGTGGGAAAGACCGTCGTGACGGCTCAGATCGAGCCTGGCCGAAGAATTGCGATGGGCGATACGGTGACTATTGGCTGCAGCGCCGACAGGCTGTACCTGTTCGATGCGGGGGATGGCCTGCTCCTGAAGGGGATCGATCTTCAGGACGATTCCTGCCTTCCCGGGTAAGTGTCGGGCCGCGCTTGCTCCTACTTTTACTTTTCGCGCCGTGCGCGCATCGTGTCGAGTGCCTCGGGACTCTCGGCATCCTGCGCATACACGCGATTGGCAAACACGTCCATCGTCTCGGCATTGCGCGTCATGAGCGAGAAGTAATGCTTGACGGAGCCGACTGCACGCGCCGGTAGCGCTGCCAGCTTCTGCGCATGGGACAGCGCTGTGTCGAGCGCCGACTGTTCGCCGCTCAGGATGTCGGCGAGCCCGATGGCGACGGCCTCCGTGCCATTGAATGGTTCGGCGCCAAACGCAATGCGCCGCGCCTTGACGAGGCCGACGCGGTCCACGAGCGTGCTTAGGCCAAAGCCAGGCAACCATCCAAGTGACACTTCCGGCAGCCCCCAGCGCGCCTGCGGACTGGTCACCACCAGATCGCAGGATATCGCGAGCATCAGGCCGCCGCCCAGCGCGAAACCGTCCACGGCAGCGATGACCGGCTTGGACATCAGTGGGATCGAGCGCACGAAGGCGCCCATGACGAGATTCAGGCGCGAAACGGCGTCACGGTCGTCGCCCGAGAATTCCTTGAGATCCGCCCCGGCGCAAAAGCCTTTGCCCGCGCCGTCGAGCACGATCGCCCCGACAGCCGCCTCGGTGGACAACTGCGCAAACGCGGCGATGAGGCCAGAGAGCAGTTCGGAGCCGAGCGCGTTGCGCCGTTCAGGTCGGTCGAGCGTGACGATCGCCACGGATTCGCGGCGATCGATATGGACGTAATGCATGGACGGCAATCCCTGTCGCTGCGTCGGCAGCACTAGTTCAGGGTACAGCATTTTCGTGGTGGAGCCCGGTCAGATTTTGGGGATTATGGCGCCACGGCCCAGCAGTCGGACAGGATTCGTGCGCCGTACGGTACCAGCGGCCCATGCACCTGCACGGCAGAGATGGGAACGGGGTCGCCCGGTACGTCCGTGGCGCTGGCGTCACGGACAGGCTCTGGCGAGACCTTGGCGCAGACCTACGGTTTCCCGGGAAGTGAAATCGATTTGCAGCGCCGGGGCCTGATCCGCGCGGGCTGGCTGGATGGCCTCAAGGCCAAGGCGTTGCTCACGCTGCTGCTGCGGCATGGCGGCGCCGAGCGTGCGCAGGTGCTTGAACATTTCCGATTCTGGGGCGGCGGCGATGTTTCGCCTCAGAGGTGACCGCCCCTGTCTGCTACTTCTTTTCCGCCAGTAGCTGCTTCACCAGCTTGTCGGTTTCATCCACGGCGCCTTGGTAGCTGTTCATGCTGGCCGGTGAGGTCAGGTATTTGCCGCCGATGGCGAAGGTGGGGGTGCCGTCGATCTTGTAGGCCTTGGTGAGTTCATCCGCACGCTTGACCTTGGTCTGTACGCCAAATGAATTGAAGGTGTCGGTGAAGGTCTTGCGATCCAGGCCTTGCGATACCGCCCAGTCGATGATCTGGGGCTCGGTGAAGATCTGCTTGTGCTCTTTGTGGATGGCGTTGAAGACGGCCATGTGCAGGTCGAGCCGATCCATGGCTTCCAGCGTGTAGTAGAGCTTCTGCTGGTCCTGCATGCTGGCGTTGAAGGCGACCGGCACGTACTTGAACACCATGTCCTTGGGCGCCGTCTTGAGCCATTGGATGACCAGCGGCTCGACAGCATTGCAGTGCGGGCACGAATAAGCGTAGAACTCGAGCACCTCGACCTTGCCAGGGTAGTCGGAGGGCTGGACGGGGTCCAGTGTCTGGAAGCCTGCTGCGTGGGCGGGGGTCATGGCAAGGGCCGCCAGGCCCAGGACCAGGCCTGAGGCGATGCGGGAAAACAGCGTGTTCATCATGGGACTCCTGAAAGACCAGTCAGGGACGGACGACCGTGGATTCGATCTTGTCGTCGCCCAGCTTGGTACGAGCACGGTTCATGTCGTCTATGCCTTTGAAGGGGCCGACACGAACCCGGTTGATGGGCGAGCCATTGGCTTGCCCGGCTTCGACGTGTACCGGCAGCCCCAGCAGGACGACGCGTGCCAGCATGGCTTCGGCTTCGTCCCGGGAGCGGAAGGCACCCGTCTGCAAGTAATAGGTGGTTTGTGTGTTGGCCGAGCGGTGAACCGGAGCCGGGGGGGCCGGCGGAGGCATGGGCAGACTGCTGGCCCGATGTGAGGCCGGCTTGCTTGCCGGCTTTTCTGCTCTTTCGGTGGGCGCCGGCATGGGGGGTGGGGTCAGTGCGGGCTTGGCCGATGCCACAATGGTGGCCGGTTTGCCGGCAGGAACGGTGCCCGGCTTGTTGTCGATGCCAGAGATGAGTTGGCCAATGGCGTCAGGGCTCTGTGTCTGCCCGGGTTCCGGGGCCGGCGCAGGCGGATTGTTGGTACTGCCCCCCTGGGCCGCCGAGCGCGTGCCGGCAGGGCCGTTTTCGCCGTAGAGGGCGATGTTGGGATCGGGGGCATGGCCCACGTCGGGCAGCAGGGTGCTGGGAATGCTGCGGCTGGCCTTGTCCTTGAAGGGCATGGGCGCCTTGGTGACGTAGAGCGCCACAGCCACGGCGGCAGCGACTCCCAGGACGATGCCCAGGAACAAGCCGGACCAGGTACTGCCTTTGCGCGACGCTTTCTTGCGGGCCATGGTCTACATCCGGTCCGGCGCGCTGACACCCAGCAGGCTCAGGCCATTGGCAATCACCTGTGCGGTGGCCTGCGCCAGTCGCAGTCGTGCTGCGCTCAGGTGATCGTCATCGACGCGGATGCGCTCGCTGTTGTACCAGGCGTGGAAGTCGGCGGCGCAGTCGCGCAGCCAGAATGCCACCTGGTGGGGGGCGAGTTCGTGCGCGGCCTGGGTCAGCATGCTGGGGTATTCAGCCAGGCGCTGCATCAGCGCGATTTCGGTCGGTGCCGTAAGCGGGGCCGGGTCGGCTGTGGCGATGTCCAGGGTGGTTTCGTGCTGGCGCAGCACCGAGTGGATGCGCGCGTGGGCATACTGGATGTAATAGACCGGGTTTTCTTCACTGTGCGAGAGCGCCAGGTCGATGTCGAAGGTGAATTCGGAATCGGCACGGCGCTGTGCCAGGAAGAAGCGCACGGCGTCACGACCCACCCAGTCGATGAGGTCGCGCAGGGTGACGTAGCTGCCGGCCCGCTTGGAAATCTTGACTTCGGCACCGTCGCGCATCACGCGCACCATTTTGTGCAGCACGTAGGCAGGATAGTCGGCCGGGATGCCGAGCTTGAGCCCTTGCAGGCCGGCGCGTACGCGCGCCACGGTGCCGTGGTGGTCGCTGCCCTGGATATTGATGGCCGTGTGGAAACCGCGTTCCCACTTGGCGACGTGATAGGCGACGTCGGGAACGAAGTACGTGTAGCCGCCTTCAGACTTGCGCATCACGCGGTCTTTGTCGTCGCCCGTGCCCAGGTCGGTGGTGCGCAGCCAGAGGGCGCCGTCTTTTTCGTAGGTGTAGCCGGCGGCGATCAGCGCCTGAACCGTGCGTTCGACGCGCCCACTGGAATACAGCGAGCTTTCGAGATAATAGTTGTCGAACTTCAGGTCGAAGGCCTGCAGATCCAGATCTTGCTCGCGGCGCAGGTAAGCGACCGAAAAACGTCTAATGGCTTCGAGGTCGTCGAGGTCGCCCGCCGCCTGGATGGGTTCGCCATCGCTGGCCTGCACGGTGGCGTGCGCCAGGTAATCGGCGGCGATGTCCTGGATGTAATCACCCTTGTAGCCATCGGCCGGAAAGGCCGGGTCGTCCGGCGTGATCCCGCGCCCTCGCGCTTGCACGCTGATGGCCAGGTTGTGGATCTGGTTGCCGGCGTCGTTGTAGTAGAACTCGCGCGTGACGCGAGCCCCTTGTGTCGTGAAGAGCCGGCAGATGGAGTCCCCAAGCGCCGCCTGGCGCGCATGGCCCACGTGCAGCGGCCCCGTGGGGTTGGCCGAGACGAATTCCACCAGAATCTGGCGATCGCCGGCGGGCTGCCAGCCGTAGTGCTCGCCCTGCGTGCGGATGGCCTCGAGCACCGCCTGGTGTGCGGCCGCAGACAGGCGAAAGTTGATGAAGCCCGGCCCGGCGACTTCGGCCTGGGCCACGAGGGCTTGCGCCCCCGGTTGCGCGAGCAGGCCGTCGACGATGGCCTGCGCGAGTTCGCGTGGGTTGCGCCGCGCCGTACGGGCGAGCTGCATGGCCACGTTGCAGGCGACGTCGCCATGCGCAGCCACCTTGGGCCGCTCCAGGGTGATGTCCGGGCTGAGATCGGGGACCAGTGTCTGGACGACGGCGTGCAAAAGGGCGATGAGCTGGGCGTGTTGCTCTGGTAGCATGAATTCGATGTGAAGGAGGTGGCGGCGTGCCGTCTTGCAAAAAAGAGGACGTGCGGGTCGAGATATCCCGAAATGATAGCCCGATTCAGGGGCGGCGCGCTGGATGGCCAAAGCAACTGTGGCACGTAACGGGCTACCGCCAGCTACCCTGACGATGTCGCTGTGACGGTATGATCTTTCCATGGACCGTCGCCGCCTCGAATGCTTCATTGCACTTGCAGAAGAACTGCATTTCCATCGGGCTGCAGCCCGATGTCACTTGACGCAACCGGCGCTTTCGCAGCAGTTGCGCCAGTTGGAGCAGCATCTCCAGGTGCAGCTTGTGTACCGCAATCACCGTCAGGTGTCTTTGACGCGGTCGGGCGAGGTGTTTCTCGATCAGGCAAGAAAACTAGTCCGTGACATGGACCAGGCCGTGGCGCTCGCGAGGCGTGTCGACAGAGGCGAAGTGGGGCAGCTGGTCGTAGGGATCACGGTTTCCGCCCTTTACATTGTTTTTCCCGAAATTATCGAGCGCTTCAATCAGCGATTGCCCGAAGTGGGCGTGGTTGTCCGTGAAATGACGATGGCTGAACAAGAGGAGGCCCTGCGCAACGGGGATATACAGGTTGGCATTGGACATCCACCCTTGGATGATCCCTCTCTTGCCTACAAGATCATCGCTACGACCAACTTTAATATCGTCCTGTCCGAACGCAATCCCCTGGCCCGCCGCCCGGTGCTTTCTTTGCGAGACCTCGCCGGCGAGCAGTTCATCATCTTTCCCCGCGAAATTGGGCCCCAGCTCTACGATCGGATCATCAGTCTGTGCCAGGATGCGGGATTCAGCCCAAAGGTGATTTTGGAAGCGTCGCCTGCTCAATCGATCATTGCCTTGGCCGCATCAAATTTCGGCATCGGTTTCATCGCTTCTGCGTTGCAGCAGTTGCAGCGGCCAGGAGTGGTTTACCGCCGGCTCGATGGGCCCGCTCCCAGCCTGCCGTTGGGCGTTGCCTACCATGTCAGCGATATGTCACCAACGGTGCAGGCATTCATTGAAGAGGCCGAGGCGGTGGGGAAGGAAATGGGCTAGTTGATCAGTTTTGCCATGGCGTCTTGTTATGGGCCTCACGATAATAAAAAATTATTAAATGAGACAAAATAACAATTGGATATTTTCTCTGCGTTCCAAGATAATTTAAAAAAACAGATGTTCAGTCGACAAATTGATAGTTGGACGGAACGCGATGGAGACTTATCAAGAGGGCTGTCTAAATGATGGCTCCAATGTCAGGATACGGCAGATTCAGACGCTAGTCGTCAACGCAGAAATGCGTAACTGGATTTTTGTCAAAGTGATTACCAATCAAGATGGCCTGTTTGGTTGGGGTGAAGCAAGCCTGAATTGGAAAACGCATGCCGTAACTGGAGCTGTGGACGATCTGGCACCGCTACTGATTGGGGTGGATCCCCGTGATATCGAGCGATGCCTTCAGATCATGCACAAGCATAGCTATTATCGGCTTGGAATTATAGGTTGTACTGCGATCAGCGGTATCGAGCACGCGCTATGGGATATTCTCGGGAAGATTCACCAGGTTCCAGTCTGGAGTCTCTTGGGTGGCAGAGTGCGGGAGAAGGTGCGACTCTATACCCACCTTGGTTTGGGTAACATGAAGGCAGTCTATGAAACTTTTGACGCGGGTGAGCTTCGTGAGCGAGCACAGAAAGTCGTGGCGCTAGGTTACGATGCCGTAAAGGTTGTATTCATTCCATATGGCAACCATGTGGAATCGTCTGCGGCTCGAAAGCATGTCGGCGAATTGATGCAAACCTTGCGTTTGGCTGTCGGAGATGACGTCGATATCATGGTCGATTTTCACGGGCGACCTTCATCCATCAGCTCTGCAATGAACTTCATTAGAGAGCTTGCCCCGTATCACCCGATGTTTTGCGAAGAGCCTGTTCCGCCGGGTGATACTGAGGCTCTGGCTCGGATTGCGGAGAATTCTCCTTGTCCGATTGCGGCAGGTGAGCGGTTGATTGGTTTGAGGGAGTTCCTGCCAGTACTCCGGGCGAAGGCCGTGAATATAGTGCAGCCCGACCTCAATCATACAGGCGGCTTACTCGAGGGGAAACGGATTGCTGCACTTGCCGACGCAGAATTGGTCGGCGTCGCCCCTCACAATCCTAACGGTCCATTGGCTGGGGCGGCAGCGTTGCATTTTGCAGTGTCGACTCCGAATTTCCTGATCCAGGAAGAAATGAGTGGGGCTGTCCCTTGGTATGACGATGTCGTGCGAGGCCCTCTGCATCGAACTGGCGCCTATTGGGCGGTACCGCTTGAGCCAGGATTGGGGGTGGAGATCGATGAGACGCAGGCCGCCAGGCATCCTTTCAAACCGGAGGTCATTCATGCTCGAAATGCCGTATTGGCGGACGGCACTATCGCGAATTGGTAAGCGATGAAGCTAGGGGTTGTGGAAAATGAGTACTGATTGGACGAACAAAGGGATGATGAACTTCTTTTGCCCCGGGGGCGTGTATAACGCTACGCCGCCTCGTGTCCTGTTTGGCGCGGGCATGTTGGCGCGAGTGCGTGATGAGGTCATGGCCTTGGGGGGGAAACGGGCTGTGGTGGTGACGACGCCAGGCCGTGTCGCCCTTGGTGAGCAGATACGGGAGATGCTGAAAGATCTGTGCGTTGGCGTCTTGGCCAAGGCAGTTTCGCAGGTTCCTGTCGAATTGGCCGAGGAAGCGCGCGCCACGGTATTGGAACAAGGTGCGGATTGCATCGTGAGCGCTGGAGGGGGTGCCGCCATTGGGCTGGGCAAGGGTATCTCGCTGGCGTTGGGTTTGCCCATTGTTGCCGTTCCAACTACTTATTCTGGCTCGGAAGTGACGGGATTCTGTGGCATCACGATCAATGGCGTAAAACGCATGCACATTGATCTCAACATGCTGGCTCATTCGATCATTTACGATCCAGCATTGACTCGCAGCCTGCCGGTGCATGTCAGCGCGGCCAGTGCGATGAACGCGCTGGCGCACTGCATTGACGTTGTATATGTACCGACGGCAAATCCCTTCACGAAGTTGGCTGCTGTTGAGGGTGCGCGCGTGATTGCCGGGGCGGCACCGGAAGTAATCGACCGGCCTGATGATTTGCAGGCACGTTCGGCGCTCCTTTATGGCGCTTACCTGGGGGGGGTTGCGTTAACAGGCGGGTTTGCGCTGCAGCATGGGGCCGCACACGTGCTCGGCGGTACGTTTGGCATCCCTCACGGTGATTCACATGCCTTGGTGCTGCCGTACGTGGCCGAGTACAACAGCAGGTATGAATCCGAATGGCTTGGGCTCATTGCAGATGCTTTGGGGGGAGGGGATCTCGGGGGGGCAGTCTACGATCTGCTGCATCGCCTGGGAATTACGCCCGGATTGCAGGGTACAGGCTTGGACGGTGGGCAGATCGAAGAGGCCGCACGCATCACTGTGGAAACGGACAATAGCATGAATCCGGGCCCAGTCACTCTGCCGGCCGTTCGGGAAATCTTGCAGGCGGCGTGGGTAGGGGCTCGCCCTGAATCGTCCAGTACGCGAATCTAGAGGCTGGAGAGTGCGTGAACCGTGACTAGGTACTTTGCGGGCTTCATATGCTGAAGTAGGTGAAATGTGTTCCAGAGGAGGAACTTTCGATGGGTATCTCTCGCAGGAAATTCATGAGTGTGGTGGGTTCTGCCGCTTTGGGAGTCGCGGTAACGCCTGTGTACGCTGCAGAAACCTTCAATTGGCAATTCGGGCACGGCTTTCCGTCGACTCACCCCCTGAACGTCAGAGCCGTTCAGGTGGCTGCTCGCATCAAGAAAGAAACTGGGGGCCGTCTCAATATTTCGGTGTTTCCGAATAGCCAACTCGGGGGAGATACGGATTTGCTGTCGCAAGTCCACTCGGGGGCCATCGATATGTTCAGCACGGGGGGCATCATCATGTCCACCTTGGTGCCTGGCGCAGGGCTAAGTGGCGTCGGATTTGCTTTCTCGAATTACCAAGCGGTCTGGTCAGCCATGGACGGGAGCGTTGGGGAATACGTGCGTGGTGCCTTTGCCAAGAAAGGGCTGCATGCTTTGGATAAGGTCTGGGACAACGGGTTCCGAGAGACCACCACCAGTACTAAACCAATTCGTACGCCTGCCGATTTCGTGGCCATGAAAATTCGCGTACCGGTCAGCCCCTTGTATGTGTCTTTGTTCAAAGCGCTAAAGGCTTCGCCGACCGGCATCAATTTGAAAGAGGTTTATACCGCACTACAGACTGGAGTGGTGGACGGGCAGGAGAACCCTCTGGTGGTTACCGACACCACGAAGTTTTATGAGGTGCAAAAATATTGCTCATTGACAAACCATATCTGGGACGGAATCTGGATCGTTGTCAACGCAGGTTCTTGGCAGGCCTTGCCGGCTGATCTGCAAAAAGTGGTGAGTGGGGCATTTAACGAGATGGCTCCGGTGCAGCGTGATGACATCGCGAAACTGAATGCGTCGCTGCAGGGTAGCCTGCAGAAGAAGGGTCTGAAGTTCAATGAAGTTGACGTCGCGCCGTTCCAGGAAGAGGTGCGCAAAGCAGGTTTCTACAATGATTGGAAGAAGAAATTCGGGGCGCAGGCCTGGGATGCGTTGGAAGCGTCGGCGGGGCAACTCACATGACGCGGGATCCTGCGGTTGATGAGCGATCGCGGGAGGCTGGTGGCGGTGCGCAAGAAAAGGCGCTGTTTTCAACTTGCGCCGGGGTTCTCGAACGCTTCTTGGCGCGTGGTGTCGAGTATTTGGTTTCTCTGCTTGTCATTTTGGAGGTGGTGAGCCTCTTTGTCGGGATCGTGGCGCGTTTCGTGTTGCATTCTCCGATTGTGTGGATGGATGAGGCAGCCTCTCTTTTGTTCCTGTGGTTGGCCATGATGGGCTCCGTGGTGGCCTTGCAACGCGGAGAGCACATGAGGATGACCGCGCTGATTGCTCGTGCCCCGGCTGAATTGAGAACTTTTCTGGACGTGCTGGCGGTTGGCGCGGCGCTGGTCTTTCTCGTCATGTTGGCTGTGCCTTCCGTGTCGTATGCCGTTGGGCAAAATGCATTTACCAGCCCCGCTCTAGAGTTGTCTGGGAGCTGGCGCGCGGCGGCACTTCCCTCTGGTGTCGTCTTGATGATTCTCCTGGGGATCGTTCGGCTGACGCGCAGTGGAAGCGTGAAAAATGCGTTGGGAGCGTTGGGGGCCGTCGCGATCATCGTGGGTGGGTTTTATCTGTTACACCCCGTACTGGCCCACCTGGGAAACCTCAATCTGCTGATTTTCTTTCTGGGCGTGGTCGTGTTTTCCGTCCTGATCGGCGTGCCGATTGCCTTTGCGTTCGGTTTGGCGACTTTTGGTTATTTGGCCTTGACTACCCGTGTGCCGTTGACGATCGTCGTGGGGCGCATGGATGAGGGGATGTCGGATCTGGTTCTCTTGGCCATTCCTTTGTTCGTGTTCCTGGGCTTGCTGATGGAAATGACGGGCATGGCCAGGAAGATGGTTGATTTTCTTGCCAGTTTGATTGGCCACCGACGAGGCGGTCTCGCCTATGTGCTGGTGGGCGCGATGTACCTTGTATCGGGTATTTCGGGCTCCAAGGCAGCAGACATGGCGGCAGTCGTACCTGCGCTTTTCCCAGAGATGAAAAAGCGGGGTGCTAAGGACGGCGATTTACTGGCACTTCTGGCTGCGACGTCGGCACAAACTGAAACGATCCCTCCCAGTATCGTCCTGATCACGATCGGTTCGGTTACCGGGGTGTCGATCGCAGCGCTCTTTACGGGCGGGTTATTGCCTGGTCTGGTGGTGGCCATTGTGTTGTGTGGCGTGGTGTGGACACGCTATCGCCATGAAGATCTTTCGAATGTGAGGAAGGCAGGCAGACGCGAGATCACGACGTCACTGGTAGTTGCTATTCCCGCGCTGGCGCTGCCTTTTCTGATTCGCTACGCGGTGGTCAGCGGTGTGGCGACCGCGACAGAAGTTTCCACAATAGGGATTGCCTACACGTTTCTCGTCGGGCTGTTCGTCTATCGCTGCTTCGACTGGTCACGCATGATCCCCATGCTGGTGGAAACTGCGTCGCTTTCAGGTGCGGTCTTGCTGATCATTGGGTGTGCCAACGGTATGGCCTGGTGCCTGACCCGCTCGGGATTCTCAGTGGGGTTGGCTAATGCCCTGACTGAGTTGCCCGGCGGAGCAGTTAGCTTCATGGCAGTATCAATCGTCATGTTTGCCATATTGGGCAGCGTTCTTGAAGGTGTTCCCGCGATTGTCTTGTTCGGCCCGTTGCTGTTTCCCATCGCGAGGGATGTGGGAATTAATGAAGTGCACTATGCGATGGTTGCCATTCTGGCAATGGGCATGGGTCTATTCACGCCGCCCTTCGGAGTTGGGTATTACGTTGCCTCGGCGATTGGTCGCATATCACCAGATGCTGGGCTTCATTCTATAGGCCGATACATGCTTGCCCTGCTGGTGGGGGTCATCATTATTGCGGCAGTGCCATGGATTTCCACTGGATTCATCAAATGAGATGCTCTATTGGAGCCATCATGGCTGGGAGAACGAAACGTGAAGGTCTTTATGGTGGGCGAGGCGGCTAGCCACATTGCGCAGCTTGCCGTACATATTCCCGACAGTGTCGAATTGGTCCCTTGGCCCAGAGAGGCCGCTTATACGGATACGTTTGACAGCCAGGTTGGTGCAGAAGATTGCGTGGTCTCGCTGAGATTCACTCGTACCGGGGGAGTGATGCCTGATTTTCGGCTGCTCCATGTGCCTGGTGCGGGACTCGACGGGATAGATCTGGGGAACGTCCCTGATAGCTGTACGGTCTGCAATGTGTTCGAGCATGAAATCCCGATTGCCGAATTCGTCATGTTGAGCATGCTCGAATGGGAGATACGCTCTCGCGAGATGCGTATTGGTTTCACCGCTCGGACGTGGTCGGACCGCTATCGCCATCGCCAGCCCCATGGTGAGTTATATGGGAAGACTCTGGCTCTGATAGGCCTGGGCCGCATTGGCCGAGCCATCGCCCGGCGTGCGAGGGTCTTTGGCGTACGAGTTATCGCAGTAGACGGTACGTCTACCTACGCGAATGAGGTTGATGGGTTTTATCTGGCTAAGGATTTTGGCAAGGTGCTGCCGCAGGCAGATTTCATTGCAGTTACGTGTCCACTGACCGATAGCACGAAGGGGCTGTTCGGTGAGCAGGCGTTTGCACGGATGAAATCGACTTCGGTGTTCATCAATGTATCGCGTGCCCCTATTGCTGATGAACATGCCCTGTATGTTGCACTACGTGATCGGCTGATAGCTGGTGCCATCCTGGATGTCTGGTATCGGTATCCCACTGACGAGTCTCAGGCGGTTCCACCATCGGGTGAACCGCTGCTCGACTTGCCTAACGTCGTGGCAACGCCGCATAGTTCGGCGTGGTCGGCTTCGCTCCCTGCGAGACGATATGCGGTGATTGGTCAAAACATCACTCGTCTTTTGAAAGGAGAGCCCCTCGTCAATGTCGTAAGAAGTAGGTGAGGCGGTGAAGTTACGACGGGTGCCCCGCTCTTGGAGACTGCGAGGACGTAGGCCCTAGTTCTCGATTGCCAGTGATGGCAGTCCTAGTTCCGTCTGCAACCATTGGTCGTAGCCGCGCATGTCCACCGTGCCGACGATGTTGCCAGACGCTATTTGCCAGGCGCCGATCCGCTGGATGAAGGCGTCCAGCGCCTGACGCTGGGCGGCTCCGATGTGGTCGGTTGCGCTCTGCGGGCCTAGAGAACGCGCAGTGGTGTCCTGCACGATGCGGTCGCTGCCCAGCAGGCGTTCTGCGGGGGTTCGTTCGTCGTGCAGCAGTGCCTGCGTGACGCGCTGGTCTTCGGCCGGCAGAGGGCGCATGGGCACGAGCGCCGCCATTGCCTGCCAGCGCATCCAGTTCAGCGCCACGTCCGACAGATCGCCGCCGGGCGCAAGCTGCCCCTGATCGTTGCGGGCCAGGCCGCCGCCGATGTCGGCGTGTGCGCCGATGAAGCCGACCTCGACGGCGTGGCCGTTGCCTCCCAGGGTGGCCGATACCAGCGGAAAGAGCGTGCGGAATTCGTGCAGTGCCACCGCGTGGGCCACCCATTGCCAGGCCCCTGACAGCGTCAGGTCGTAGCCGGCGTTGGCGGCGCCCAGCAGGCCGAACTGGGCGACGGTGTCGAAGAGCCCCAGAAAGCGCAGGTTGACGCACAGCCCGATGGTTCCCAGGAGCGGATCGTCATACGAAAACCAGCCGTCGCGCGTCTGGCGTGCGATGCGGTTGGCAAAATCGCGGGCGAGCGCCGCGCCGCGCGAGAACCCCAGCAGGTCGATGGGGATGGCCTGCGCTGCCCCTTGAGCGCGCTGCAGGGCACCCAGCAGCGATTGCCATTGCGTCCGCAGGATCTGGCCGCTGCTGGCGGCAGTGAGGGCGTCCCAGTCCAGGGACTGACTGTTGCCGGGGCCCCCGCGATAAAAGGCCGGACCGTCGTCGTAGGCCTGCGTGAGCTTCCACACGTTGCCCTGGTTTTGACGGTCGAATCGTGTGCCATCGAATGACAGGAGGATGAGGCCCAAGGGATCGGCGTGACGCATGGGCTGCTGGGCTGCGTACCCGAGGGCTTGTTGGCCCGGCACCGGGCCCAGAGGGTCGGGTTCCAGATACTGGCCCCGTTCGGGGAGATAGGTACGAAAGACGTTGTCGTGCCAACCGGTGGCCGGGTCCTCGTCCTGACCGGGGGCACGCAGCGGCAGGGTCAGGTCGCCTTGCGTGCGGGCTTTGCCAAAGGCGTCGTAGGTCGCGGACCAGCGGATCTGGCGCTGTGCATCCGTGACCAGGACGGGGCGGCCGGTGAGATCTGCATGAATCGCGTAGAGCTGCGTACTGCCCTGGGCATCGGTTTGCAGCAGACCCACAGGGACTTCGTGGGCATAAATGTAGCGTTGCGTGACGCCAAACGTGGGGCGGATCAGGTCTTTTGAATGTCCGGCCTCGGGGCGGTGCCAGATCGCCACCAGCCGGTTGTCCAGGTAGTAGCGCTCGGTTTCGTGCGCGCCTGCCTGGCGGCGGATCGTGTGGCCCTGGGCATTGTGCTGATAGTGCAGCTGAACGCCTTGTCGGGTGCGGATTTCGGACAGCAGGCGCTGGGCCTGGTATCTCGGTGCATGGCCCTGTACCGACAGCGGCAGACCCGAGGCGTCGCGCGGGATGGGGCTGAGGGCGGCTGCGCGTGAGTACGACAGCGCGCCGATCTGCTTCGTGTGGCGGCCGGCCAGGCGGCCATCCTCTGCCCAGGCAAGCCAGGTGTGGCGACTGGGCGTGTCGCCCTCGGTTTCGCGTAACCCCGCGAGCCGATCGTCGAGGTCGTAGGCGTAATCCTGGCGAATGTGTGCTGTGGGGGTGCCCGCGGCGCTTCTGAAGTGGTGCAGCGATTGGATGCGGCCCTGTGTGTCCAGAGTACGGCGTTCGCCCCATAGGGGATGCGATCCCTGTGATAGCAGCAGGTGGATGTCGGACCCCGAGGCCGCCGTCTGCAGGTGCAGACCGTTGCCATAGCGGTAGCCGGCTTGGCCGGCCACGGTCTCGATCACGGGCTGGCTGGGGCCCTGCGCCGGAGCCCAGGTGATGGCCCGCACGCGGTTGCCGTCTGCCCAGCGGTAGTGCAGTGCGCCACCTTCTGGCAGGTCGTGGCGCAGCAGCCGGCCTGCGATGTCGTACGCAAAGCGTTCCTGGTAGTGCAGCGTGCCGACCGGGTGGGGGCGGCGGACGGAGCGCATGCTCAGGCGGCCTTGGGTGTCGTACTGGCGAGTCTCTTCTTCGTTGGGGTGTACAAGCCGCCGCAGGTGGGTGCCGTGCCATTGCAGCGCCACAGTGATCGGGGCCTGACCCGCCGCCGCGTAGTGCAGTTGGCGGGGGCGCCCCGCGGCGTCTCGGGTAATGTCCAGTGTGTCGCCATTGGCATGGTGCAGGCTCCGGAGCCGTTGATTCGCATCGTATGAGGCTCGAGTCTTGCCCGTGAGCTGGCTGGACCAGGCTATCCGTTGTCCGATTGCGTCGTAATCCAGGATGAGCTCCGGCCAACCGCTCTGCGTGAGCTGCAGCTGCTGGATGGCCCCGGTGGAAGAGCGCGAGATCTGCAGGGGCCCCATGGCTGCGAGCCTGCCCTGGCGGTCGCGTTCTACCGGGTATGACTGGCGGGGACATTCTTTGCAAGCTTGGGTGCTGGCACTCAGGGCCAGCGTGCGGCCTGCCTGGGCACGATACGTCAGATCCGTTTGGCCATGAGGACCGTGGACTCGGGTGAGGTGCAGGCCGGGCTGTGGCCCCGGCAGGTCATACGTGAAGCGCAGGCGGTGAGTGTCGGATTCCCCCGACCTGGCCTGAACGACGCGGCCTTGTGTGTCCCAGGCCCAGGTGCGTGCCCGCCAGTGCTGGCCCTTGGGGCCGGCCAGTGTGATGCCTGTGATGGCGTGGCGGTGGCCCGCCTGATGTTCGGGCTCGTGGTGGTAGATGCGACGCATGCCGTCTGGGCGCAGAACCTCCGCGAGCCTGGTCGGTGTGTGAGCTGAGGAGCCTGCCGCCGTGTCATAACGGTACTGAAAAGTCCCCAGCGGCGTGAGCAGCGCCGTCAGCAGGGGTGGCCCTGGTGTCGTGTCGTATTGCAGCGTGAGCGTGCCGCCGGCATGACGGATCTGATGGATCTGCCCGGCAAGTGGACCCGTGGGGTGCCGCGAGATGAGCGTCGGAGGTTGCCCGGTTCGTCGAACGGCGAGCAGGCGGCCATGTCTGTCGAAATCCTGTTCAAGGCCATCCGGCTCCACCCGGCGCCAGGTGGGGGTGGATTCAGTGTCGGGTGACCGGGCTTGGGGTTTTGCCAGATGCTGGAGGAGGCCTGCGCTGTGATCCGGCCCGGCGCCTGCGGCATTGAACGCGAGGCGTCGGCCGTCTGCCTCGACGAGCAGGGCGCCCAGCGGGTGAAATTCGAGCCGGGTGTCGTATTGGTGGGTCCAGTGCGGCCCAAGGATTGTGTCTGGAGCCTGAGGGGGACGCGAGCGGTAAAAGCGGATAAAGGCGGGGTGCCCGCTGTGCAGCGGAGTCGGCAGGTCGATTTCGCGCAGGTATTTCTCGCCCGTGGCCAGATGCACGGGGTTGCTGACCCCCGGATCCAGATCGGGTTCGATGGCCGCGTTTTCCCTGCTGGCCCCGCAAGGCGGGTGGTCGGCCGGGGCCCGGCATACGCCCGGGACGAGCGCTTGCGCTGGCCCTCCCCGGATGGCCACGAGCACGCATACGCACGCAATCTGCAGGGCGGTTCGAAGGCGGCATGCAGCGGTCGTCTTGGGCATGGAAGGGCTCCTGTCAGAGCCCTCATTCTGCTGCTTGGCAAGCGCGCGCCAGTTAGGTTAGTGTATGGATGTGTCCAATGTAGGGAACCCTATCATGCTCATTTTGTTTCAGTCGAAATCCGCCGCCGAGGTCCTGATGTTTGCGCAGCACGCCAAACCCATTCTGCAAGCCGCCGGAAAAAAGTTCGACACGCCGAATTTGCCCGAGCGCGGGGTGATCACACGGGCGCAGCTCGATCAGGCCATTGCCGGCATCGAAGCCTTGGTGGCTGCGGATCTGGCCCCCGATACCGATGCTTCAGGAGATCATGACGATTCTGCCCAGCACCCTATTTCGCAGCACGTGGGCATGCGCCGCCGCGCATGGCCTTTGCTGACCATGCTGCGGCTGGCGCGTGCAAAAGATGAGGACGTCACCTGGGAGCCCGCCCCCTCTTGGTAAGCGGGGCGGCGGGGGTTCAGGCGGCTATCGAGGCCTTGGGGGTTACCACACCCCCTGCTTTTGCGTGGCGATTGACCGCGCTCAGGATTGCCAGGAAGGAAGACGTCACGATGTCTTCGTGAATCCCCACCCCAAAACCGTTGGGCGCATCGCCAATGCGCATCTCGACGTACGAGGCGGCTTTGGTGTCGGTGCCGGTGCCGATTGCGTGTTCCTGGTAATCCATGATCCGGGCATCGATTCCCAGGGCGTCGACAAAGGCGGATATCGCACCGTCGCCCGTCCCGGTCAGATGGCGGGTTTCACCGTCGATCTGAGCCTCGACTTCAATCGAAAACTGCTTCTGGCCTGTGGTCTTGGGACTGCCCGTGATGCGGTGGCGAATCAATGTCCAGGGAGCATCCAGCTGCAGGTATTCGCTCGAGAAGATGTCGAAGACGTCTTTGGGCGTGACCTCGTGGCCGGTTTCGTCGGTGACGCGCTGGATGGCGCGGCTGAATTCGATCTGCAGGCGGCGCGGCAGTACCAGGCCCTGTTCGTGCTCCAGCAAGTAGGCAATGCCGCCTTTGCCGGACTGGCTGTTGACGCGGATGATGGCGTCGTAGCTGCGGCCCAGGTCGGCCGGGTCGATGGGCAGGTAGGGGACTTCCCAGACGGCGTCGGGCTTTTGCAGGGCCATGCCTTTGCGAATGGCGTCCTGGTGCGAGCCGGAAAATGCTGTGAACACCAGGTCGCCCACGTACGGGTGGCGCGGGTGCACCGGCAACTGGTTGCAGTCTTCCACACAGCGGCGGACTTCGTCGATGTCGGAGAAGTCCAGCTTGGGGTCCACGCCTTGGGTGTACATGTTCAGCGCCACGGTCACCAGGTCGACGTTGCCGGTGCGTTCGCCGTTACCGAACAGGCAGCCTTCTACCCGGTCGGCCCCCGCCATCAGACCCAGTTCGGCCGTAGCCACCGCTGTGCCCCGGTCGTTGTGCAGGTGCAGGCTGAGGATGATCTTGTCACGCTGCGGCAGATGGGTATGCATCCACTCGATCTGGTCGGCATACACGTTGGGGGTGGTGGACTCGATCGTGGCCGGCAGGTTCAGGATGATCTTGTCGTCAACCGTGGGCTCCCAGGTGTTGACCACCGCGTTGCAGACGTCCAGCGCGAAATCCAGTTCGGTGGTGCTGAAGACCTCGGGGGAATATTCGTAGCGCCAGTGGGTGGCGGGCTGAGTGGCAATGGCGGCCTTCACCATTTTGGTGCCGGCGATTGCGATGTCGCGGATTTCTTCGCGGCTCATGTGGAAGACGATCTTGCGGAAGGCTGGGGCGCAGGCGTTGTACAGGTGCAGGATGACTTCACGGGCGCCGGCGCAGGCTTCGACCGTGCGCTGGATCAGTTCTTCGCGGGCCTGCGTGAGCACGATGATGGTGACGTCGTCGGGGATACGCTTGCCGTCGATCAGGGTGCGCAGAAAGTCGAATTCGGTCTGCGAGGCCGAGGGAAAGCCGACTTCGATTTCTTTGAAGCCGACCTTGACCAGCTGGTCGAACAGGCGCAGCTTGCGCTCGATGTTCATGGGTTCGATCAGGGACTGGTTGCCATCGCGCAGGTCGGTGCTCATCCAGATGGGGGCCTGGGTGATGCGGCGGCTGGGCCAGGTGCGTTCGGAAAAATCGTGGGCGAACGGCGTGAAGGGGACGTATTTGTCAGAAGGATTTTTGATCATGGCGATGTCTGTCGGGTAAGGTGGCCCGGATCACGGGCTCGGGCAAAAACCGGGGTGGCGTATGCGGGCTACCGAACTGCCACAAGGCACTAGGCTCGGCAACCGGTCGCTAGCAGCAGTAGGCCCGACAGGGCCAGAAGAGGACGCGCGGTTTGCCGCGGGTGAAGGCGCACACAGCCGGCTGCAGAGGCCTGCAGGCTGGCGGTAGAAAAGGTGCGCGTCGCGTTCATGACCATTAGTCAAACATAGTTTCATGCACTTGGCAAGGATTTCCGTGCCCTCGCGTCTTCCAACGTGGCCAGTTGCAGGGCTGCTTGTTGCAGGCGCCTTGCGCGTCCAGCCCGCAGGGCGCGGCTGGCCAGCTGCAGGTCCGCCACGCGCAGTGGCTCGTCGCGTTCGCGCCAGGCCCAGAGCAGCACATCCAGTGCGGGTGCAGAGAGGCGGTCAGTCATTTGGGTGACCGAGCCGTCGTCCACGAGTTTCAGGCGCACGCGATCCGCCATGGCGCGCACGGCCAGCGTCAGCAGGTAGAGGATGAGGATCGTGCATAAAATGATCAGCGCCCACCAGAAATACGGGTTGTATCGCTGCAACAGGGCCGAGGCGTCAGCGCCCATGAAGTGGTTGCCCGTGTAGTCTATGCCTTTGCCGAAGGCCAACAGACGGTTGAGCAGGTCGTACCAGGCCAGCACGATGACCACGACCAGAATGGCCGACAGGATCTTGCTGGTGGCCGTCAGTTTGATCAGAATTTTCCCCAGCAGCAGATGGTCCTGGGTGGTGGGTGTCAGCGTCTGTTCCGGATTCATGAGCCTGATTTTAATTGAGTATGCAATCGCAACCTTTTCTGGGATTGGCTCAGCGCCAGCAACTGAGCCTGACGCCGCAGCTGCGGCAAGCGCTGCATTTGTTGCAGTGCTCGTCGCAGGAACTTGCGCTTGAAATCGATCAGGCACTGGCGACCAATCCTTTGCTGGAACTTGCGGACGAGGCGCCCGAGTCAGGCGCAGAGCCGCTTGTGGTCGACGCCTCGCCTTGGGGAAGCGGTCGGTCACACCTTGTGTCGGATGATATCCCGGAACCTGCCGACACACCGGGTCTCGCAGAGCATTTGTTGCAACAGTTACATGCGACGCGCGTCAGCGAGCGCGATGCGGCGCTGGTCTGGGCGCTGATTGGTGAACTCGACGACCGGGGCTACCTGGAATTCGACCCGCAGGTGCTGGCCGAACAGCTGCCTGACGGAATCGAGGTGGCTGATGCTGAATGGCGGGTGGCGCTGCGTCTGCTGCAGTCGTTCGACCCGGCGGGAGTCGCGGCGCGCGACCTGCCTGAATGCCTGCGTTTGCAGTTGCATGTGCGACATGCCGAGTGGTCAAAACCCCTGCTGGATCTGGCGGCGCAGCTGACGGAACACCTGGACGATCTGGCGGCAGCCCGTTGGGGGCAGCTGTGTGCCCGCCTGAGGTGCGACCGCGAGTCGCTGGAGGCGGCCCGCGCCGTGCTGCGCCAGCTCGAGCCGCGACCCGCGCGAGCCTGGTCGGCGGAAGCCACGCATTATGCGGTTCCGGACGTCCTGGTGCGGGTGGTGCGGGGGCAGTGGCAGTGTGTCATGAACCCCGCCGTGGAGCGGCCGATCCGGGTGAGCCCGGGGCTTGCAGCAGATCTCGAAGGCCTGAAGAATGCAGGCGGCCTGCTGGCGCAATTGCGGGATGCCCGAAGTCTGTTGCAGGGCTTGCAGCAGCGCCGCCAGACCGTGCTGCGGGTGGCGGAATGCATCATCGGGCAGCAGCCCGGGTTTCGTGAGCAGGGGATGGCGGGGCTGCGTGCGCTGGCCCAGAAGGACGTTGCGCATTTGCTGGAATTACATGAATCCACCGTTTCGCGCGCCGTGCGGCTGAAATATCTTTCTACCCCGTGGGGGGTGTTTGAATTACGTCAGTTCTTCAGCGCGGCGGTGGCGACGGAATCCGGAGGCGAGACCTCTGCACAGGCGGTGCAGGTGCTCATGGCCTCACTGCTGGCTGACGAGCTTGCGAGCAAGCCATTGTCGGACATGCGGCTTGCCCAGTTGCTGGCCGAGCGTGGCGTGGTGGTGGCGCGCCGGACGGTCGCCAAGTACCGCGAGGCGATGGGCGTGCTGCCCGCCAGCCTGCGCAAGTCTTAGAAATTCTGTTTCTTGGCCGGGCAGTCGGCGACCTTGCCCCAGGCATTGTGGGGCTCACAGTACTTGTTGCGCGCCGCCCAGGCGCACGTTGGGCGTGAGAAGAACCCCACGTTTTCGCAGGCTTTCAGCTCGGCGTGGAAGGCTTTTTGCCAGTTGGGGTCGTTTTGCGCCAGTGTCGTTTGTTGCGGTGGTGGCGGTGGCGGTGGCACGGTAACGTCAACAGGCTGGACGGCCTGGCTCCCCAGGTTGCCCACGTTGGCAATGCCCTGCAGGCCATTGCCGCCGGTGCTGTTCATTTGCTGCTGTGCTGCAGCTATGGCCTGGTCCATGGAAATCGTGGTGGTGGCCAGTGCAATGGGCCGATTTTCGCTGAGCAGGGATTCGGGCTGCAGGTGCCAATCGGTGGGGGCTGGAAGCTGAGGAACTCCGAGACGGCCGTCTGCCAGAGGCTGCGGTGCCGAGGCGACGAAAGGCTTGCCGTTGGCATCCAGAATAGGCGTTTTGTGCACCAGCTCTGGGCGCACGGCCTCATCGCGCTGGATCTGGGTTGGTCCATGCGCGATCAGCCAGTCGCCCAGCTGCAGTCCCCCCCACGCGGAGGCTCCTGCGGCCAGCAACAGGAAGACGAAGATCAGGCGCCAAGGCATGGGCAGGTTTCCTCTTCGATCGATGCCAGTAAGCGATTCATTATAGGAGAAGCGACCCATACGACGCGGGATGCCTCCTCCGGGCTGGTATCTGGTTGCATCAATCGCGGGTTAGTGTGTCTGCTCACCAAATACCTTCCCCGCGTGTTCACGCATGGTGTGGAATTCAATGTCGGGATAGCGTTCTTCGGCCACTCGGAGCTGTGCAGGCGAGGTTGCCAGGAAGGCGGCTGCGTCCACCACATCGTGGGCGATGTTGGCGGCGTTGGCATCCATGAATTTTTTCAAGGCCTTGGGGTCCTTGGATGTAATCCAGCGCGCCAGGTTGTAACGGCTTGGCATGAGCCGGGCGTCGGCGCCATATTCCGTCCTGAGGCGGTGGGCGACCACTTCGAATTGCAGTTGCCCGACGGCGCCCAGCAGCAGGGCACCGCCGGCTGCTTCAGGACGAAACACCTGGATGGCGCCTTCTTCGCCCAGCTGCATGAGGCCGGTGCGCAGTTGCTTGGTGCGCAGCGGGTCTTTGACTTCAACGGCCTGGAAGAGCTCGGGAGCAAAGAAAGGCAGCCCGGTGAAGGTGAGTGATTCCCCTTCGGTGAGCACGTCACCCAGTTGCAGCAAACCGTGATTGGGGATGCCGATGATGTCGCCCGCGTAGGCTTCTTCAACGATCTCCCGGCGTTGCGACAGAAAAGACACCACGTTGTTGGGGCGGATCTCTTTGCCGTTGCGGGCGATCTTCAGCCGCATGCCGCGCTGGAAATGGCCGGAACTGACGCGGACGAACGCCACCCGGTCACGGTGGGCCGGGTCCATGTTGGCTTGTACCTTGAAGACCACGCCTGTGAGCTTGGATTCGTCGGGCAGGACCGTGCGTTCCACCGCCTGGCGTGGGCCGGGTGGGGGAGCGAGTTCTACCAGGGCGTCGAGCACTTCACGTACGCCAAAGTTGTTGATGGCCGAGCCAAAGAACACGGGCGTTTGCCTTCCGGCCAGAAAGGCTTCGTGATCAAAATCCGGCGAGGCTCCCCGGATCAGTTCGATCTCTTCGTGCGCCTTTTCGTATTGGTCGCCAAAACGCTTGAGCAGTTCGGGGTTGTCCAGCCCGTCCACGGTCTCGTCGTCGTCCTGGTGACGTTCCAGGCCGGCACGGAAGACGCGCATGTGGTTGTGCGGAATGTCGAAGACGCCGCCGAAATGCCGGCCCATGCCGACAGGCCAGGAAAACGGGATGGCGTCCATGCCCAGGTGCGCTTCCACCTCGGAGAGCAACTCCAGCGGCTCGCGCACCTCGCGGTCCATCTTGTTGATGAAGGTGATGATGGGGGTATTGCGGGCGCGGCAGACTTGCAGCAGGCGGATGGTCTGCGGTTCCACGCCGTTGCCGGCGTCGATGACCATGAGCGCCGCATCCACTGCCGTGAGTACGCGATAGGTGTCTTCGGAAAAGTCCTGGTGGCCCGGGGTGTCGAGCAGGTTGATCACGCAGTCGCGGTATTCCATCTGCATGACCGAGGAAGCGACCGAGATGCCACGCTGCTTTTCGATCTCCATCCAGTCGGAGGCCGCATGGCGGCTGGCCTTGCGCGCCTTGACGCTGCCGGCGATCTGGATCGCGCCCGAAAACAGCAACAGCTTCTCGGTCAGGGTGGTCTTCCCGGCGTCCGGGTGGGAAATAATGGCAAAGGTGCGTCGACGGGCGACTTCTGCAGTCAGGCTCATGATGATGTGGAGTGGAGATTCAGCTCTTGCTGAACGCGGCCAGCGCCGTGCCGGCGAGGATGAACAGGGAGCCGAAGCCTCGATTCATCCAGCGAATGCGGCCGGGCTTGCGCAGCAGCAGCAACATGCGCGAGGCGAGCGAAGTATAGCAACTCATGGCAATCAGATCGGTGAACGACAGGGTGGCGCCGATCAGGACGTATTGCAGCGCAAGTGGACGGCTCACGTCCAGGAATTGAGGCACCACGGCCAGCAGGAACATGGTGCCCTTGGGATTGGTCATGTTCACCAGGAACGCGTGCAGGATCTGGGTGCGAACGGGGTGACGGTCCAAGGGCTGTCCGGCTTCGACCGTGACAGGCATGGCGTCGGTGCGAAACTGCTTTACGCCCAGGTACACCAGGTAGAGCGCGCCGATCCACTTCACGACGTTGAAGGCCGTGTCGGATGCCGCCAGCAGGGCGCCCACGCCTACGGCCACGATGAAGAGCTGGCACTGGATGCCGAGCTGCAGGCCGAAAATGGTCCAGAGGCCTTGCCGGTAGCCGTATTTCAGGCCCGATGCCATCGAACAGATGGCCCCGGGCCCGGGCGCAAATGAAATGGCCCAGGACGCCGCAAAGAATGCCAACCAGGTCGAGAGAGCCATGAATATGCTCCAGTTCGTCGAAGGTCAGTCGGCCTTGTGCAGCAAAGCACCCGCACGGCCGCCGGTGCGTGCACGGGTGTCACGCCGAGGGGCCCCCGATGCTGCGCTGGCAGGGCGGTTGCCGCCGGAAGGGCGGCCGCCGCGCGGCTCTTGCGCGGTGCGTCGGTCACCCGTGGCGGCCGGCCGGCGTCCGTTGCGCCCGGCAGGAGTGCCGTCGCGGCGTCCTTCGCGGTTCGCGGGAGCGCCATCGCGGCGCCCCGAGGTGCGCGGTGCGCCCCGGAAGTCGCCCTGCAGGCGCGCCATGGCGCGCTGCTCGCGTGCGTCGGGGGCCGAGTCTGCCGTGGCCATGGAGGGGTTCCAGCCTTCGATTTCCTGGCGTTCGATGGGCTGCTTGATGAGCTGCTCGATGGCCTTGAGCAGCTTGATCTCGGAGGCATCCACCAGCGAGAGGGCCGATCCCGTGCTGCCGGCACGGCCGGTGCGGCCGATGCGGTGCACGTAGTCTTCGGGCACGTTGGGCAGCTCGAAGTTCACGACCTGAGGCAGCTGTTCGATGTCCAGGCCGCGCGCGGCGATGTCTGTGGCGACCAGCACTGCCACCTTGCCATCCTTGAATCCAGCCAAGGCCCGAGTCCGGGCGGCCTGGCTCTTGTTGCCGTGGATGGCAGCGGCCGAGAGGCCGTCTTTTTCGAGCTTTTCAGCCAGGCGGTTGGCGCCGTGTTTGGTGCGCGTGAACACCAGCACCTGATGCCAGCCGCTGTTGCGGATGATGTGGCTCAGCAGGTCGCGCTTGTGCGACTGCTGCGTCATCACGACGCGTTGGGTGACGAGTTCTGAGGCCGTGTTGCGCCGCGCCACCGAGACTTCGTCCGGGTGGTTGAGCATGTGCTGGGCAAGCCCGCGGATCTCGTCCGAGAACGTTGCCGAGAACAGCAGTGTCTGCCGTTCTTTGGGCAGCAGTTTGAGCACGCGCTTGATGTCATGGATGAAGCCCATGTCCAGCATGCGGTCGGCTTCGTCCAGCACCAGGATTTCAATGCCGGACAGATCCAGGGTCTTCTGGCCCACGTGATCCAGCAGGCGACCCGGGGTGGCCACCAGGATGTCGGGGCCACGCCGCAGGGCGGCGATCTGGGGATTGATGTTGACTCCGCCGAACATCACCATGGAATGCACCTTGGTGTACTTGCTGTAGAGTCGTACGGATTCTTCGACCTGGGCTGTGAGCTCGCGGGTGGGCGTGAGCACCAGGACACGTGGGCGCCCCGGCATGGGCTTGGCCGTAGGGTGTTGCAGCAGGTAATGCAGGATGGGCAGGGTGAAGCCTGCGGTCTTGCCCGTACCGGTTTGTGCGGCGGCGAGCAGGTCCCCGCCCGTCATGACGCGCGGGATGGCTTGCGCCTGAATGGGGGTGGGATGGGTGTAGCCCGCGTCAGTAACGGCGCGCAGCAGGGGCTCTGCCAGGCCTAGCGAGGCAAAGGTAATGGTTGATTCCACGAATAGTGCTCCAGCGACCGCCTATCGCTCGAGTCGAGGGATACCAATCGAGGCTGACGAATGAAGAGTGTCTGAAAGGAAGAAGGACGTTGCCGATACAAGGTTCAACCTTGTGCTCGTATCCCTTTGACGCGCAGCGACTGGTAGGCGGCGCGAAGCCCACAATTATAGCGCGTGAGTGCCCATTGGAGGCAAGGCGGATTCAGCGTGGATCGTTCGAGTGAATCTGCAGGGCTTCCAGAAAGCGGGAAACCATGTTGTAGGCGGCGATGACTGCAGTCAGTTCGACGAGATCCTGCGCCCCGAACTGCTCCCGTACTGCCTGAAATACCGGATCGGCGACCTGGATCTCACGCGTCATGGCATCGGTATAAGCCAACGCGGCGTTTTGCCTTGCGTTGAACAGCAACGCCGGCGGTGTTGCTTGGGCAAGGGCCTCGATTTGTGCGTCGTCGAGGCCCTCGCGTCGCGCGATGGGCGCATGCTGATCGGCCTCGTAGGGCGCGTGGTTCAGGTGCGCAATGCGCATGATCACCATTTCGCGGATGGCGGCGTTCAGCTGGGTTTGCTGGCGGATGGCGGTCAGGTACCGCAGCCAGCCTTCGGCCACGGGCACGCTGTGCAGCAGCATCTGGTAGAGGTGCAGCACGCTGCCGCGTTCGGCCACGATGCGTTGAGCCAGTTGGGCGGCAGCCGGTGCGGTGAGGTCTGCATATTCGATTCGGGCCATCAGGGGTTCCTTTCTGCACTGGTCGGTGCGCTGAAGATATGGTAACAATAAGGCTGGGCGTGCTGTGGTGATAGCACGCGTGGGTTTGGCTTTTGGGCAAAGACTGGAATGACGATGAAATTATTTGGTTCGGTGACCTCGCCCTATGCTCGCAAGTGCCTTGTGGTGGCGCATGAGCTGGGGCTCTTCGATCAGCTGCAGGTGAAGATGCTTTCAACTGGCCCCACGACACACAATGCCGAGCTGATGCAAGTGAACCCTCTGTGCAAGCTGCCGACCCTGATGACCGATGACGGGATGGTGTTGTACGACAGCCGTGTCATCAGCGATTATCTGAATGAGAAGGCGGGCGGCTCGCTGGTTCCCAAGGATGCAAGCCGGTGGCAGGTGCGTGTGACGCAATCGCTGGCAGACGGCGTCCTGGATGCGGCCTTGCTGATGCGCTACGAGGTTGCGCTTCGGCCGGCTGAGTTTCGTTGGGACGCCTGGAGCCAGGGCCAGCAAGAAAAGGTCCTGAGCGCGCTCGATCAAGTGGAGCGGACGGCGGCTCAGTGCCTCGCCGGGGTTGATCTCGGGACGATTGGCCTGGCCTGCGCGCTCAGCTACCTCGACCTGCGATTTGCCGACCTGGGCTGGCGCCGCACGCGCCCGGCGTTGGATGCCTGGATGGCTTCGTTCAGCCAGCGCGCCTCGATGCAGGCGACCGCCTTCAAGAGCTGACTGGCGGCTATCCGCTCGCTTGCTGGATCACAGAATGTCGAACAAGGATTGGGCCATCTGGCCCACCAGCAGGTCGCGCCGGGCGTCGGCGGGTACGTGGCCCCCGGCATGCGACCATTCCGGATGGCTGCGGGCTTCGCGCAGGATGGCCTGTATCCCTGGTGGCAGGCGATTCTGGGCAATTGCGGGTTGGGCCGGATCTGGAGCCGCCGCGCTGGTTGCCTCCGGCAGGGCTGCGTCTTCGGGCGGCATCAGGTTGGCCTCGATGGGCCGCAGGGCGGCGTGGCCACGTGTTTCCAGTGCGCGGATGAGGGCGATCTGCCGCAGGCCCAGCAGGTGCAGGACGGCGTCGTCCACGGTGAGTTCAGTGTGGCCGGCCATGAGACTCATCAAGCGTTTCCCCCACTGATTGGCGCCTTGCCAGGCCCCTCCGATGGCGGCGCCCAGAATCGTCGCCGTCCCCAGGCTCAGGCCGCCAGTAAAGACATCCAGGGTGGCGCCGGCCATGGCTCCGGTCGCCAGTCCTTTGCTGAGCTGGACACCGAAGACGCGCAGCGTCTGGGGGCTGAACAGATCCATGCCCCAGCGTTCGCCCTCCAGCGGCAAGGGGTGGTGCGGGAAAGTGGCTTTGCTGAAACGATAGCGCTTGAGCAGTGCGTGCACGCAGTCCTGCTCGCGATCGCGCATGCGCGTGCGTAGCGACCGTGTCAGGGCGGCGATGTCGGAGGGGGCTTGCGAGCAGGGCAGGCGCAGCGAGGCAGCATCCATGAGCAGTTCGGCCACCAGGCGGGTGGCGTCGCGCAGTCGCTGCAACCGTTGTTGAACCAGGTCGGCACGCAGGGTCTGCAAGGTGGCGGCATGCTGATCGAGCATGAGGACGAGCCTGTCCAGCAGCTGGGCTTCGCCGTCGAGCGCGGGGGCCACCGTGTCGAAATCCACGCTGGTGTGCAGCCCCAGGCGAGCCAGCGCTTCGCGCCAGGTGTCGGGATGGGCTTGTGCGCTGAGCGTGAAGTTCAGGACAGGCAGGATGGGGCGCCCGCAGGCTGCGATCAGCTGGAGTTCGTCCTTGTGCTTGGGGAGCACCGGGTCGCGGGCATCGATGACGTACAGGGCCGCATGGGCATCACGGACCGCAGAGAGCACGCGGCATTCCTGTTCGAAGCGGCCCGCCGATTCGGGGCTGTCCAGAAGGCGCTGGATGCGCTCTGGGCCGTCGGGCCGCTCGCCGTCTGGAATGAGTTGTTCCAGGTAGTCCAGGGCGCCCATGGCGTCTTCCAGCCCCGGGGTGTCGCGCAGGATCAGGATGGGCTGCCCGTCCTGAGTGATCAGTTGAGTGCTTTCGACGTGGCGGGTGGTGCCGGGGCTATCGGCAACTTCACCGAAGTGTTCGTCGCGCAGCAGCGTGCGCATGAGCGAGGTCTTGCCGGTGTTGGTATGGCCGACGATGGCCAGGTCGATGGGGATCAGGGAATCAGTCATGCGAAGCGTTCTCGACCCGGCTGAGCCAGTCCGACAGGCTTTGGATCTGCTCAATGTTGAGGGACGCCAGCATGGAGGTCCATGCGGACACGCGGTGGGCCACTGAATTGGGGTTGGCGTCGTCGATTGCGGGAGTGCCCAGAGACAACACGGCGAGATCCGGACAGCGATGGCGCAGTTCGTGGAGCCAGGCGCGCGTGCCTCGGTCGGGGGTGAGTCGTGCATCGTAGGCGAGCAGCAGGTGAGCGGGCGGCCGCTCGAGGCGCTGCCGGATGCGCAGGCGGTCGTCGCGGCTGTCACAGCGGCCCCAGTCTTCGATGGTGGCGGGCAATGAGGGCGGCGGCCAGTCGAGGTTGGTGCCCAATTCGTAGGCGAGGATCGCCGTCTGGTTGCCAGACGGTGCTGGCTGGCCTGCAGCTTCGTGTGTGAGGCAGTCGCCAGGTGCAGGCCGGTCTATGCCCAGGTGATGGTGGGTGGGCAGCAGGCGTTCGCGCAACTCGAGCCAGCCCGGCAGGTGCGCATCCACCAGTGGCTGGCGCAGTCGTTGGCGTAGGTGCAAGACGCAGAAGAGCAGGGCGGCCGCGCGCGGAATCAGGCCCCAGGCCACGATGCAGCCGATGAGCCACCAGGACCAATCGGCCTGCACGCTGGCTGCCAAGGGCTGGGTCCCCACGCTGGCGGCGATTTCGATCGAACCAGGCGGCGGGAACCCCAGCTGTTGCGGCCAGGCGCTCAGCGCACGGGTCAGGTCGACGAAGGCTTGTGGCGAGAGCAGCGTGGTTTCCCAGTGAAAGGTGTAGCGGCGAGTGCTCAGCAGCATCACCAGCGTGGGAACCATGCCCAGGAAGGCGAGGGTCCAGGCGCCGTGACTGATGAGACCCAGTATGCTTCGCCACGCACGCATGCGGCTTGTCAGCGACACGAAGGCCTGTGCCGCGAGGGCGCTGTCAGGACTGTGGGCCAGGCGTTTGGTGAGCCATAGCCATAGGCGCGAGAGCGCCGTGGAGGCTGGAATCCCCGGAAGATGACTCATCAGCCAGATGAGGAAGGTCAGGGTGTGCAGACCCAGCAGCGCCAGTAGCGCTAGTGAGAGATTGACGGCGTTGTGGGGTTGGCCAAGCGCTGCGGCGGCAGCCCCCAGGCCTGCCAGGCTTGCGGCCAGCCAGAGCGCACACAAGGCCCAGCGGGCGCTGACCGCCCACTGCCTCAGACGCGTGTGCAGGCCACCTTGACGCGCGAGCCAGGCCGCGCGAGCAACGATGCGCGCTTCCAGCGTGGGCGCGCTCTGCAGTGCCATTTGGCAGGCGAGCCGGTCTTCCAGCGGGCCCCAGTGGGTCTCGCGCAGCCGCACGGCTTCGGCTTGCCAGCATTGAAACAGGCGGCCGTCCGCTGCTTCGTCTGGGGCAATCGGCGCGTGGATCGGGGTCGTGGCCCTTGCACGATCGGTCGAATCGGCAGGAGACGTGGGATTCCTCATGGGATCTGGAGCGTGGATTCAGTCGCCATGATACCGCCTGACGGGGTGCTTAACGCCTGCAAGGTTTGAGGACGGTGACGTCGCCATCCGTGGGCATGATGGCCCGTAGTGGTTCGCAGTGGCCCTGCACACACCAGTCGTAGTCGGCGGTGTAGGGCGAGCGCGTCAGCCGAAGAATGGCCAGAGGGGCGGTGTGGGGCTGGTATTCGTACCATCCGTTGGCATGGTGCACGGCATCGGGGGGAGGGTCCATGCCGGCGCCCGAGCCCAGAATCCGCGCGTGGCCTGCCACCAGCATGGGCTTGCCCGAAGCGTCCGGCCGGACGGTGTAGTCCTCTTCCCAGCGGATTTTTTCGATGGAGTGCATCCAGGCCAGCGTGAAGTGCCGCACCGGGACGAAACGCGCCGGTACGCTGGGGGCAGCCGCCAGCGTCAGACACACGCCCAGCGTGGCCAGCATCATTGGCATGGCCTGGCCAGCGGTGACATTTCGTGCAGGCGCATCATGCGGCTTCCTGGAGGGTTTGCGGCGGGCGCCGCCCCCGGGTGAGATGCCAGATCAGGAACAATGCCGTGGCGGCGAAGCCAAGCTCGTCGGTCATGGGAACAGCCGCGACCAGCAGCGCAGCTGCCGCCACGACCCAGACACGCTCGGCCCAGTTCATGCGCTGCTTCAGGTAACCCGTGATGCCGGCGCCCCAGAGCCCGATCGCCACCACGGCCTTGAACGTGACGTAGGCCACCGCGAGCAGGCTGCCGCCTTGCAGCATCAGCGCCGGCGAGTACACCGCCATGTAGGGCACCACGAAGCCGGCTGCCGCCACGCGCAGCGCCTGGATGCTGATCTTGAGGCCGTCTTCGCGCGCAATGGGCGCGGCCGCAAAGGCGGCGAGCGCCACTGGCGGAGTGAGGTCGGCCATGATGCCGAAATAGAATACGAACATGTGCGAAATGATGAGCGGCACTCCCAGTTTGAGCAGGATGGGGGCGGCCAGCGAGCTGGTGATGATGTAGTTGGGGATGGTGGGGATTCCCATGCCCAGCACCAGGCAGGTCACCATGGTGAGGAAGAGCGCGAAGAACAGGTTGTTCTCGCCGATGGCAATGACTTGCCCACCGAATTCTGCCGCCACACCCGTCAGGTTGATGATGCCGATGATGACTCCCACCAGGGCGCAGGCGATGGCCACTGACAAGGCATTGCGAGCGCCTTCGGCCAGCGCGTCGAGTGCGAGGCGCAGGGTGTGGCGGCCCTGGGTGCGGGCCACCAGCAGCACGCCCAGAACGGCCACGATGACGAAGAAGGCACTGACACCGAACTGCACGAAGCCGGCGCAGGCTACGCCCAGCAGCAACCAGAACAGATAGCGCAGCCAGTGGGCGCCCACCCCTTGGATGACGGCGGCGCCGAAAATCAGCACGACCGTCAGGCCCAGGCCCACGGTGCCGGAAAAGAGGGGGGTATAGCCCGAAAACAGGAGCAGTACCAGACCGATGAGCGGCAGCAGCAGGAACCAGCGCTCGCGCACGGCCTTCCAGGGGGCTGGGCAGTCTTCCTTGGCCAGGCCGTGCAGCCCGCGCTTGCCCGCTTCGAGGTGGACGGTCCAGAAGGCCGTGGCGAAGTACAGGATGGCGGGGATGACGGCAGCCTTGACGACCTCGATGTACGCGATGTTGAGCGTTTCGGCCATGATGAAAGCCACGGCGCCCATGACGGGAGGCATGATCTGGCCGCCCATGCTGGAGGTGGCTTCAACCCCGCCGGCGAAGGCCGGCGAATAGCCGAAGCGCTTCATGAGCGGAATGGTGAATTGGCCCGTGGTGACCACGTTGGCCACCCCCGAACCGTTGATGGTGCCCATGAGGCCGGAACTCACTACCGCCACTTTGGCCGGACCGCCTCGCGTGTGGCCCACCATGCCCATGGCGAAGTCGCTGAACAGCGTGATCATGCCGGCCTGTTCCAGAAAGGCACCGAACAGGATGAACAGGTAGATGTAGCTCGAAGACACGTAGGTGGGCGTGCCGTAGATACCTTCCACCCCGAAGCTGAGCGTGCTCACGATCTGGTCGAGCCCGAAGCCCCGGTGCACGAACGGCCCGGGCAGGTACTGGCCAAACAGGCCGTAGAGCAGGAAAATGCCGCAAATGATGGGCAAGGCCCAACCCATCATGCGTCGCGTGGCCTCGAAGACCAGCACGATGGTCAGGATACCCACGACCATGTCGGCCTCGGTCATCTGCCCGGCTCGGGCAGTGAGGTCGGCCTCGTAGACCCAGTGATACAGACCCAGCGCAAAGGCCAGGATGCCCAGCCCCCAGCCCAGCCACTTGCCCCAGGAGCCCGTGCGTCCGCCCGAATACAAAGTGAAGATCATCAGCATCACGAAGCCTACGTGGATGCCCCGGATCACCTGGCTGGAGAGCGGGCTGTAGGCAGCGGTCCAGATCTGGAAGCTGGAAAAAGCCACCGCAATCCAGAAGATGGCGCGTGGCAGGGGCTGGTCGAGCATGTCGTGAGGAGAACTCATGGGGTCATCCTGAGCGGCGAAACGGTAAAAAGGCGGTCCGGATCTGTCATCTGGACCGCCGGGGCGTGCGGCGTGTTTTCGGGGGGCTGAAGCCTATTTGATCAGGCCCACTTCTTTGTAGTAGCGCTCGGCCCCTGGATGCACCGGCACTGGCATGCCTTTGAGGGCGTTTTGCAGCTGGATGGTCTTGGCTGCGTTGTGTGCCGATTTGAGGGTGTCCAGATTTTCGTAAAACACCTTGGTCATCTGGTAGACCAGGTCGTCGGGAACCGTGCTGGCCGTGACCAGGAAGTTCGGTACGGCCGCCGTGGGGGTGTCGCCCGTCATGCCTTCGTACGTGCCTGCCGGAATGGTGGCCGGCTGATAGGCCGCATTGCCGATCTTCTGGACAATGTCAGTCGGGATGGGGACCACCACGATCTTTACCGAGGTGGCCAGGTCCCGGATGGAAGATACCCCGAGGCCGGAGGACTGCAGGGTGACGTCCAGCTGGCGGTTTTTCATGAGTTCGACGGATTCGCCAAACGGCAGGTACTCCACTTTTTTGAAATCGTCGTAGCTCAGGCCCGCCGCCTTGAAGACCGCGCGGGCATTGAGTTCGGTGCCCGAGCGCGCCGCGCCCACTGAAATGCGTTTACCCTTGAGGTCAGCCAACGTCTTGATGCCGGAATCGGCATTGGCCACGATCTGGATGTAGTTGTTGTACGTGGCCGTCATCCCGCGCAGCTTTTTCAGGGGCGCCTTGAAGCCGGCTTCGGTGTTGCCCGCGTAGGCGTCAGACACCGTATCTGCCAGGGCAAAAGCCAGCTCACCGCGCCCGGCCTGCAGCAGGTTCATGTTTTCGGCTGACGCCTTGGTGACCTGAGCCGTAGACTTGGCGTCGGGGATATGCTTGTTGTAGATCTGGGACAGGGCGACGCCCAACGGGTAGTACACGCCGCTTTGGCCGCCTGTGAGAATATTGACGAATTGCGTGGCAGCTTGGGTCGGTGCCGCAGCCACGGTGGCCGCGACCATGGCGCACGCCGCCAGCCATTTTGTGATGGTCATGATAAAAACTCCTCTTCACCTGTTGTTGTAGCCCCGCATGGTATCAGCCTTGTGTCAGCTTCAAACTCCGGAATCACCCTAAAGAATCAGCCGAGAAGAAATACTTACATTCATGAAACGACCCGTCATGCCGCGTGTGGATTGGCTGGAACCCGCCGTGATGCTGGCCACCGTGGTGCAGTGGCTCGTGCTCGCCACGATCACCGGGCTGGTGGTGGGGGTGGGCACCAGCGTGTTTTTACGTGCGCTGTTCTACCTGACAGACCGTACGGTGCATCTGCCCTTGTGGGCGTATTGGCTGACGCTGCCCGCCGCGGGGTTGATCAATGGGCTGCTCATGGGGCCGGGCTACCGCAGGTTGGGTACGCCGGAGCTGAAGGATTCGATCTTTGCTGCCGTCCATGAGCAGGGTGGGCACATGCCGTGGCGCACGCTCTGGATCAAGCCGGTGGCGGCGCTCATCACCTTGTCCAGTGGGGGCTCGGCGGGCAAGGAAGGGCCGTGCTCGCACATAGGCGCGTCGCTGGCGGCGGTAGTGGGCCAGGTGTTTCGGCTGAACGCCGATCTGCGCCAGCGCATCGTCGCTTGCGGGGTGAGTGCGGGCTTTGCCAGCGTGTTTGGCACCCCCATCGCGGGCGCAATCTACGGTGTGGAGATGCTCATCATTGGCCGCATCCGGCATGACTTTCTGTTCCCGGCGCTGATTGCAGGGGTGACCTCGTTTCAGGTCAGCCAGTTCATGGGCATCCCCTACGAGTATTTCTTCATGCATGGGGTGGCGGCGTTTTCGGAGTCGCTGTTCCTGCGCATCGTGCTGGTGGGGATGCTGTGCGGGCTGGTGGCGCGCATCTTCGTGGACATGATCTATGCCGTGCGCAACACCTGCCACCACTTGCAGACGCGGTTCAAGGTCTGGCCGCCGCTCATGCCGGTGGCGGGCGGCCTCTTGATTGCGGCGCTGGTGATGGTGATTCCCACCGACTACCTCGGGTTGAGTCTGCCCCTTATGGACCGTGCCTTGAGCGGCGAGACCATGCCCTATCTCGGGTTTTTCTGGAAGACTCTGCTGGTGGCGATCACGCTGGGATCAGGATTCTACGGCGGGATCGTGACGCCTCAGTTCGTGATCGGTGCAGTGGCGGGCAACGCCTTTGCCCATTTGTTCGGCATCGCCCCTACGTTGGGGGCCGCAGTGGGCCTGGTGTCGGTGGTGGCGGCGGCCTCGAATACGCCGCTGGCGGCGATTCTTATGGGAGTGGAGCTGTTTGGTGGCACCGTCGGAACTCTGTACGTGGCTGGTGCCGCGATCGCGTCTTACCTCATCATTGGGCACCGCAGCGTGTATCCGGGTCAACGCCTGGGCTATGCCAAGTCGTCCTGGATACGAGTTCAGGCCGAGATCCCGGTCGGCCAGGAAAAAACCCATTTGTCCTATAGCCTGTTGAAGCTGTGGGGCCGGATCAGGAGTCGAGGCTGGCGCGTCTGGTGGCAGGAGTGCAGGGCTTCCTGGAGAGATCGACATGACGCTTAGTCCGGAATTGGTGATTGCTGGCATTGGCGTGGTGGCCATGGTGGCGCAGTGGGTGGCCTGGCGCTTGCGCATGCCGGCCATTCTGTTCCTGTTGCTGGCGGGACTGGCCGTCGGTCCGATGGAACACTGGTTGGACCCGGATGGTCTGTTTGGTGAATTGCTGTTCCCGTTCATCTCGCTGTCCGTGGCGGTCATTCTGTTCGAAGGCAGCCTTACGCTGGAGTTCCACCAGATTCGTGAGCTCAAACAGGTGGTGCGGCGCCTGGTGACGGTGGGCACGCTCATCACCTGGGGAGTGACCACTGTTGCGGCACATTGGATCATGGAGTTTCCGCTGGATCTGGCATTTTTGTTTGGGGCCATCACGTGCGTGACGGGGCCCACCGTGATTGCGCCGTTGCTCAAGACAGTGCGCCCGGTAGCGCCCGTAGCGCACGCGCTGCGCTGGGAGAGCATTCTGATCGATCCGATCGGGGCCTTGTTGGCCGTGCTGGCGTTTCAGGTGATGATTGCCCTGCACTCCACGCACGATTGGAGCCATGCCGTGCTCGTGTTTGGTGTGACAGTGCTCATGGGATGTGCAGTCGGTGCCGCGGCCGGGTGGGTCACCAGCACGGCGCTGCGGCGTAATTGGCTGCCGGATTCTTTGTTGAACCTGTCGGTGCTGGCCATAGTCTTTGCGACTTTTGCCGGGTCCAATGCCATTCACAGCGAATCCGGCTTGCTGGCGGTGACGATTCTCGGGATCTGGCTGGCGAATTGCCCGGGTGTTCCGGTGGCGGACATCCTTGAATTCAAGGAAACGCTCAGTCAGCTCCTGCTCTCGGCGCTTTTCATTTTGCTGGCCGCTCGCATGGATCTGGGGCTGCTGTCTTCGCTGGGCTGGAAGGCGCTTGCCGTGCTGGTCATCATGATGGCGGTGGGGCGCCCGCTCAAAGTATTGTTCTCGACCTGGGGGTCGCCGCTCAAGTGGCGCGAGCGGGCACTGATCGCGTGGATCGCTCCGCGCGGGATCGTGGCGGCTGCAGTGTCGGCGCTGTTTGCCATCCGGCTGCAGAATTTTGGCGTGCCTCACGCCGAGCAGCTGCTGCCGCTCACTTTCGTGGTGATCATAGGGACGGTCATCTGGCAGAGCCTGACCGCGCGGCCCGTGGCCAAACTCTTGCGGGCGACAGAGCCCGACCCGGTGGGCTTTCTCATCGTAGGTGCCAACCCTGTAGCGCGTGCCGTGGGCCTGGCTTTGCAGGAACAGAACGTCCCGGTGCGTCTGTGCGACAGCGATTGGTACAGTCTGGCCAAGGCGCGGATGCAGGGCCTGCCCACGTACTATGGCAGCCCCGTTTCGGAGCATGCTCATCTCAATCTGGATACTGGGGGTCTGGGGCGGTTGCTGGCCTTGGGCGCCCGCGATCACCTGAATCAGCTCATCATGGTGCGAGGGCGCGATGAATACGGCAAACATCACGTCTTCAGCCTGCCGCGATCAGAGCTCGACGGGCCTTCCGAGAAACATGCGCTGGACCCTGAGTACCGTGGCCGCACGCTGTTTGCTCCAGGGCTTGGGTATTGGCGGCTTTCTACGCTGCTCATGGAGGGCGCGCAGATCAAGGCCACGCGCCTGTCCGAGGCTTTCAGCTTCGAGCAGTATTGTGGCAGAGGGGTTCCCCGCACGGTGTTCCCGCTTTTTGCGGTGAGCCCCAAGGGCTATGCCGTGCCGTTCACGCTGGATCAGGATTTGCAGCCCGAGGCCGCTTGGACGGTGATCGGGCTGCACGCAGTGGTGCCGGCGGCTGCGATGCCGGGCACGGCTGCGTGAGGCCATCCAGCTGCCAAAGCCGCAGCGCCATGTGGACGTCCACGTGCTCCCCGACTCGGCGCGGGGCGCGGTGGTGGTGCACCTGGTCAAGAAGTAATCATTTTGCCTGTGGCTTGTACGCCGTGACGTCGATCTCGAGCTTGGTGTCGGCCATCAGGCGCAAGTGATCAATCTGCTGTCGGACATTCGCCAGCGTCTGGGCTTGACCATGCTGTTCATCTCGCATGATCTGGATGTGGTGGAATACCTCTGCGATCGTGTGGTTGTGCTGTATCTGGGCCGGGTGGTTGAAATCGCGCCGACGCATGAGTTGTACGCTCATCCCAGGCACCCGTACACGCGCGCCTTGCTGGCTGCGGCGCCCATCCCGGACCCGGCACAACGGCGGGAGATCCCGCTTCTGGAAGGTGATCTGCCCAGCCCGGCAAATCCGCCATCGGGCTGCGTGTTTCGCACGCGCTGTCCGCTGGCGCGATGACTGAACCAAAGGAAATTTCATGAGCAATGCTTTCATTCTGGACTCTGGGCTGAAGGGCTTTCCGCCGGCGGCCGAGCCCTGCACGCCCGATACCATCGCTGCGCGGGGCTGGAACCTCTTCCGCGACGATTTGCCATTGCCGCTTGCCGTGCTGGATGCGGAAGCGCTGGAGCACAACATCCGCTGGATGCAGGCGTTTGCGGCCGATCGTGGGGTCGATATCGCCCCCCACGGGAAGACCACCATGTCGCCGCAAATTTTTCAGCGGCAGCTGGCGGCGGGCGCCTGGGGGCTGACGTTTGCCACCGTCTTCCAGGTGGGGGTGGGCGTGCGTGCGGGGGCGCGGCGCATCATCATTGCCAATCAGGTCGTCGCGGATGCTGATTTTGATGGCATTGCGACGCTTTTGGCGGCACATCCCGATCTGCGCATCTGGTTTTTGGTCGATTCTGACGCCCAGGTGGCGCTCATTGAAGACTGGGCGCAGCGCCGGGGTCGCACGCAGCCGCTCGATTGCCTGATGGAGATCGGGGTGCCGGGGCAGCGCACCGGCTGTCGCACGGTCGCTCAGGCCTTGACAGTGGCACGTCGCATCCACGGCAGCGCGGCGTTGCGCTTGGGCGGGATCGAATGCTACGAGGGTGGGCTGGCCCACTGCGATCGGGCCGGGGATCAGCAGGCCGTCACCGCATTCCTGAATGGGGTGCGCGATATTGCGCAGCAATGCGACGCGCTGAATCTGTTCGAGGATGAATCCGTGATCCTCAGCGCGGGGGGCTCGGCCGTGTTCGACGTAGTCGCACCGGCGCTGCGTCTGACACTCTCGCGGCCGGTGCACGGGGTCTTGCGTTCGGGGTGCTACATCACGCACGATCATGGGTTCTATGCCAGCATGTTGCACAACATCGAGGCTCGTGAGGGGCTGGACGCGAGTCTGCGGCCTGCGCTTTCGGTGTGGGCCATGGTGCAGTCCGTCCCCGAGCCCGGTTTGGCTTTGCTCACGTGTGGCAAGCGTGACATCTCGTTCGATTTGTCGTTGCCGCAACCTGTGCGCTATGCGCCGCGCGGTGCTACCAACGCCCAGCCCAGCCCTGAAGGCTGGAAGATCACGGCGCTCAATGACCAGCACGCTTATCTGCATTTTGACCCATCGTCGGTGGCCCCTGCTGTGGGGGATCGCGTGAATCTCGGGATTTCGCACCCGTGCACGACCTTCGACAAGTGGCACTGGATGCCGCAGGTCGATGGTGCGGGGACGGTCGTGGGTGCAGTGACGATTCACTTTTGACGGAGTCTGCCATGGACGCCTGGCCTGAAGAAAGTCTGCTGCTGCGTCTGCCATCTGCTGACCGTCATTGGCTCTGATGGCTTCTGCGCCGCGAGGATCGGGCTCGTACTACGAGGTGATCGCAGAGTGCGGTGTGACTCGGGCGTATTGAGGGTGCTCACTCCAGATACAATCCACATATAATATAAACTATATGTGGCTGAATTGGAGGACATCATGGCGCAGATCACGCTATATCTTGAAGAGTCGGTCCAGACTCTCGTCGAACACGCGGCCAAGGCTCAGGGCGTGTCGAAGAGCCGATGGGTGGCCGAATTGATCCGTCAGCATGCCGGTGATCAATGGCCCAAAAGCTGTCTCGACCTGGCAGGGCAGTTTCCGGATTTTCCGCTGTGCGAGCCTGCTGTGCCGCCTGTCGGGGATGTTCCTCGGGTGCCATGGTAGTCGCCATGCATGTGCTGGACAGCAACACCATCAGCTACTACTTTCGGGGTGAGCGACCTGTGGTGGAACAGATGCAGAAGCTGGCGCCATCAGTGCTGGCCGTGCCTGCGGTCGTGGAGTACGAGCTGCGCTACGGCCTATTGCGCTTGCCGCCCGAGGCCGCCGCACCTCGTCTGGTTGCGTTGGCAACTTTCCTGGCGCCCCTGACCATTCTTGCGTTCGACGGTGCCTGCGCGGCGCATGCCGCACGCATTCGCGCCACCCTGGAATCGAGTGGTACGCCCATAGGGCCTCACGACACCTTGATTGCAGCTACAGCGCTACAGCACCAGGCCGTGCTGGTCACGCGAAATGTCCGCGAGTTTTCCAGAGTGCCGGGGCTGCAGTGGGAAAACTGGTTCCAGGACGATCGAGGGTGATGCATGAAGTCAATCGATCGTAGCCAAGCCAGCCCGTGAGGTCGCCGCCGGATGAATGATTTGCGACGCCGATGATGGCAAGATAGCTGGCAGATGTTGCCTGACGGGTGCCACGCTGGGGCCTGCCAAAGGCGTTGGTCCCTAGACTCTTTTCATGGCAGAGACAGGCATGGAGACGTCAGCGCTCGCGCTGGCAATCATGCGTGCCTGATTTTGCAGTTCGGCGGGGAGGCCATGAGCCGGCACGTGCGCACGATAAAAATCCATCACGTTGCGAACCGTACCAAGGCAGTTGTCTAGGGGGGCGGACGTCGACGAGACGGCCGCCGGCGCCAGAGTGTCGACCCAGGCGCCCAGCACCCACTGCTCGATCTGTTCGGCCTTTAGCTCGGTTGTCTTGACGTCATTGCGCAGCGCGTCGGTCCGTGGGTCGGGCGCCGGCGGCGGCCCCGCCTTGAGCCGGCTGCGAATCGCGCGCAAAGGCACCACGATCTCTTCCCGCCACGATCGCACTCGCGCGTCGGCCAGTGCGACCTCCGCGCGGTCGATCGGACGCCGATGCCACCGGGCCGCCAATAGCGCCATCAGCAATACGTTGACGTCCAGGGCAATGTCAGCCTGCAGTGCCAGACAGCTTTGAGCGACACCCTGTCGTTGGTAGACTGCCAGGGAGAATCGCCAGTACAGATCGTCGTCCAGCACCGAAGTCATGGTGGCTTCACGCTTGCCTCGGGCTGCTACAGTGCGCCGAGACGCTTGCTGAGCTGTTCGGCCATGGCTTTCACCGATTCCTGCAGGGGCGGGATTCTCTGCTCCGTGAATCGGTACATCGGCACGGTGATGCCGACGGCTCCAATGAGCTTCTCTCCCTTGCCGCGCACTGCCGATGCCACGGCCCCGACATCGGCGTCGAATTCGCCCCGGTTGACCGCACAATTCTGTGCCCGTACGGTGTTGAGTTCTTCCCGGATGGCAGCGACGTCGGTCAGTGTGGTTTCTGTGTATTTGATGAGCGGTCCGGCCAGGATTCGCGCCATCACTTTGTCCGGTGCGAATGCCAGTAATACCTTGCCGGTGGCCGTGCACCAGGCCGGCTTGGTCATGCCCAGCGGTGCGTAATGCGATACTGCATGGGATCCGCGGACGTGTTCGATCGACACGGCTGCCTCGCCATCCCAGATATTGAAGCTGCAGGTTTCCTGTGTACTCGCAGCCAATTCTTGCAAGCCGTTGTGCACCAGTTCGGACAGTCCGAAGTTCTCCATGATGGGCGCAGCTAGCGCCACCAGCCCGCCCCCCAGCCTGATCAGACCGCTGACCGGGTCACGCTCGACGAATTGTGCCTCTTCGAGCGTTGACACGATGCGCGAGACAGAGCTCTTGTGCAGGTCGACCCGGCGTGCCAGTTCTGTGATGCTGAGCAGGGGCTCGGTGCCCGAGAAGCATCCCAGTACTTTGAGGGCCTTCCTGACGGCGCCGACGCCACCAGGTGCGTCGGCACTCTCCCGCCGTTTTTTTATGTTATCGAGCACGTCGCGAAGGCTGCCATTTCAGGAAGATGTTTTCAAAGAGGCTGATGGCCGAGATTCCCAGCGTCGTGAACAAGGTGATGGACAGGAGCGCAGCGAATACCAACGGAATGTCCATGTTGAACTGCCCCGTCAGCACCAGGTACCCGATGCCCATGTTACCGCCGATGAACTCGCCGACGATAGACCCGACCAGCGCCAGCGGAAACGCCACTTTCATGGCATCGGCGATATAGGGCAACGCGTGCATCAGGCGCACCTTCAGGAAGATGCGCACGGGATTGCCGCCGGCGAGCATCGACAGGTCGATGATATCGCTTTCGATCTCGCCCAGGCCGGTGAGAGAATTCACGAAGATGGGAAACAGGGCCAGCATGAATGCCAGCAATATCTTCGATTCTGCACCGAGCCCGAACCACACGACCAGCAGGGGCGCGATCGCGATCTTGGGGATGCTGTTGAAGGCTGCCAGGAACGGCAGCACGATGGATTTCAGGCTGTCGATGTAGACGACGAGCAGCGCGAGCACGATGCCGACCACGGTGCCCAGCGCGAGGCCGGCCACCGTCGTCCCCGCAGTGACAGCCAGGTTATAGACCTGCAGATCGAAGGTTCCAGTGAAGCGCTGCCAGATTGTGGTCGGCAGCGGCAGGATGTAGTCCGGAACGCCGGAGAACGGTGCGCCGAACTGCCACAAGAGGAGCAGGATTGCGACTGCGAGCAATGTTCTGGATGCATTCAACATGTCTGGATTCTCCTAGCCTTCCCACTGTGTTCCGATGCCCTCGCGGACTTGGGCGGAAAGTTCAAGAAACCTCGGCGTCCTGAGCGTTTCCAGCGTGCGGGCCCGAGGTAGATCTACTTCGATGACGTTCTGGATGCGCCCCGGCCTGGCGGTCATGACGATGATCGTGTCCGACAGAAGCACCGCTTCGGTGATGCTGTGTGTGACGAAGATCACCGTGTTCTTGCTGGCACTCCAGATGTCTTGCAGCTCGAAGCCAAGACGCTCGCGGGTCATGACGTCCAGGGCCCCGAAAGGCTCGTCCATCAGGATCAGCGAGGGGTTCAGCAGCAGTGCCCGGCAGATCGAGGCGCGCTGCTGCATGCCTCCTGACAGCTGGTGTGGATAGCTGTTCTCGAAGCCCTTGAGGCCCGCCAGCTCGATCAGTTCCAGCGCACGCGCCTTGTAGTCCCGTGCATTCTTGCCGCCGATTTCGGCAACGAACAGGATGTTCTCCAGGACCGTGCGCCATTGAAGCAGGACTGGCCCCTGGAACACCATGCCGGAATCGGAGATCGGGCCATCGACCTGTTTCCCTCCCACGGTGATCTGCCCGCTGGTCGCCGGCACCAGACCCGCGATGATGCGCAGGAGTGTGGATTTCCCGCAACCGCTGGGCCCGACGATGGAAACGAAAGAGTTCGCCTTGATTTCGGCGGAAACACAGTTGAGCGCAACGACTTCGGAGCTGAACTTCTTGCTGACATCCTTGATGGTGACTGTCGTAGACATCGGTGCGCCTTAGCGTTTGTTGACCACGTTCTGGAACACGTCGTCCGGCTTGATGCCATCGGTCTTGAGTTTCAGCGCTTCACCGATGATGTTGATCGTGTTTTCGAGGCGATCGTCGGTTGCCACGCCATAGCCGTTCTTTCTCGTGTAGTCGGTGTCGATCGCCTTGATCGATTGCCTCCACTGGCTGAGCACGGTGTCATAGTTCAGCGTCGTGTTGTACTTCACCATGATGCGGGCCGCTTCTTCAGGGTGCGCGATCGAGTATTGCACTGCCTGGATGGTGGCATCGGCGAAGCGGCGCACTTCGGCAGGATCATTCTTGAGCTTGGACTGGCTGGCGATCATCCAGTATCCGTAGACCTCATATCCCCAGTCTGCAAACGACGCGAAGTAGACCTTCTTGCCTCGAGGCGTGGCCAACTTCTGCAGAGCGGGAACGTCACCGTCGATGGAGGCCGTAAACAGATCCACGCGCCCGCTCAGGAGCAAGGACGCATACACACCCGAATCTGCGGTCTGCCAGTCGACAGGCATGTCGGCCAGGCCATGCCGCGCGAGAATGATGGGAAAGATCACCCGAGCGCTGTCAGCCTGGGAGGCCGCGATCTTCTTGCCCCTGATCGAGGCAGGGTCGGGATAGGGTTCGAGTGACGCGAAGCCCATGGTCGACTTGTCCATGAAGACCAGGAAACCCTTCACCTTGGCGCCCTTGGCCACGGCCTGGACCACCGGGCCGGTATCGGCCATGCCGTAATCGGCTTTGCCGCTTTCGATGGCGGAAATTACGAATCCACTGCCCGCCGCCGGCAGTATCTTGACGTCAAAACCGGCGTCTCGGTAGTACCCCTGGTCCAGCCCTACGAAAAAGGGCGTGTGGCGTCCGTGAAAGGTGTAGTTGGTCAGTACTGTGATTTCCTTGAGTTTGGCGTCTTGTGCCGCAGCGGACACTGTCAGTGCACTCAAGCCCAGCGTGGCTGAAACCAATAAGGCGGATAAAAATCGCAATTTCTTCATGTCGTCCTCGGCCCAATCAATTGATGCTCTTTAAAGGAATTTTTGCTGCTCGTTCAAGGGTGTGAAAAATAGTCACCCAGGTTGATACGATCGACGCCGGGCACTTTCTTTCGTTCGAACTCGGCCCGGCGGTGAAATGGTGCCGTTGCGTCGATGCCCATCCGTCCCCAGTGGTCTTTTTCGTCGTCCCTGTAGAAGGAGGGTGTTTCGGGGATGATCATGACGTCCTTGTCCGGGCGTGAGCGTGTCAGCGTCGCCCAGGTGACGTCATCCATGTCGTAGATGTCTACGTCTTCGTCGACGACGGTGCACATTTTGGCCCAGGTCGGTTCGGCGCCGAACACCGCCAGCAGCACCTGGCGCGCGTGGCCCTCGTATTGCTGCCGGATCTTGACGACGGTGTGCAGCACGAAGGGATGGCATGTGACGTCAATGATGCCGGGCAGCACGGCGCTGATCCGTTGGTAGATATTCGCCGCAACGGACAGTTCGAGGGTCAGGACCTCTTCGGAAGACCCGCAGAGGATGCTGTGGAAGATGGCATCGCTGCGGCGAGTCACTCCCAGCACCTCGAAGACCGCGTTATTGCCTACGGGGGTGTAATAGCCCATGAATTCGCCAAATGGGCCTTCGGGCCGGCGGATGTTCGGCAGGAAGCGGCCCTCGATGACGATCTCGGTGCTGGCTGGAACCATCAGGTCGATATGCTTGCAGGGGCGCATCTGGATGGGCTCGCCCGACAGCTGCGCAGCCACCAGGAGCTCGTCCGCATCGTAAGGCAGGGGTGCGGCGGCGGTCAGGAAGCTGGCCGGCGGAGGGCCGATGAGCATGGCGGCCTCCAGCGGCTGGCCGGACTGTTCGGCCTTTTCGTGGTAGATCGTCAGGTGGTGTTTGGGGGCAAGCCGGCAGCGCAGTTCCTGGTCGCTGACGTACATTGAGCGGTGAAACGAAAGGTTGCGCACACCGGTTTCGGGGTCCTTGGCCAGGAACATGGCGGAGGTGAAGTACGGCCCCACGTCTTTCTCGGAATAGGTGATCAGCGGCAGATCGCTGAGTTGGCAGTCAATCAGGGTGGGTGTGTCCTCAGGTCTGGATGGCACCAGCTCGCTGCCTCTTGCGCTGGCGATGCTGGCAAGATCATTCCATTCTTTGCAGAAGTGCTCAGGGTTGATCCCCAGGATATCCGCCAGTCGTTGCCGCGTGCCGTAGATATTGGTCAGCACGGGCAGCGTGGTGCCTTTGACCTTATGGAACAGAATGGGCTTGCCCCAGGCTTTGTGAGCGGCTGCGGTGACGGCTGCCAACTCATGCCGGGGGTTCACTTCGCGGTGCACCTCCATCAGTTCGTTTTTTTCGCGAAGACGATTCATGTAGTTGCGCATGACGATCCTATTTGTGTCTGCTGCTCTGACATGCGGGCAGTACCTTGCCCGCGCTCATTTCTCGATCCGCTGGCCGCTCCAGCGCTTGACGAGTCCGGTATCGATATCAAACAGGTCCAGTGCCCGGCCCACAGTGTGGTCGACCATTTCCTCGATCGTCTGGGGGCGGGCGTAGAAGGCGGGCACAGGCGGCATCACGATGGCCCCGGCCTCGGAGACCTGCGTCAGGCTGCGCAGATGCCCCAGATGGAGCGGGGTTTCGCGGACGAGCAGTACGAGACGGCGCCGCTCTTTCAGGACTACGTCGGCCGCGCGCGTCAGGAGATTCGAGGTCACCCCAGTCGCGATTTCCGACAGACTGCGGATCGAGCATGGGGCCACGATCATGCCGGCGGTTTTGAAGGATCCGCTGGAGATGGAAGCGCCTATGTCCTCGATTGAGTGAACGTGGTCGGCAAGTTGCTCTATGTCTGCAACCTTCAGGGGCAGTTCGTGCGCCAGCGTTACCTTGGCCGAGCGTGTCATGACCAGGTGGGTCTCGACCGAGCAGGCGCGCAGCGCGTGCAGCATGCGTACTCCCAGGATGATGCCTGATGCACCACTGATGCCGACGATCAATCTGCGGGTACCGCTCATGGGGAATCTCCGTGGACAGGGCCTGCTTCATTCGGTAGTTGCGCATTAAGCAACAACGATTCATATAGCGCAACTTTTGCAAAAGTCTAAGGCTTGTCTTTCAGGCTTGTCAAGGCAATCGTCTGCCGAACATATTTCGGCGCAGCGCCCCCTGCGCGACGAGTTGGCGCTGCCAGAGGCGCCGAGGTTTGTCCCCGTCACCGTCGCCCAGGTGCCTGTGATGGTGTTACGCTTCGCTCCTATGAAAAAGTCTTCTGACTCCGCCCGTTTCGCTGCCGCCGCACGCAGCCCCTCTTTGGTCGCGTCCGGCCCTGAGAACCGCGAGCGGACTCCCTCGCCCACGTCGCGTCGGCTGTTCTTCGCCCTGTGGCCTGATGATGCTGTCGTCGCTGAGCTCACCGAGTGGGCGCAGCGGGCCCAAGAAGCGTGCAATGGCCGCCGGATGCGGGCCGACACCTTGCACATGACACTGGCTTTTTTGGGCACGGTGGCGGTTGACCGCATCCCCGTGCTGGCTGAGATGCTGCAGGGTCGACGTTGGCCGGGAGGCGTACTCAGTCTCGATCGCGTGGGCCGTTTCGGTGGCCCCAAGATTGTCTGGGCTGGGTCGTCTGAACCCTCGCCCTGGCTGGATGCGATGCATGTGGCCTTGTGGCGTGCTTTGTCTTATCAGGGGTTCAAAGAACCTGATGAACCTTTTCGCGCGCATGTGTCGCTGCTGCGCAATGCCGGTGCGGGCGACCTTTCAGCCGTGGTGGGTTCTCGTCCCGTCATCTGGACCCCGGATCGCCTCGTTCTGGTGGCTTCCGCGCCGCGTGGCTCCGGCTCGTACTACGAGGTGATCGCAGAGTGCGGCGTGACCCCGGCGTATTGAGTATCCTGGGGCTGCCACGGAAGAACGGGTTCCGGGACGATCTGGGGTGATGCATGAAGTCGATTGATCGTAGCCAAGGTGCTGAAGGCACCAACGTCGGTAAGTTGCGGCTGGACAAGTGGCTGTGGGCGGCCCGCTTCTACAAGACGCGCGGACTGGCCGTAGATGCCATCGTGGGCGGGCGGATCAAGCTCAATGACCAGATTGTGGCCAAGCCAGCCCGCGAGGTCGCTGTGGGCGATCTCGTTCGCATTCGCAAGCCCAATTTCGATGCCGAGGTCGAGGTGCGGGCGCTGAGTGCGGTGCGCGGTCCGGCGCCGCAGGCCGCGCTGCTGTACGAAGAGACCGCCGCCAGCGTTGCTGCCCGGGAGCAGTTGGCCGAGCAGCGCCGTCTGGCGCCAGAGCCGGCGCTGGATTACACCGCAGGGCGCCCGACCAAGCGGGACAGGCGTCTGATCAATGATTTACGGGGAAGGTGAGTCAGCGCTGCCTTACGACTCTACCAACAGACGCGCCAGTTCGACGGCCGTGCGGACGTGCATCTTGGCCAGGATGTGCGACCGGTGCACTTCTACCGTGCGCATGCTGATGCCCATCATGTCGGCGATCACCTTGTTCATCTTGCCGTCCAGGATCAGTTCCATGACCTCGCGCTCGCGTGCCGATAGCGTGGCCAGCCGCGCTTTCACCAGTTCCAGGTCGCCGGCCTCCAGCGAGGCCTGCAGCGCTTCCAGCACTCGGTCCATCAGCTTGTTGTCGTTGAACGGCTTTTCGAAGAAATCGAAAGCCCCGCGTTTCAGGCTGTCGACCGCCATTGGCACGTCGCCGTGACCGGTCAGGAAGATGGCGGGGATTCGCCGGGTCAGCCCCCGCGCGGCCAGGCTGTCAAACAGCTCGGCCCCGCTCATGTCAGGCATCCGCATGTCCACCAACAGGCAGTCGCCGCTAGTGTCAAAGGCGTAGTCGTCCAGCATGTTCAGAAATGCCTGAGCGCCGTCGTAGCCAGCGGCGGCGATCCGGCGGGATTCTGCAAGCCAGATCAGTGAATCCCGGATTGCCGCTTCATCGTCGACGATATGTAGCACCTGGTTGTCTCCCTCCTCTGGATGCGCTGGGCCTGTGGGTGGCCTGGCAGCCCTATTTTTTCATGTTTTCGGCGGCAGCGGATGCGGGCATCGAGAAGCGGAAGATGGTGCCTCCGCCTGGGTTGTCCTCATAGGTCAGGGTGCCACCATGAAATTCCACGACGGTGCGGCAGATTTTCAGGCCCATGCCCATGCCGTCGGATTTAGTGGAAAAGAAGGGCGAGAACAGGTGCTTCCTGGCCTGTTGCGAAATGCCGCAGCCCTGATCAACCACGCTGATGATCACACTCCCAGGGGCGAGCGGGTCCGCGCTGGCGCCGATGCGCAGGACGCGACGTTCCGGTTCCACGCTCAGCATGGCTTCAATGGCGTTGCGAGTCAGGTTGAGCAACACTTGTTCCAGCATCATCGGGTCGGCCAGCACCGTCCGGGTGTCCGGCCCGATGTCGGTCTTGATCGTCATGAAGTGCTGGCTGGCGCGCAGTTCGGCCACCTGGACGACGTTCGCGACCAGGGCGGACAGGTCCACGGTTTCCCGATGCGGTTCGCGCCGCTTGGCCAATGAATGGACGCTGCGGATGACATGTCCCGCGCGTTGCGCCTGGGCATTGGCTTTCTCCAACGCCCCCCGGATGCGGTCCAGGCCGGCATCGTCGGGGCGCGCGGCGGGGTCATTCAGCAGGTTCAGCGCACCGGTCGTGTAGCTCGTGATGGCAGCCAGCGGCTGATTCAGTTCGTGGGCCAGGGTCGAGGCGATTTCTCCCATGGCCACTGTTCTGGCGCCGGCCTGAAGCTTTTCCTGTTGACGGCGGTTCAGTTCCTCGAATCGCTTCTGGTCGGAAATATCCAGGATCGAACTCATCCATCCGGTCTGCCGGCCGCTCTCGTCGACCAGCGCGGATTCGTACACCAGGACGGGAAAGCGTTCCGAGCGGTTGCGTAGAAACATGGTCTCGAACCCCTGGGGGCTGATCGTGCCGGCCATGCGCTGCGCAAATCGCTCCTGGTATTCCGCCATGACTTCCGGCGCCCAGTAGGGCATGGGCGGCGAGCACCCGATCAGGTCTTCGGCCCGCATGCCGACCATCCGGCAGAATGCGGGGTTCACATACGTGATCCGGCCGTTCAGGTCGTATACCCGCAGGCCGGTGACCAGAGAGTCCTCCATGGCGGTGCGAAAGGCGATCTGTTCGCGCAAGGCTTTCTCGACGGCCGTCCGGCGGTTGATGTCGCGCCACAGCGCGGCGAGGCTCCAGGACAGGCCCAGCGTGAGAGCGACGATGATGGTGACCAGCCGGTTGGACAGCAGGTTGGGGGCGCTCCTGACGCTGTCGGTGCGCAGGGTGATGTCCGTGTAGGGCAGGTTCAGATCGTGCGCATAGGTGTAGACACCGCGCCCCGCGCCGCCCGCTGCCCGTTGCCCGAGCGTGTTCTCGTGACGGTCGGTCAGGCGGATTTCGTTCTTTTGGGCGAACCACCAGGGCACCATCTGCTCAAGGATGCCGTTCAGGGAGTAGGTGGTGATAATGCCGCCGACATAGTGTCCGCCCTGGTGAACAGGGAGGATGTAGTCCATCACCCCCGGATGCGACGCGTCTTCCGGCGGGCTCGGCTGGGTGTATTCCGGCGTGCTGGTGCTGCGCGCGCGATCCAGTGTCGCGCGCAATGGCTCGGGCAGCTCGGCAGGAGACAGCGTGCCTTTGCGGTCGGATGCCGTTCCCCGGCCATCGGCCGCGATCCAGGCGATGCGCCTGATCTCGGGATGCGTCCGCTGCAGAAAGCGCATCCGGTCCTGCAATTTTTCGCCCGCCAGACCGTTTGCGGCGATGGCATTGGCCAGTGACCGGATGTCGTCTTCATTGCGTCCCAGCTGGAAGCGGATGGTCTGTTCCACCCACAGTGTGTCGGCGATCTGTTGTTCCTGGCGTTCTGCGGATTCCAGCTGCTGCGCCTGGCGCGGCAGCCAGATCACGGTGGCCACGAACAGGAACACGCACAGGATCGGTACCAGCCATTGCCAGGTGCGTCCGTGGACACGCGGGATAGAGGACGGGAAAGGACTCATGCCAAAGAGGAGCTGTGCGATCGGCCGCCTCGACGGTCAGGGCAGGGCCGAGGGTGATGTGGATCTGTTGCGCACCCAGTGTAGCCCGGGCAGCGTGCGGTGAAACCACGCGGCTTCCAGCGCCCGATTGTGGATTTCCACAGTTGAAGCGCAGGCCTCGGTTGCAGACAATGGCCGCATGTTTTTCAGCCCCCCATCACGAGCCCCGGGTTCCCTTCAAGCAATGAAGCTGCTCGCCTTCCTGTTCGCCTGTGCGCTGACGTGCTCTCAAGCGGCATACGCACAGCAGGAGCCTATCCTGATCCGGTTCAGTCACGTGGTCGCCTCGGATACGCCCAAGGGCAAGGCGGCGGAACGCTTCCGGCAATTGGCTGAACAGGCCACGGGCGGGCGCGTTCGGGTACGGATCTATCCCAATAGCCAGCTGTACCGGGACCGCGAGGAATTGGAAGCCTTGCAATTGGGCGCCGTTGAAATGATCGCGCCATCCCTGTCCAAGCTCGGGCCGCTGGGCGCCCGCGAATTCCAGGTATTCGATCTGCCCCACATGTTCCCGGACTGGGCCGCATTGCATCGGGTCACGAACGGCCCGGTCGGCGAGGGCATGCTGCAGCGCCTGCGGCTCAAGGGCGTGATCGGCCTGGCTTTCTGGGATAACGGTTTCAAGTCGTTTTCCGCCAACCGCCCCTTGAACACTCCCTCCGACCTGGCCGGCCTGAGGATGCGCATCCAGCCTTCCAGGGTGCTGGACGCGCAGATGAGGGCATTGGGCGCTCAACCGATGACCCTGCAGTTTGGTGAAGTGCACGATGCGCTGGCGGCCGGAGTGGTCGATGGCACCGAGAATCCGCCCTCCAATTTCTACACGCAGGACCTGCAGGAAGTGCAGCCGTATTTCACCGTGTCCAATCATGGCTACCTGGGGTATGCCGTGATCGTCAACAGAAAGTTCTGGGAAGGCCTGCCTCCCGACATCCGCCGGGAACTCGAAGGCGCGATGAGGGAAGCGACGAGGTATGCCAGTTCCATTGCGCAGGAAGAAAACGATCAGGCCCTGGCGGCGATCCGCGCATCGGGCAAGACGCAGATCCATGTCCTGACGGAGCCGGAGCGCGAGGCCTGGAAAAAATCGCTTGCAGTCGTCAGCGCCGATATGGAATCCCACATCGGTGCGGAGTTGATTGCCGATATCCGGCGAGCGATCGCCTCCCCTTGACCGGTCCAAGCGACCTTCAGTTTTCCCCGTCTGTCATTTCCATCCATCAAGGAGACCTTCCCATGAGCATTCGCATTCCTCTCATCAAAACGCTGAGCGTGTGCTTCGCGCTGGCCTTTTCTTCGGCGGCGCTGGCGGATCAGCCAGTCGTCATCAAGTTCAGCCACGTCGTGGCTGAAAACACGCCCAAGGGCCAGGGCGCCCTGAAGTTCAAGGAACTTGCCGAAGCCGCCTTGCCCGGCAAGGTTCAAGTGCAGGTCTTCCCCAACTCGCAGCTGTTTGGCGACGGCAAGGAAATGGAGGCGCTGCTGCTGGGCGACGTCCATATCGTCGCCCCGTCCCTGGCCAAGTTCGATCGCTACACCAAGAAACTGCAGATCTTCGACCTGCCCTTCATGTTCGACGACGTGGCCGCCCTGGACCGCTTCCAGGCCAGCCCGGCTGGCCAGGAGCTGCTGGGCTCCATGAAATCCAAGGGCATCCAGGGCCTGGCCTACTGGCACAACGGCATGAAGCAGATGTCCAGCAACAAGGACACGCTGGTTCACCCGGGAGACATCAAGGGCCTGAAATTCCGCATCCAGTCGTCCGACGTGCTGGAGGCCCAATTCCGCCAGTTGGGCGCCAATCCGCAGAAGCTCGCCTTCGCCGAGGTCTACCAGGCCTTGCAGACTGGCGTGGTGGATGGTGCTGAAAACCCCTGGTCCAACATCTACTCGCAGAAGTTCCACGAAGTGCAGAAGACCATCGCCGTGACCAACCACGGCGCGTTGGACTATATGGTCATCACCAATGCTGGCTGGTGGGACGGCCTGCCCGCGGACGTTCGCGAGGCGTTGAAGAAAGCCATGGCCGGCGCCACGGAGCATGCCAACAAGCTGGCTTCCGAGATCAATGATCGCGACCAGAAGCGTATCGCCGATGCTGGCAAGGCCAAGATCCAGACCCTGACCAAGCAGGACGTGGCCGAGTGGCGTGCGGCTGTCCAGCCCGTCTGGACAAAGTTCTCGAGCCAGATCGGCGAGGACCTGATCACGAAGGCCAAGGCGTCCAACGAGAGCTGATGAATGCGCTTCGGCGGCCGCTGCCTGAACGGGCTCGGCCGCCGGGCCGCCATGTTGCCCTTGCGGCTGCTTTCCGGCAGCCGTTTCCCATCCTGACCAAGGATTTCCTTACCATGTTGAAAAACTGGCTGGAACACGTCGAGGAAGGCCTGGTTGCCTTTCTGCTGGCGGCAATGACCGTGGTGACTTTTGTCCAGGTCGTCGCTCGCTATGTCTTCAACTACAGCTTCGTCTGGGCGCTCGAACTGACGATGTACTTCTTCGGTGCCCTGATCTTCCTGGGCATTTCCTACGGCGTGCGTGTGGGCGCGCACATTGGCGTGGACGCCTTCGTGCGCCTGCTTGCGCCGCGTCCCGCCCGTTACCTGGCCATGGCCAGCACGCTGCTTTGCATCGTCTATGCGGCCATCGTGCTCTACGGCAGCTGGATCTACGTCAGCAAGATTCACATGATCGGCATCATGGCGCAGGACTTGCCCATTCCGCAATGGGTCCCGCGCGCGGTCATGCCGCTGGGCTTCCTGCTGCTGATCTACCGCTTCGGCGAGGTGCTCTGGAACCTGATCAGGGGCGGTCACGCCTCCTTGTTGGGCGATGAAGTCGCTGATGCCATGAAATACCGCAGCGACGCGGCCGGAGACCGAAAATGACAACCACCGCCCTATTCGTCCTGCTGTTTCTATTCATGTTCATGGGGATGCCCGTGGCGGTCGCCCTGGGTCTGTCTTCGCTGTTGACCATCCTGGCCTTTGGTACGGACTCGCTGGCCTCGCTCTCGCTCAAGCTCTACGAGACCTCCGAGCATTTCACGCTGATGGCCATTCCGTTCTTCATCCTGGCCGGCGCTTTCATGACAACCGGTGGGGTGGCCAAGCGCATGATCCGCTTTGCCATCGCTTCCGTGGGCCATCTGCACGGTGGGCTGGCCATCGCCTCGGTGATGGCTTGCGTGCTGTTTGCTGCAGTCTCCGGCTCCTCACCGGCCACGGTGGTGGCGGTGGGCTCCATCGTGATTGCCGGCATGGTTCGGGCCGGCTATAGCCAGGGCTTCGCCGCGGGCGTCATCTGCAACGCCGGCACACTGGGGATCCTGATCCCGCCGTCAATCGTCATGGTGGTTTACGGAGCGGTTACGGAGACCTCGGTGGGTGCCCTGTTCATGGCTGGCGTAGTCCCTGGGTTGCTGCTGGGTCTGCTGCTGATGGTGGTTATCTACGTGGTCGCACGCATGCGCAACATGCCGCGCCAGCCCCGCGCCAGTTTGCTGGAAGTGGGCACGGCCGCGCGCGATTCGATCTGGGGGTTGCTGCTGATCGTCATCATTCTGGGCGGAATCTACGGCGGGATCTTCACCCCGACCGAGGCAGCGGCTGTCGCCGCGGTCTATGCGTTCTTCATTGCCGTGTTCGTGTATCGCGACATCGGCATGAAGCAGGTGCCCGAAGTTCTGGTCGATGCGGCCAAGGTGACCATCATGCTGATGTTCATCGTCGCCAACGCGCTGCTGTTCGCCCACGTGCTGACGACCGAACGCATCCCGCAGGCCATCGCCGAACAGATCATTGCCTGGGACATGAGCACCTGGCAGTTCCTGATCGTGGTCAATATCCTGCTGCTGGTGGCCGGTGCCTTCATGGAGCCCACCGGCATCATCCTGATCCTGGCCCCGATCCTGTTCCCCATCGCCACCCGGCTGGGCATCGACCCGGTGCACCTGGGCATCATCATGGTGGTCAATCTGGAGATCGGCATGGTCACGCCGCCGGTGGGCCTGAACCTGTTCGTGACCGCAGGCGTCACCAAGATGCGCATCGACCAGGTCATTCGCGCTGCGCTGCCTTGGCTGTCAGTGCTGCTGGTCTACCTGCTGTTCATCACCTACGTGCCCATCGTCAGCCTCTGGCTGCCGGGGCTGTTCGGTTAGGCTTCGGCCTTCGACGGGCGGGTGCCGCGGGGTCGGCCCCGCCCAGGGGGCGCAGCCGCCATGAGAAGGTTGCTCATAGGTGACCGAGGGGGCAAGCAGATTGGTGCCGGCTAGAAGAATCGAACTCCCGACCTTCTCATTACAAGTGAGCTGCTCTACCAACTGAGCTAAGCCGGCCAAAGACCGCCATTCTACAGGAATGCGGGCTTACTTGACGATCTTGAGGTGGCTGGGTTTTGGGGGGGTGGGTTCCGGGTCGTCGGTGGCCGCTGGGCCTTGGGCCGGGTGCCTTTGCTCGTCCTCGCCACCCGGGTAGGGCTGCGAGGCGCCGACCTCAAACCCCATGCCGGCGCCGGTTTCACGGGCATAGAGAGCCGATACGGTGGCCACGGGGATGAACAGATGCTCCACCACACCGTTGAAGCGCGACTCGAATTCGATGTAGTCGTTGCCCATCGTCAGCCGGTTGGTGGCCAGGTGTCCGATGTTGAGCGTGATCTGGCCATCGTGCACGTGTGCCGGCGGCACGACCGTGTTGGCGTCTACCGTGACGACCAGATAGGGCGTGTAACCATTGTCCGTGCACCATTCGTGCAGTGCGCGGATGAGGTAGGGCTTGGTAGAGGATTCCTGCATGTCAGCGTCGCATGACCTTTTCAGAGGGCGTGAGTGCTTCGATGTAGGCCGGGCGCGAGAACAGGCGCTCGGCGTACTTCTGGATGGGAGCTGCGCTCTTGGGGAGCTCGATGCCGTAGTGGTCCAGGCGCCAGAGCAGCGGTGCCACGGCGACGTCGAGCATGGAGAACTCATCGCCCAGCATGAACTTGTTCTTCACCAGCAGCGGCGCCAACTGGGCCAGGCGATCGCGAATGGCAGCACGCGCGGCGTTGCGGACTTTCTCGTCGGCAATGTTGCGGTTTTCGAGCGTAGAGACGTGAATGAAGAGTTCTTTCTCGAAGTTGTACAGAAACAGACGCGTGCGCGCCCGCATGATGGGGTCGGCTGGCATCAGCTGCGGATGCGGGAAGCGTTCGTCGATGTACTCGTTGATGATGTTCGATTCGTACAGGATCAGATCGCGCTCGACCAGGATGGGAACCTGGCCGTAGGGGTTCATGACGGCGATGTCTTCCGGCTTGTTGTAGAGGTCGATGTCACGGATTTCGAAATCCATGCCTTTTTCGAACAGCACGAATCGGCAGCGTTGTGAAAACGGGCAGGTCGTCCCGGAATAGAGCACCATCATGTTGTGGATCCCAATACAAAATTAAGACGGAAAATACGACAGCGCCGGACGACCACCTCGGTAGCCGGGCCGGCGCTGTGAGAGGTAAAGATTAACGAACGTGCTTCCAGTATGCCCCATTCAGGCGTATGGCGACAAACATGAACAGGAACAGGAACAGCATCACCCAGACGCCGATCTGCTTGCGTTCGAGCTGCGCTGGCTCGGCCATCCAGCCCAGGAAGTTGCTGATGTCGGCCACATTGCTTTCGAACTGCGCGTAGGTCTTGGGGTCTGCAGAATCAAAGTGGCCCGTAGTGCTCGAGTCACCTGTGTAGTTGGGCAGGTTTTCGTCTTTGGTGCTTGAAAAGCCGTCCTGGTCGTAGGTCGTGGTCGAGCGCATCCAGTGCGTGTTGCCCTTGGCGTCGGATACCTCGTGGATGTCAATGCTGGTGTAGGTGCGAGGACCTTCCATCTGCCACAGAACGTTGGGCATTGCCACGTTGGGGAAGACCACGTTGTTCCAACCGGTCTTTTTATTGGTGTCACGGTAGAAGGAGCGCAGGTAGGTGTAGATGTAGTCAACGCCCGAGGGCCCGAAATTTTGGCTTTTGGCGCGGGCCATGACAGACAGATCCGGGGGGGCCGTACCAAACCATTTCTTGCCATCTTCGCGTGTCATTGCGATGGTCATCATGTCGCCGGTCTTTTGGCGCGAGAACAGCAGGTTCTTCTTGATTTCCTCGTCGGTCAGCCCCAGTGCCTCAAGCTTGTTGTAGCGCATGGAACTGGCGCTGTGACAGTTCAGACAGTCATTGACGAAGAGCTTGGCTCCGTTTTGCAGAGAGGCCAGATCTGTGATGCGGTCTGGCGCGCGGTCGATGTGGACCCCACCTTCCGCGAAGGCCAGGGTGCTCATCAAGGACAGGGCCAGGACACCGAACAGTTTTTTGATCATGATGGTTCCGTTGTGTCAGTGTTGGGCAGTCAGTGCACGTGCGGCTGGAAAGTCACGCGATCCGGCACCGGCTTGAATTTGCCCATTTGGCTCCAGACCGGCATCAGCAGGAAGAAGCTCAGATAGATCACGGTGGTGATTTGCCCCATCAGTGTGTGCACGGGTGTGACGCGCTGTGTGCCCAGCCAACCGAGGATCAGGAAATCGAGGATGAAAATCGCATACACGACCTTGTGCCAGTTTGGACGGTAGCGAATGGATTTCACCGGCGAGCGGTCCAGCCACGGCAGGAAGCCCAGGATCACGACCGAGCCACCCATGGTGAGCACCCCCCAGAACTTCGCGTCCAGGGTCTTCATCAGGACGGCCACGATGATCAGCACCACAGGCCAGATCACACGCCACAGGCCAGAGAACCGGGCCTTCAGGAAGATCGCGATGGCTGCGATCACGGCAGCTGCCGACAGGACCCAGGTGAAGTCGCTGGTGACCGAGCGCAACTCGGCGTAGAACGGCGTGAAGTACCAGACCGGTTCGATATCCGGCGGAGTCTGCAGCTGGTCAGCTGGCAGGAAGTTGTTGTACTCCAGGAAGAAGCCGCCCATTTCGGGAGCGAAGAAGACGATGGCGAAGAAGATGATCAGGAAGCCCGCCACCCCGACGATGTCGTGCACTGTGTAGTACGGGTGGAAGGGGATGCCATCGGCCGGATGGCCGTACTTGTCCTTCGGGCCTTCCTTGATTTCGACGCCGTCCGGGTTGTTGGAGCCTACTTCGTGCAGTGCCAGAATGTGGGCGACCACGAGGCCGACCAGCACCAGCGGAATCGCGATCACGTGGAAGGCGAAGAAGCGGTTCAGCGTCGCGTCCGAGACCACGTAGTCACCCCGGATCCAGATCGCCAGGTCTGGGCCAATGAAAGGGATGGTCGAGAACAGGTTCACAATCACCTGGGCGCCCCAGTAGGACATTTGGCCCCAGGGCAGCAGGTAGCCGAAGAATGCTTCACCCATCAGGGACAGGAAGATGGCAACACCGAAGACCCAGACCAGCTCGCGGGGCTTGCGGTACGAACCGTAGAAAAGCCCACGCAGCATGTGCAGGTAGATCACCACGAAGAACATCGAGGCGCCGGTTGAGTGCATGTAGCGGATGAACCAGCCACCCGGCACTTCGCGCATGATGTAGTCGACCGAGGCAAAGGCGAGGTTCGCGTCGGGTTTGTAATTCATCACCAGGAAGATTCCCGAGACGATCTGGATCACCAATACCAGCAAGGCCAGTGAACCGAAGAAATACCAGAAGTTGAAATTTTTCGGAGCATAGTACTCAGACATATGCTCTTTATACATTTTGGTAAGCGGAAAGCGACGGTCTATCCAGCCCAGAAACCCGGTCGTTTCGACGTTATTGTTGGCCATGAGCGGCTCCTCTCAGTGTCACGAATGAAGAACAGACATTTATCAGGACTTCTTCGTGGGGTATTCCTCAAGTCCGATGATCACGGTCTTATTGTCCGGTGAGAAGGCGTAGGGCGGGATCTTCATGTTGTCTGGAGCTGGCTTGTTCTTGAAGACGCGCGCCGCCATGTCGTAGGTTGACCCGTGGCAGGGGCACAGGTAGCCGCCCGGCCAGTCGTTGGGCAGACCGGCCTGTGCGCCTGTCTTGAATTCGGGAGTCGGGACACAGCCCAAGTGTGTACAGATGCCGATACAGATGAAGATGTCCTTGCGCCGCGAGCGCCAGACGTTCTGACACCAGGGATACGGCGTGAACTCGACATCTTTCGAGAACGGGTCGGCCAGCTCATCGTTGTGTTTGGCCAGGTCTTCTACCTCGGCGTCTGTGCGATGCACGATGAAGATCGGCTGCCCGCGCCATTCGGCGACGATCTGTGTGCCGGGTGCAAGCGTGGAGAGGTCGACCTCGACGGGAGCCCCGGCCGCTTTGGCGCGGGCGGAAGGAACGAGTGACCAGGCATAGGGCACCGCGGCTGCGACACCCCCGACGCCGGCCAGCGTGCAGGTGGTTGTGATCCAGAATCGGCGCGAGGAGTCGGCAGGCAAATTTGGGTCGACGGCACCCTGCACGACAGCGCCCTGTTCGTCGGGCTGTGTCGGTTTTTCACTCATTGTGTTACCCCATGTAGTCGCCCGATGGGCGGAGCTTTTTTAACATGTTCTGCTTGCGCAGCGGATCTTTCGACGTCGTATTATAGCGTCACACATCAGGCGGTAAATCTGCGAAGGAGAAGGGAAATGGCCAGTGGAAGCAGCTTTATCAAGGAATTCCAGGAATTTGCCGTCAAGGGCAACATGATGGATCTGGCCATCGGCGTCATCATTGGTGGCGCATTTGGCAAGATCATCGATTCCATCGTGAACGACATCATCATGCCGCTCGTCAACTTCATCTTGGGCGGCAGCGTCAATTTCGACAATCTCTTCTGGGTCCTGCGGGTTCCCAAAGACTATACCGGCGCCATGAACAGCGTGGACCTCACCAAGGCTGGCGGTGTGGTCTTTGCCTGGGGACACTTTTTGACCATTGCGGTGAACTTCATCCTGCTTGCGCTGGTGGTGTTCATGCTGGTGAAGCTGGTCAATGGGGCGCGCAAGCGGCTGGAACAGCCGGCGGCGGCACCCGAGCCCCCGGCAACGCCAGAGAACGTGCTGCTGTTGCGTGAAATCCGCGATTCCCTGAAAAAGTAGCGTGACTCGTCGTCGGCATTGCAGGGTGACCGCAATGCCGTTTACGCAGCGCGATGGCTGTGGCAGGAATTGCTGTGGCCCGTCATACCGGGTTGTCGATGTCCACGAAGGTGCAGCGCACGCCAAACTGCGCCTCGATGGCGGCTCCTAGTGCCTGCACTCCGTAGCGTTCGGTGGCGTGATGCCCCGCGCTGATGTAGGCCCTGCCGGTTTCGCGCGCCAGGTGGACGGTGGGTTCGGACACTTCGCCGCTGACATAACAATCGGCGCCGGCAGCGACGGCCGCGTCCATCATGCTCTGGGCGGCACCGGTGCACCAGGCCAGGCGCCGTACGACGCGGTCGTGGTCTCCGATCACCAGGGGCTTGCGCTTGAGCCGGTGCGCGATGTCGGTGGCGAGTTCGCTTACGGTGCATTCCCGCGCGGGGGTTCCGAGCCAGACAAGGTCGTCGGGCCCGCAGCGGCGCGGGGTGCCGTCGGGCTGGATGTCGGGGGCCCAGTCCATGACGCGGGCCAGTTGCGCGTTGTTGCCCCATTCGAGGTGCGCATCCAGCGGCAGGTGATAGGCGAACAGGTTGATGTCGGCCGCCAGTAGCGTGGCGATACGGTGGTGCTTGGGGCCCAGGATGCAAGGGCTTTCGTTTTTCCAGAACCAGCCGTGATGGACCAGGATCGTGTCGGCCTCGTGAGCAATGGCGGCTTCGATGAGCGCCTGCGAGGCTGTCACGCCGGTCACGATGTGACGGATGCGGTTGCGGCCTTCGACTTGCAGCCCGTTCGGGCAATAATCACGAAAGTGCCCCGGCTGCAGAGTCGTCGTGAGCCAGGCGTCCAGTTCGTGGCGTGGGATTTCCGTCGTCATGAGTCCTCCTTCATTGAGCAAAGCACATGCATCGATTGTGGCTGATTTTCGCGCAGACCGTGACGGTCTGTCTTGGCGTTCTGTTTCTGGTGACGACATTGCGACCGCAGTGGCTCCCAGGCCATGGGTCGCCGCGGGCGGTCGCTCCCGTCACTGCACCGGCGCCGGTTGCTCCGGCTGCTTCGGGAGCCGTGGCGACGTATGCGCCCGCTGTGGTGCGTGCCGCGCCGTCGGTCGTGAACGTATACACCGCCAAGCACATCGAGGTGCCGGTGGTGCCGTTGCCTGCCGATCCCGGGTTGGAGCAGCTGCTGCGCCAGTTGCCTGGTTTTACTCGCCGGGAGTCGTCCACCAGCCTGGGCTCGGGCGTGATCGTGCGCCCTGACGGCTACATATTGACCAATTACCACGTGATTGAGTCGGCGGATTCCATTAGAGTCAGCCTGGCCGATGGTCGCCAGGAAACCGCCAAGCTCGTGGGGGCCGATCCGGACAGCGATCTGGCTGTGCTCAAAATTGCGCTGGATCATCTGCCTGCCATCACGTTTGACCCTGACCCCGTCGTGCATGTGGGTGACGTGGTGATGGCAATCGGCAACCCCTTTGGAGTGGGGCAGACCACGACACTGGGCATCGTGTCGGCGCTAGGGCGCAACCGCCTGGGCCTGAATCTGTACGAGAACTTCATCCAGACGGATGCCGCCATCAACCCCGGCAATTCGGGCGGGGCCTTGATCGACTCCCGCGGGGATCTGGTGGGGATCAACACCGCCATCTATTCCGATACGGGTGGGTCGCTGGGCATCGGATTTGCCATTCCGGCACCTATCGCACATCACGTGCTGGATCAGATCATCGAGCACGGCAGAGTGCTGCGGGGCTGGTTGGGACTGGAACCCCAGGACATCACGCCTGATCTTGCGCGGGTCTTTCATCTGAAGCAGTCCGGTGGGGTCATCGTGGCGCGTGTGTTGCGGGGCGGGCCCGCCGACAAGGCAGGCATCCAGGTGGGCGATATTTTGCAGGCACTGGATGGCAAGCCGCTGCGCGACGCCATGGATCTGCTCAACCGGTTGGCACCCATGAAGGCGGGCACTCTGGTGAAGCTGAAGATTCTGCGCGCCGGCCGCGTGATCGAGCGTGAACTGAAGGTCAGCCTGCGGCCTGCGCAATCCGTGCGACGTTGAGTCTTAGCCCTGCGTTCGCAGCAGCTTGGCAGCGGCGATGGCAAAGTACGTCAAGATGCCGTCGCCGCCCGCCCGCTTGAAGGCCAGGAGCGACTCCATCATGACTTTGTCGTGGTCGAGCCAGCCGTTGGCGGCCGCGGCCTGGATCATGGCGTACTCGCCGCTCACCTGGTAGGCGTAGGTAGGCATGCCGAAGGCGTCTTTTACTTCGCGCAGCACGTCCAGATAAGGCAGGCCAGGCTTGACCATCACCATGTCGGCGCCTTCGTGGATGTCGGCTGCGACTTCGCGCAGCGCTTCAAGGCGGTTGGCCGGGTCCATCTGGTAGGTGGCCTTGCTGGATTTGCCCAGGTTGGCCGCCGAGCCCACGGCATCACGGAACGGCCCGTAGAAGGCGCTGGCGTATTTGGCGGAGTAGGCCATGATGCGCGTGTGGATGCGGCCGCGCCCGTCCAACGCCTGCCGCACGGCACCGATACGACCGTCCATCATGTCGCTGGGGGCGACGATGTCCACCCCGGCTTCGGCGTGGGTGAGCGCCTGGCGCACCAGCATGGCCACGGTAGGTTCGTTGAGCAATTGCCCGTCTTCGTCGATGAGGCCGTCCTGGCCGTGGCTGGTGTAGGGGTCCAGTGCCACGTCGGTCAGCACGCCCAGCTCAGGAAAATGCTGCTTGAGCAAGGCCACGGTGCGCGGGATCAGGCCGTCGGGGTTGGCCGCCTCGACCCCGTCGGGTGTTTTCAGGGCGGTGTCGATGTTCGGGAACAACGCCATGATCGGGATGCCCAGGGACGCGCATTCTTCGGCGGTCTTGAGCAATGTGTCGGGCGAGTGGCGCACGACGCCGGGCATGGAGGGGACGGGTTCACGGACGTTCGTGCCTTCGCGCACGAACACGGGATAGATGAGGTCGTCGGTCGAGAGGCGATTTTCGCGCACCAGGCGGCGGGAAAAATCGTCGCGTCGATTGCGGCGCAGACGCAGGGTGGGAAAATCGGTTTGAGGCAGGAATCGGGTCATTGTGTGCTCCGGCGCACCCGGCTTTGTGACGGTTGGGTGCCAATAAGGAATGAGTTGATCTTAGTGCAGAGGTGCGGTTCAGGGCACGACTTGCGGCGAGATCCAGTTTTCGATGTGAGCGGCCGCTTCGTCCAGGCCGATACGATGGGTCGCCGAGAACGGCAGGGCCGTGAGGGTGCCGATTTCAGCCAGGTCCTTGCGGGTCTGAGCGACCGCCCTGATGCGTTGACCGTAGGGGAGCTTGTCGGCCTTGGTGAGGAGCGCCAGGGTGGGCAGGCCGCGCAGGCCAATCCAGTGAGCCAGCCGGCGGTCCAGGTCGGTGACCCCGCGGCGGATGTCCACCACCATGACGACGCCGGCGAGGCTGCTGCGTTCGTGCAGGTAACCGCCCAGGACCTCGGCCCAGGCATCGCGCGCCTTTTGGTCGATGGCGGCGTATCCATAGCCTGGCAAATCCACCAAGAAGCCCAACCAGGCCTCGGGGGTCATGGGGTCGGGGATGCCGAACAGGTTGATCAACCGTGTGCGGCCTGGGGTTTTGCTTGAGAAGGCCAGACGCTTCTGGTTGGCGAGGACATTGATGGCGGACGACTTGCCGGAATTGGAACGGCCGACGAAGCAGACCTCGGCGGTAGTGGGTGCGGGAAGCTGGTCCAGGCGTGCGGCAGAAACCGTAAACCGGGCGCGGTGGAGGAGGGACACGGGGGACAGGCTCGATGGAGGATGTTGTGGCTATTGTATAATTTCGCACTGAACTTGTTGCATTCCCAGTGGCGTGTGATCGCGTGTCGCCTGGGGTGCTGGCTTGGTGGCGCCTCCTGGCGTCAGGATCGAATCACCTTCGAGGACCTCATGAAGCGCGCGCTCTCCAGTATGTTTGTGGCCGGTAGCCTGGTGCTTGCCGGCGCCATTCCTGGTCTGGTTCAGGCCCAGGAAGCCGCCCAGAAGCCGGATGTAAAGGCCGGCGAGCAGCTCTACACCCACGGCGATGCAGCGCGCGGGGTCCTGGCCTGTATTGCCTGTCACGGCGCCGCAGGCAACAGCACCATCTCTGCCAACCCCAACCTGGCGGCCATGCCTCACGAATACATCGTGAAGCAGCTGCAAGACTTCCAAGCCAAGGGCAAGACTCCGCCATCGCGCACCGGAGCTGGCGGCGCGCCCACGATCATGAGCAGCATCGCCGCCAATCTCACGCCGCAAGACATGCAAAACGTGGCGCTGTATCTGTCGCATCAGCAGCTCGACTGGGACAAGGCAGGGACGGCCACGCATCCGGCCACGGTACCGCTGGGGCAGCATATCTGGCGCGCCGGTATCGCCGACCGCAACGTGCCTGCCTGTGCGGCCTGTCACTCGGCCAATGGGGCGGGGCTTCCAGCCGAATTCCCTCGCCTTGCCGGCCAGCATCCGGAATACATACTCGAGCAACTCAAGCTATTCCGTTCGGGTGACCGCAAAAATAGCATCATGCATGCCATTGCCGATCGCATGACCGATCCCGATCTTGCGGCTGTGGCCGACTACGCGGCGGGCTTGCGCTAGTCGACCTCGCATTTCCGGGTCGCGTCTGGGGTTTTGAGGGGGGCCCACGATCGAGCCGTTGTATGGTGGACAATTAAAAAATCAACCGAGGGGGCACGCGCGAGCGCACCCCCTGTTTTTTTACGATTTCAGAGTCAGGCTTTCGTGACCTCATTTTCCCGAATCCGTGCGCGTGGCGCCGATGTGGTTGAACTCCTGGGCTCGATGCGTTTTGCCATCAGCCTGTTGGTGTTCATCTGTATTGCCAGCCTTATTGGCACTGTGCTGCCGCAGAACCAGGCTCTCAACAGCTATGTCGATCAGTTCGGACCGTTCTGGTTTGCGGTCTTCAACGAGTTCTCGATCTGGCAGATCTACAACAGCGCCTGGTTCCTGCTCATCATGGCGTTTCTCGTGGTGTCCACCACGCTGTGCATCTTTCGCAATGCCCCCAAGATGTTGCGCGATGCACGTTCGTTTCGCGAGTACGTGCGCGGCAGCAGCCTGCGAGCCTTCCACCACCGAGTCGAGCTCGACAGCGCACTGGCGCCGGCACAGGCCCGTGAGGCAGTCGGCGCGCTGCTGCAGACGCAGGGCTATCGTTATCGCGTGCGCGAAGACGGCGACAGTCTCATGGTGGCGGCCAAGAAGGGCAGCGCCAATCGCCTGGGGTACATCTTTGCGCACACGGCCATCGTCGTGATTTTGCTGGGCGGGCTCATGGACAGCGAATTGCCGGTGCGCCTGCAGACCTGGATGTTCAACAAGCAGCCCGTGGTTGGCAACATGCTGATTTCCGACGTGCCGCAGTCTGGCCGGCTGTCCGCGCGCAATCCCAGTTTTCGAGCCAACATGCTGTTGCCTGACGGCCAGCAGAGCAACATGGGTATCGTGACCGAAGGGCAAGGGGTACTGCTGCAACCGCTGCCCTTCACGATCCGGCTCAAAAAGTTCTACATCGACTACTACAGCAACGGTCAGCCCAGCGATTTTCGCAGTGACGTCACCATCACCGACCCGAAGCGCGGCAAGTCGTTCGACCGTACCATTCAGGTCAACGAGCCCCTGCATTACGATGGGGTCACGGTGTATCAGTCGAGCTTTGACGACGGCGGCAGCAAGCTGCAGCTCAAGGCCTGGCCGCTGCATGGGACGGATGCACAGCCGCAGGCGTTCAATGGCACCGTGGGGCATAGCGGCAAGCTGCCGGGTAGCAATCTGGCCGTGAATTTCACGGGGTTTCGGGCCATCAACGTCGAAGATCTGAGCGCCAACAAGGCGCCGCAGCCCAAGAGCGTGGTACGAGAGGTCGCGGCGGTCACCGGCAGCGCCGCGCGGGCGCCCAACAAGAATCTGCACAACGTAGGCCCCAGCGTTCAATACAGCGTCATCGACAAGGATGGCCAGTCGCACGACTTCAACCAGTACATGCTTCCGGTCAAGCTTGATGGCTTCCCGGTGTTCCTGATGGGGACGCGCGACGATGCCTCGCAGCCGTACCGCTATCTGCGCATCCCTGTGGGCGACCACGGCGGCATGAACGAATTCATGCAGTTGCGGGCCGCATTGGATGACCCAGCCCTGCGCGACGAAGCAGCGCGCCGTTTTGCGGCCCACAATGCAACGCCTGGCCAGCAGCAGACGCTCATGTTCGAGGCTGCACGGGGCGCGCTGCGCACGTTCTCGAGTCAAGGCTTCAACGGCATCATCAGTTCCGCCCCCGCGGCCGAGCGGGAAAAAATTCTGAACTTTGCCGTCCCCATGATCCAGCTCAGTCTGGTCGAGCTGCGCGATCTGGTGCGCGAGCGCAATCACGAGCCTCCGGTGGTACGCCAGGGGGCGCAGGGTGAACACGAGTCGCGGTGGATGCAGTTGGCAGTGCTGGCGCTCGCGTCGCTTCCGGATTATCCTGCCCCGGTGGCCTTGCAGCTCTCGAGCTTCAATCAGGTTCAGGCAAGCGTTTTCCAGATCGCTCGCAGCCCCGGAAAGACCACGGTCTACATCGGCTGCGTCTTGCTGATCCTGGGCGTGTTTTCCATGTTCTACATTCGTGAACGCCGGGTATGGGTGTGGATCCGGCCTTCAGATCATGGCAGCAGCTGGCTTGCTGCCATGACCACGCAGCGTCGCACCCTGGATTTCAATCACGAATTTGAGCGGCTGCGCGAAGCATTGCGTCGCCTGTCCGCCGGAGGCTCCAAGCATGACGTCTGATACCTTGACTAGTGATCCCATGGCGCTGTGGTCGCTGGGGGTCAACACCAGTGGCGACAAACGGGGTCGGCGAGGAAAACCCGACTGGACAGACATCGGTTTCTTCCTGCTGCTTGCGGTAGGCGGAGCCTACGTACTGATGCAGTACGGTAGCTTCATGAGCTACTACGAGAAAATGATACTCGTGGGCGCCGTGGTGGTCTTCAGCTGGCTGGGCTGGCTGTGGCGCCCGATTCGCGTGCTCATGGTGGCCAGCGGCCTGACTGCCTTGCTGGCCATCTGGCTCTACAGTCCGACCGGTTCGTTCATGCAGGGTGATCTTACTCGCGCTGACACCGACTTCTTGCTGAAGTACCTGATTTCGTCTCAGTCGGCCATCCTCTGGATGTGCGCGCTGTTTTTCCTTGCCACGATCTGTTATTGGGTCGGGTTCGTCAGCGACACGGCTGCGTGGCTGGGTACCGTGCTCACCTGGGGGGCCGTCTACGCAGGTCTCACCGGCTTGCTGGTGCGCTGGCGCGAAGGCCATTTGTTGGGGCCCGACATCGGCCACATTCCGGTCAGCAACCTCTACGAAGTCTTCGTGCTGCTCGCACTCATCATGTCGCTCTTCTACCTGTACTACGAGCGGCGGTACGCCACACGGGCACTGGGTGGCTTCGCCATGCTGGTGGTCAGCTCGCTCATCGTCTTCCTGCTGTGGTATTCGTTCACGCGGGATGCCTATCAGATCGCACCGCTGGTGCCAGCGCTCAAGAGCTGGTGGATGAAACTGCACGTGCCGGCGAATTTCATCGGATACGGCACCTTCAGTCTGGCCGCCATGACGGGCTTTGCTTACCTGATCAAGGCACACGGCAACACGCGCAGCTGGAAGCCCATGATTCCGCTCTTCGTGTTGGGCGCAGTGCTGTGTGCGGAGCCGTTCGTCTTCAGTTCGCGCGAGCTCTCACCCGTGTGGATGGCGTATTTTGGTATTGGGTCCATCGCCGTGGGTGGCATTCTGGCGATGCGGGCCCCCATTGCGGCCCGGTTGCCGTCCCTTGAAGTGCTGGACGACATCATGTATCGGGCCATCGCGGTGGGCTTTGCCTTCTTCACCGTGGCCACCATTTTGGGCGCGCTGTGGGCGGCAGATGCCTGGGGCACCTACTGGCAGTGGGACCCGAAAGAAACCTGGGCGCTGATCGTATGGCTGAACTATGCCGCCTGGCTGCACATGCGACTCATGAAAGGGCTGCGGGGCTCCATGGCAGCGTACTGGGCTCTGGCCGGCCTGGTGGTCACCAGCTTTGCCTTCCTGGGCGTGAACATGTTCCTGTCGGGCCTGCACTCCTACGGCCACCTGTAAATCAGGCCAGGCAGGCCCCCGACAAGCTCATCAAATGGGCGCCGGGGCCTGCCGACCGATCACTTCCGTAATGTAGTGGCGAACTGCCGGGTCGGTGACCAGTGGCAGGATGTTTTCGTGCGCCAGGATGGTGTCTGGTGGCAGTGACCGCGACACGCTATAGCCTTGCACGTAGTCCATGCCCATGTCGGCCAGTTTGCGCAGCGTGGCTGCGTCTTCGACCCATTCGGCGATGCATTCCATGCCCAGGTTGTGCGCAAGGTCGACGATGCTGTTGACGATCGCCACGTTGGCGTCGCTTGCCAGCATGTCGCGAATCAATGACCCGTCGATCTTGATCATGTCGGCAGGCAGCTCTTTCAGGTACGAAAAAGAAGTGTAGCCCGCCCCAAAGTCGTCCAGGGCGACGCGGGCACCCATGCGTTGCAGGCGGCGCATGAACTGGCGGGTGCGTTCCAGATCCTGCAGGGCGACCCCTTCGGTGATTTCAACACACAGGCTGCGCGTGAGCTGCGGATGGCTGCTCAGCAGGCCGAAGAGGGTATCGATGAAACGGTCGTCGTTCAGCGATACGCCGCTGAGATTGACGTTGATGATCTGCGTGTGGGCGAGCGCCTCGTGGTGCGCCCGCATCCAGTCGAGCATCGTGGTGAAGACCCATTTGTCGAGGGTGGTGATGATGCCGTTTTCTTCCGCAGCCTCGATGACGTTTTGCGTATTCACCGGCCGATCGCCGGGGTTGCGTACGCGCAGCAGCACCTCGAAGTTCAGAGACTTGAGAGGATGGCGCAGCGCCATGATGGGCTGCATCTCAAGGTAGAGCGCCTCTTGTGGGAGCTGATTCTTTTCGATCTGCTCAAAGAGCTGCTGTTCATTGAAGTGATCTGACAGCTCGGCAGCGTCTTCTTCGTACAGCACGATATCGCGGTGCTGCTGGCGCGCATCGCGGCAGGCCCTGCTGGCAGCGGCGATGGCGTCTTTGGGGTCCATTTTGCGGTCGATGTCGATGATGCCCATGGCCGTCTTGAGCTGAAATGAGCGCTCGCCGATGATGAGGGGCGCAGCGTTCAGCGATTCGAGGATGTCTTGTCCAATCTGCCGTGCTTCGGCGGCTCGCATGTTCGGGAACAGAATGATGAATTCGTCGTTGCCGACACGCCCCAGGTGCTGGTTTTTGCCGAGCGAATACTTGACGCGTTCGCAGACCATTTGCAGCAGTGTGTCGCCCGCGTTGTGGCCGAACAGATCGTTGACCCGCTTGAGGTGATCCAGGTCCAGGAAGGCCATGGCCGCCGGCGTGTTGGTCTCCCTCAGGGAGTCGATCGAGGCCTGCATGGCGGTTTCGATTCCGCGCCGGTTGAGCGTGTTGGTGAGCGGATCATTGTCGTCCATGAGCCGCAGGTTTCGGATCGTCTCGGAGCGTGCGCTCACGTCTTGCAGCGAGCCTTCAATGCGGCTGCCGGCTTGTGTGGCCCGCAGCAGGAACCGGCGAGGCTCATCGGTGCCGTCGGGTGTGGTGTGGGCCAGGATTTCGAGGTCTTGGCCTTGCTCGGTAGCCAGGGAAACGTTCAGCCAGTCCATCGGTGGGAAAAAATCGGCCCAGTTGGGGAGCTCCTCTGTTTCGTCGACTCTGAGCATGGCGCGCAGGCTGGGGTTCATGTGCTCGAATTGGCGCGCCGCCCCTAGCGTGAAGATTCCCAGCGGGGTGAGGCCATCGTGGGCAATGAGGTCGTTGCGCTCGCGCGATCGGATCTGCCGGCTTTCGCGCATCTGTTCAGCGACTGCCAGGCCGATGATCACGTTGCACAGGAGCAGCGCGATGGTCCCCAGTTGCGGGTCTATGAGTTCGCGCTGTTGCAGGCCGACCAGAATCAGGCCGATGAGCAAGATGGACAGCGCGATGCACACCCCTACCGTGTGCCAGAGCTTGGCGCGCGTGTGCGAGCCAAAGAGCGCGTGGATGAGAATGATGGCCACCAGGCCGGTCACCAGCCAGGCCGCCAGAAAGACGATGGTCTGGAACCATTGGTAGGGCAGACCCAGGATGGCGACCAGCAGCAGCGCCGTGCTGAGATTGCCGACGCGGCGGATTTGCGTCTGAGTGGAGAGTGTCAGACTGTCACGGAATAGCCCGGTGAACAGGTGGTAGGTCACCAGATAGCACAGCACCAGGGTGAACTTGCGCACCCAGGGTAGCGCCTCTGGGGGAATCAGGAAGCCCAGCCATTGATAATCCCAGCCCAGGGCCCAGGCACCCAGCCGCAGGTTGCCTACCAGCCAGCAGCTCAGCAGGACGAAGAGCCATTCGTGCGTGGTGAAGGCAATGACCAGCAGGAACAGCGCCAGCGTGAGCAATCCGCCTTGCATGAGCCCGATGGAACGGGCAGCGCGGATGGCCTGGTCGGCCAGTTGTGTGCGGTCCCAGCGTTCGATGGAGATCTGATTGGGGATCGTCAGGGTGGTGTGACAGATGACCTGCTGCGCGTTGTAGGTGGCAGGCAGCTGCATGAACGTGCCTGTGATACCGATGCTCGTCTGTAGTGAGGTGAATTCATACGGTGATCCGCCAGCCGGGTAGTTGGCGCGCTGCAGCAGCCAGCAGGCCGTGTTCGTGATCGTGTGCAGAGGAAGCAGCAACACTTGGGGATACGCCTGGGCTCCCGAGGGTGGCGACGGCAGGTCGGCGAGGAACCAGAGTGGCCCGGCCGGGATCGTTTGCGACAGCCGTGTGGGCCGCTCGATGAGCTGCAACAAGGCCGTGTCGGGGCTTGGCTGAGCCGAACTCGCCAGATAGCGCGTCGGCATGGGGTGGCCCTGGTGGCTGCTGAACACCGATGGCATCCAGAAGACGCCTGCCGCAATGCTCAGTGCGATCAGCAGCGGCGCCAGTACATACGTGACGAACGGCGCCAGCAAGCCTGGCAGTGCGGTAAAGAGCCGGGAGTTCCGGCCGGGGGGAGACATCTTCAGCGCCATGGCAGTGTGCTACGTTGCAGAGTGACGCTCGGCACAGGCCGGCGCTACCGGAATTGACGGCAGGCCTGGTCGAAATTTTAGAGTGAGACGGGGTCCGGCGAAAGGCCTGCTCAGCTCCTTTGGGGGACCCGTTCAGAGGCGAACAGGTCGCGGGGGGTTTCTCGGGGCCGCACCAGGTACGAATCCTGCTTGTCCACTAACACCTCGGCGGCGCGGGGGCGGGTGTTGTATTGGCTGGACATGGAAAAACCGTAGGCGCCCGCTGAGCAGATGGCCAGCAGATCACCTTGTTCCAGTGGCAGTGTACGCCCACGCGCCAGCCAGTCGCCGCTTTCGCAGATGGGTCCGACGATGTCCCAGGTCTCTGCTGGCACGCCCTGGCGTGGTTCTACCGGCACGACGTCGTGCCAGGCCTCGTATAGGGCGGGTCGCATCAGGTCGTTCATGGCAGCGTCCACGATGGCGAAGTTGCGAACCTCCGTGCGCTTGAGGTATTCGACGCGTGTGAGAAGAATGCCCGCGTTGCCCACGAGTGAGCGCCCCGGCTCGAGCACAACCTGAAGATGGTCCAGCCCGTGCGCATGCAGTCGTTCGAACACCGGAGTCAGCAGGTCCGCCGGATCGGGCGGTGTCTCGTCGGTGTATCGAATGCCCAGGCCTCCCCCAAGATCCAGGTGCTCGAGTTCAATGCCGTCAGCGCCCAGCTGGCCGATGAGCGACAGCAGTTTCTCGAGTGCGTCCAGGTACGGCGACAGATCGATGATCTGCGAGCCGATGTGGCAATCCACCCCCACGATTTTCAGGCTCGCATGCTGCTGTGCCTGATGGTAGAGCGCAGGCGCCCGGTGGATATCCACACCGAATTTGTTTTCTTTCAGACCGGTGGAAATATAGGGATGCGTGTGGGCGTCAACATCCGGGTTCACACGCAGCGAGATGGGCGCGACCAGGCCCATTTCGTGGGCGATGTCGGCCAGGCGGTCCAGCTCGGCCGCCGATTCGATGTTGAAGCACTTGATGCGTGCCGTGAGCGCCGCGCGAATTTCCCAGCTTTGCTTTCCAACGCCCGAGAACACGATCCGATCGGCACTCGCTCCGGCCGCCAGGGCGCGCTCAAGCTCACCGCCGGAGACGATGTCGAAGCCAGCGCCCAGCTGCTGAAATTCGTGCAGGACCGCCAGGTTGGAATTGGCTTTGACGCCGTAGCAGATCAGCGCATTGCGTCCCGCGATGGCCTGCGCGTAGCGCGACCAGGCTGTCTGCAGGGCAGCACGTGAATACACGTAGAGGGGTGTGCCATAGCGATCAGCCAGTTCCGGGAAAGGGATGTCTTCGGCAAACAGCGTGCCTTTCTGGGTCGGGAACGGGTTCTCGTGGCTCATTCAGTCAGGGTCGGGGGGTGGGAGCAGGATCGGCTGTCGGGGCCGGCGTTACCGTGGGCGGGGCCACCAGCGTGGCATCCACCGGCGGAGGGGCTGGGTGGCGCAACGGGCCTTTCATGCCGCAACCCGCCAGCAGCATGACCAGCCCCAGAGAAAGCGCGCGCCATGCATGTGCAGAGGAAGAAATGCGGTCAAGTGTCATCAGAAGGGTACCCGCACCGGGTGTGTGATGGCACCGCCGGAAGGAGGGTTGGCAGGTTTTTGCGGAGTGGCATTGCCCTGCAACTGGTTCAGGAGATTGCCGATACCATCAGGCGTGCTGCCGGGGGCAACCCCCCCAGGGGCCTGTCCTGGCGAGGTGTCGCCAGGGGCCGGCAAGCCTACGCGGGCGATGGCCGTCCCAGGCGGATATTCGTTGAAGTAGTAGTCCCCGTCGATCTTCGAGAGGCCACTGGGCATGGGGCCTGGTGGGGTCTCGGGCTGGCCCTTGAGGGCCGTGCGCATGAAGCTCACCCAGATCGGCAGGGCAGCGCCACCGCCGGTTTCGCCTTGTCCCAGCGACTTGGGCTGGTCAAAGCCCATCCAGGCGACGGCCACCAGCTTGGGTGTGAAGCCGGCGAACCAGGCGTCTTGCGAGTCGTTGGTGGTGCCCGTCTTGCCGCCGATGTCGTTGCGCTGCAGTTCGCGGTGTGCCCGCGCACCCGTGCCGAAGGTGGCCACGCCGCGCAGCATGTCGTCCATGACGTAGGCGGTGCGGGGATCGATGACGCGTGCCAGCGCATCGCCTGCGACCGTGGGGTTCGCCTGCATGACGATTTTCCCGCTGCTGTCGGTGACGTGATCGATGAGATAGGGTGGCACGCGGTAGCCGCCGTTGGCAAAGACGGCGTAGCCACCCGCCAGCTGCAGCGGCGTGACGGTGCCTGCGCCCAAGGCCATCGGCAGGACAGCTGGTTGCCGTGAACGATCGAATCCGAAGCGCGTGACGTAGTCTTGCGCGTATTTGGGACCGACCGCCTGAAGGATACGGATGGACACCATGTTCTTGGATTTATACAAGCCTTGACGCATGGTCAGCACGGGTTCGTAGGCGTTGCCGTAGTTCTTCGGGTTCCACGCTTTGGAGCCAGTCTGTTCGGCCGTCAGCGAGAAAGGCTCGTCCGACACCTGGGTGGCAGGCGTCAGGCCACGCTCGAGGGCCGAAGCATAGATGAAAGGCTTGAAGGAGGAACCGGGCTGACGCCAGGCCTGGGTCACCCGGTTGAACTTGCCTTCTTCGAAGTCGAAGCCGCCCACCATGGCTTCGATCGCGCCATCTTGTGCCCGCAGCGACACCAGCGCTGCCTGCACCGAGGGCTTGTTGATGATTTCCCAGTAGCCGTCCATCTGGTGGATGTACACCACGGAGCCTCGCTGCAGCCGCAGCGAATCCTTGGCCTTGGGGGTGAGCGCGCGAGCGATCACCTTGAGGGCGCGCTTGTCATTGACGTCGATGATCTGCGTGGCACTGCGCGCCACCTTGACGTCGGTGGGGCTTGCCGAGAGCACCACGGCCGTCAGCAGATCGCCGTTGTCAGGGTATTTATCCTGAAGGTCGTCGAGCAGGTCGTTGAATGCGTCCGTCTGCGATTCGATGCCGGCAGGCAGATCCACCGAACCTTCCGGGCCGGGGTAGGGCGCGCGCCGTGTGTAATCCAGGATGCCGTTACGCACCGCTTCATACGCGGCTTCCTGATCTTTGGAGTTGATCGTGGTGTAGATGTTGAAGCCGCGCGAGTAGATGTCGTCCTGGTAAACACCGTAGAGCAGCTGGCGCGCCAGTTCGGCCGGGTACGCGCCGTGGACGGCGTAGTGCCCTGCAGGCGTACCGGCAGCCGACTTGACGACGATGGGCTGGTTCACAGCCTGTTGGTATTCTGCCTCAGTCAGGTAGCCCAATGCCCGCATGCGCCCGAGCACGTACCCCTGGCGCGCTTTGGCACGCTGAAAGTTGGAGATCGGGTTGAAGCGTGACGGGGCCTTGGGGATACCCGCCAGCATGGCGGCTTCTGCCGGTGTGATTTCAGACAGTGGCTTGCCGAAATAGGTGCGACTGGCGGCCGCGAAACCATAGGCGCGATGCCCCAGGAAGATCTGGTTCATGTACAGATCCAGGATCTGGTCCTTGGTAAGCGTGGCCTCGATCTTGAAGGTGAGCAGCAGCTCGTAGAACTTGCGGGTGTAGGTTTTTTCCGACGACAGGTAAAAATTGCGAGCCACCTGCATGGTGATGGTGCTCGCGCCCTGCGACTTGGACATGTGGACCAGGTTGGCTATTGCAGCACGGATCACGCCAGTCCAGTCGATGCCCCCGTGCTGGTAGAAACGGTCGTCTTCGGCTGCCAGGATCGCCGATTTCATGACGTCCGGGATTTCGTCGAAGCGCAGCACGTTGCG
>NZ_DASVGN010000026.1:0-21524 GCF_036379515.1 Castellaniella sp.
TGTGCCGCGTCGGCCGCATACCAGCCGGTACCGAGAACGTCTGATACCGCCAGCATGTGCGGGATCATGTCCGCGTCCGGCGTTTCGGCGGTGGCGACCAGGGTGCCATCGGCCAGAGGCACGCGAGCGTACGGCGCCTGCGCACCGGTCATGAATTCGCGCTGTTCGCAGGACGACTGGAAGCCGAACCGGCAGTGGGGGCAGGTGTTGTCGGATAAACAGAAGCTGCCGACGACGAACTGGCCAGGCCTGACGGTCTTCACGTCGGAACCCACTTCGACCACGACGCCGCAGTATTCGTGCCCCATGTGCATTGGCGCGTCGATTTTGTTGAAACCGCGATAGGGCCACAAGTCCGAGCCGCAGATGCAGGTCGCGGACAGTTTGATGATGGCATCGGTTGGGTGAACGATTTTGGGCTCGGGAACGTCTTCGAAGCGGACGTCCCCTGCACCGTAGAGCACAGTACCTTTCATGGTGTTTCTCCTGTTGGGGTCGGCTCAATGTGGCGCCGACCGATTAGAGCGTGATGGAATAGTGGCATCCGGTTTACACCCCGGGGATCGGGTACGTGAGAAAACCTGGCTGCGGCTGGTCTGGATCGGGGCCGCCACGCGTGTCCGTGTTGAGCGCGTCAATGGTGGCGAGTTCTTCGTTCGTGAGCGAGAAGTCGAAGATGTCGAAGTTCTCGGCGATGCGGGCTGCATGTGTGGACTTTGGAATCACTTGGCGGCCCTGCTGGATGTGCCAGCGCAGCATGACCTGTGCGGGCGTCTTGCCGTGAATCTCGCCGATTTTCAAAAGTGTGCCGTCGGTGAACGTGCTGGTAGCCTTTGATCCACGGTAGTGGGTGATTCCGCCCATGGGTGACCACGCCTGCGTCAGGATGCCGGCCTCGGCATTGGCCTTTGCGTTGGCTACCTGCGTGAAATAAGGGTGTAGCTCGATCTGGTTCACACTCGGCGCGACCTCGATCCTGGGCAGGAATTGGTTGAGGATCACTGGTGTGAAATTGCTGATACCGATCGCATGCACGCGTCCCTCGGCCAGCAGACCCTCCAGCGCCCTGTACGCCGCGACAGTGCGGTCGAAGCGGCCCACCATTGGTTGGTGCAGTAGCAGCAGGTCGATAGTTTCGATGCCGAGTTTTTCGACCGCTTTGTCAAACGCGCGGCGTGTCTCGTCATACCCGTAATCGGTGACCCACACTTTGGTTTCGATGAAGAAATCGTCACGCACCAGCCCCGATCGACGCAGAGCCTCGCCGACCTCGCGCTCGTTGCCATAGGCGGCGGCAGTGTCGATGTGGCGGTAGCCCGTCTCAAGGGCGGTTAGCACAGCAGTAATCGTCTCGGCCGGTGGCGTCTGGAAGACACCGAAGCCAATTGCGGGAATCTTCACGCCATTATTGAGGGTGAAATTTGGAATTGATAATTGATTCATGATCTTTAGTCGTGTCGATGTCGAAATGGTGGGTGTCCAGCTCAATGGTCTTCTTGGCCCCAGGGCCGAGCGGCCTGCAGATCTGCAAGGGCGCTGGCCGACCCTGCCGTGGCGCCCACACACAACGCCACAAGCGCCTTCGTGCTCATGCCAAGCCCCTCACGAGAATTTGCATGGCGATACGTGTTTTTGCCGTTATCTGGTTCGTGGTGTCTTCTTTCAGGCACAGCGTGGGACGCATGAAAGCGCGGATGCGTACCAGGCGTGCGTAGTCGGAAAATTCAAATGTCCGTGTTTGCATGGTCGTTACTCGGGTCTCAAGCAAGATATTGTTCGTCGGTGACCTGCTCCATCCAGTTCACGGCTTGGTCTCTGGCATCGGCCTGAACGATGGATATGTGGGTCATGGCCGAGGTGGCGGTCGCACCGTGCCAATGCCGCTTGCCGGGCGCGCAGGTAATGACATCGCCCGGGCGGATTTCCTCCTTCGGTTCGCCTTCGCACTGGTGCCAGCCGAGGCCGGCAGTGACGATCAGGGTTTGACCGCAGGGGTGCGTGTGCCAGGCAGAGCGCGCGCCGGGTTCGAAGGTGACGTTGGCGCCTTGGATCTTTGCAGAGCCAGGGGACTGAAACAAAGGCTCAACCCGCACACTGCCGGTGAAGTATTCCGCTGGCCCCTTGATGGAGGCCTGTGAACCGTTGCGCTGGATGTGGCTCATACTTGTATCCTCGTCGTGTGCGTTGTGATGACGATGCCATGATGCGCGTGATTGCCTAGCTTGTAATAGCATGATTTGGCAAAATTCTTGCCTGATAGTCCAGAATCATGGATTTTTGTCGACGATGCCCGACTGAACGACTAAAGTTCGGACTGTGCCATCAGGAAGTCATCATGCCAATGCAAAGCCACGCCGAATACCTACGGAGCCAGGCACTTGCGGTCATGCGGGCCGAATTGTCCGAAGTCATCGACCAACGGACCATAGGCCAGGAGCGTTACGTCACCGCCATCAAAAGCCTGACCTTGTCTCGTCGGGAATCCGTCACGGAACCCTGTGCCTGCGTGGTGGAACCCAGCCTGGTCGTCGTCGTCCAGGGCGCCAAGCAACTGCTGGTGGGCGATCACGCCTACGCCTATGATATCGACCATTTCATGATTACCTCGCTGGATATTCCAGCGAGTTCCCAGGTGCTCCAGGCGAGCCCCGACAAGCCACTGCTGGGGTTGGTGCTCAAGCTGGATGTGGGCCTCATTGCGGAATTGATCTCGCAGGCGCGGCTGCCGTCACCAGGTAAATGCACCGCCGAGGCGAGCGTGGGCCTGGGCACGATCAGTCTGGCCTTGCTGGAACCCTGTTTCCGTCTGCTGGCACTGCTGAATACGCCGGCGGACATCCCGGTGCTGGCACCACTGATCGAACGTGAGATTCACTACAAACTATTGAAAAGTGATCTGGCTGCGCGGCTGTGGCAGATTGCCGCGATGGGCGGACAGCGCCAGCGCATTGCCCGGGCGATCGACTTGCTGAAGGCAAATTATGCTGAGCCGTTGCACATGGCCGACCTCGCTGCGCATGTGCAAATGAGTACATCCAGTTTGCATCATTACTTTCGCCAGCTGACGGCAAAGAGCCCGCTGCAGTACCAGAAATGGCTGCGTCTGAGAGAAGCACGGCGCCTGATGCTGAACGAAGGCATGGATGCGGCAGGGGCTGCGTTTCGGGTTGGCTATGAAAGTCCGTCCCAGTTCAGCCGCGAGTACGGCCGTCTTTTCGGCGCGCCGCCCAAGCGCGATATCGAAAGCCTGCGTCAAACGGGGGAAGTCGGTACTGTTGCATAAAAGGCGTCTTGGCTCTACCGGGTTGATGCGGTAGAACAAAGCCCGCATCCTACGAATGAACCGGGCGCCATCCGCCGGTGCGCTTCGTTCGCACGTTGCTCCCGGCCAGGCTTGACATTCCCGTAAGGTTAAGGTTGAAACTAAGGGAGCAATGTAAGGAGATTGGTAATGACAACCGTCAGATCCAGCTGCGACGCCCACCCGGCGGGACACACACGTGGTGCACACGACCATGGCTGTGTGCATTCGCCCGTAGGGGGCGGCACGCCCGCCAAGGCGAAGGTACCCGATTACACCTGTCCCATGCATCCTGAGGTGCACCAGGACGGCCCAGGCACTTGTCCCAAATGCGGCATGGCGCTGGAACCGCGTACAGTGGCTGCGGACGACGGGCCCAATGCGGAACTGATCGACATGACTCGGCGCTTTTGGGTTGCTACCGTGCTTGCAGTCCCGCTGCTCATCCTTGCGCTGGGTGACATGGTGCCAGGCCTGGACTTTCGCGGCTGGCTGGGGGGCGGATTCGACTGGGTCCAATTTGTGCTCGCAACACCTGTGGTGCTCTGGGCAGGCTGGCCGCTTTTCGTGCGCGGATGGAAGTCCCTGGGTGGTTTCAATCTCAACATGTTCACCCTGATTGCGTTGGGCACGGGAGTCGCCTATGCGTTCAGTCTGGGAGCGCTCCTGTTCCCGGGGCTGCTTCCCGCGTCATTCAAGGGGATCGGTGGTGAGGTGCCGGTTTACTTCGAATCGGCGGCTGTCATCGTCGCACTGGTCCTGCTCGGTCAGGTGCTTGAGCTGCGCGCTCGCGAGCGCACGTCGGGTGCGCTCAAGGCGCTTCTGAATCTTGCGCCGCCCACTGCGCGGCGCCTGCGCGATGACGCTGAAGAAGAAATCGATCTCGCGCAAGTCAACGTGGGCGACCGACTGCGCGTACGGCCGGGCGACAAGGTGCCGGTCGACGGCGAGATCATGGAAGGCCGGTCGACCCTGGATGAATCCATGATCACGGGCGAGTCGGCTCCGGTGGAAAAGGGGCCGGGCGAGGGCGTGACGGGCGGCACGGTCAATCAGAATGGCAGTTTCATCATGCGTGCGAGCCATATCGGCGCCGACACGCTGCTCTCGCGCATCGTCCAGATGGTGGCCGATGCGCAGCGTTCCCGTGCGCCGATCCAGAGCCTCGCTGATCGGGTAGCCGCCTGGTTTGTCCCCATCGTTGTACTGGTATCGGTGGCGAGCTTCGCCATCTGGCTGCTGGCGGGCCCATCGCCAGCCTTCAGTCATGCATTGGTTGCAGCCGTATCGGTTCTGATCATTGCCTGCCCTTGCGCATTGGGTCTCGCGACGCCCATGGCCATCATGGTCGGCGTGGGGCGCGGTGCCAGTGCCGGTGTGTTGATCAAGGATGCGGAGGCTCTGGAAATGCTGGGCAAGGTCGATACGCTGGTGGTCGACAAGACGGGTACTCTCACCGAAGGCCGGCCTCGACTGGTCAAAATTGAAGCAGAAGCCTCTTTTACCGAAGAGGAAGTCCTGCGCTGGGTCGCCGCTGCCGAGGCAGGCAGCGAGCACCCGTTGGCCGCTGCCATAGTCGCCGGCGCCCGCGAGCGCGGCATCAAGACGGAGGCGGTTGTCGATTTTCACGCAACTACCGGCCAGGGGGTCGGCGCGGAGGTGGCTGGCCACAGAGTACTGGTGGGTAACCGGCGGCTGCTCCAGCAGGCGGGAATTGATGGCGGAGAACTGAATGCGCGGGCGGATCAGTACCGCGCCGAAGGGCAGACGGTCATGCTGGTGGCTGTCGACGGCCAGGCTGCCGGACTGGTGGCAGTGGCCGACCCCGTCAAGGCAACCACTGCCGAAGCGGTGCACATCCTGCGCGACGAAGGGATTCGCCTCATCATGCTTACCGGGGATAACGAGCAGACGGCGCGTGCGGTCGCTCGGTCACTCGACCTTGATGAGGTACATGCAGGCGTGCTGCCGCAAGACAAGCACGCCATCGTGAAACAGCTGCAGCACGAAGGCCATATCGTCGCCATGGCCGGCGACGGCGTGAACGATGCTCCGGCGCTTGCGCAAGCCAATGTCGGCATTGCCATGGGTACCGGCAGTGACGTGGCGCTGGAGAGTGCCGGGGTCACGCTCGTCAAGGGCGATTTGCGTGCAATCGCGAAAGCAAGGCGCCTGTCGCATCAAACGCTGCATAATGTGCGCCAAAACCTGTTCTTTGCCTTTTTCTACAACAGTGTGGGCATTCCGCTGGCGGCAGGCATCCTTTATCCGCTCGTGGGCTGGCTCCTGAGCCCCATGTTTGCGGCAGCCGCCATGAGCCTGAGTTCCGTCTCCGTGATTGCCAACGCGCTCAGGTTGCGCAGGGCAAAGCTGTAGCCGTGGGGCATCCGTCCAGGGGACGCATCAAGATGAGTTCTCGTGCCGAGGCCACCCCGGCGAGTCGAAAGAGACGATCTTGCCGATGTGCTATCCGGCACAGCAGGACAGGGTCTTGATGTCCTTCTGAAAGGTCTGCGCCGTCAGCTTGAGCCCCTCCACCATCGTCAGGTAGGGGAACAGCTGGTCAGCCAACTCCTCCACCGTCATGCAGTTGCGGATCGCCAATGCGGCCGTCTGGATCAGTTCGCCTGCGGCTTCTGCGACTGCTTGGGCCCCGATCAGGCGGCGAGAGTTCTTTTCGATCACCAGCTTGATGAAGCCGCGTGTATCGAAGTTGGCGAGTGCGCGTGGTACGTTTTCGAGCGTCAGCAAGCGGCTGTCGGCCTTGATCCCCCTGGAACGGGCCTGCGTTTCGGACAAGCCGACCGTGGCGACTTGCGGGTCAGTGAAGATCACCGCGGGCATGGTGGTCAGGTCGAGCATCGCCTTACCGCCGGTCATGTTGATGGCGGCGCGTGTGCCAGCCGCCGTAGCCACGTAGACGAATTGCGGCTGGTCAGTACAATCGCCTGCGGCGTAGATACCCGGTGCGCTCGTGCGCAGCGTGTCATCGACTGCGATGGTGCCTCGAGCGGTTACTGCGACACCCGCTGCGTCGAGGTTCAGGCCGCCTGTGTTTGGATTGCGGCCCGTGGCAATCAGGAGCTTGTCGGCGCGCACGTCACCCTGATCGGTATTCAACGTGAATTCGCCATTCTGGTAAACAACCTGGCTTGCCTGGGTGTGCTCGAGCACCTTGATCCCTTCGGTCCGGAAAATGGCCGTGATGGCCTCACCGACTGCCGGATCTTCGCGAAATAACAGACTGTGGCGTGCGAGCAGCGTGACCTGGCTGCCGAGTCTGGCGAAGGCCTGTGCAAGCTCGACGGCGACCACGGACGAGCCGACCACCGCCAGGCGCTTGGGGATCGTGTCGCTTGCCAAAGCGTCGGTCGAAGTCCAGTACGGTGTGTGCTCGAGGCCGGGGATCGGTGGAAGAGCGGGACTCGCACCTGCGGCGATCAGACAATGGTCGAACCGGACTTCATGCTCGGTTTTCTCCTGAGAGCGTACGCTGAGCGTGTGGCCATCCAGGAAACAGGCTTCTCCGTGCAGGACCGTGATGGATGGATTGCCCGCTAAAACGTTCTCGTATTTTGCGTGGCGCAATTCCTCGACACGGTTCTGTTGCTGGGCGAGCAGCCGATCGCGAAGAACGGTTGGCGCGACAGCGGAAATACCATTGTCGAATGGGCTTTGGGCACGCAGGTGAGCGACGTGTGCAGCGCGGATCAGGATCTTGGAGGGTACGCAGCCCGTGTTCACACAGGTACCGCCGATCGTGCCACGCTCGACGAGCGTGACCCGGGCGCCTAGTTCGGTGCACTTGAGCGCCGCCGCCATGGCCGCTCCGCCGCTGCCGATGACGGCAATATTCATCCCCTTTGAACGGGCATCGGAGATCGGCCCCGGCATCTCGTCGTCGCGTGTTGCACGTTCATCGTTGGCCGTCGGGCGTGTCATGGTTGAATGTCCTCTTGTGACAATTTCTTCATCCGATGTGCGCCATTATGGCCTTCCCGACGTGGCACGGGTGAAGTTCATAAGAGCCGCACAACGGTTTGGATTCAGCTTGAGCGAAATCGGGCAGCTTCTAAGATTGGAAGATGGCCACCAGTTGATGGAGCGTATCTATGAATGGCTGGGGAAGCCATTGGGGCGCAGAGGGCAGGTGTGTCCAGGCGTTCTCCCTTCTCCCGGCTTATCGTCAACAATATGACTTCCTGCGCGGCGGAAGTGAAGCTGGACTCATCACGGAACCGATCGTAGCCGTGCAAGTATGTTGAAAGGGCTCCGGGTGCATGGGACAGGTGTGGCCGGTCATGTCACTTCCAGGCGTCCCATCATGCCCAGGTCCTCGTGTTCCAGGATGTGGCAGTGGAACATTCGGATACCCTTGGAAGACTGCATGACGCGGATTCGCACGGTCTCCTGTGGCTTGAGATTGACGGTGTCGTACCAGGCGCGGAAGGGTTCCTGTGCCGTGTGCCCGTTGATCGTGCGTTCCAGCACGGCGAATTGTGTGCCGTGGATATGGAAGGGATGGTCCATGTCCGAATCATTGGCGATTTCCCAGTCTTCCCAGGCGCCTGCCGAACTGGTCAGATCGGTGCGCCGCATATCGAAGGTCTTGCCATTGAGCATGAACTGCATCATCGAGGGGCGCCCACCGGGCATACCGCCTTCGTGCATCATGCCCATGGTGCCTGCGGCCATCATGCCGCCCATGGCATGCCCTGCTGCCATGCCGTGCCCCATCGACATGCCCTCGCTCATGACGACCCGCTTTTGTGCGCTTGCCTGGGGTAGCGACTGGAATGGCCGCAGCGTTTGCGGCAGGGAGACAGGTTGCTGGTTATGTACGGCACTGAAATCTACCTGCATGAGCGGAACTGTGGGGGCTTCGCCCGCACCGCCCATCTTGCCGCGCGCATAGGCCTTGGCCATGAACGTGCTGCCGGGCCTGCCCGTCGCATCAATCAGCAGTTCCACCCGCTGGGCTGGGGCCAGCAAGACCTCTGGCAGCCCGGATTGTGCTTGTTCGATGCGTCCGCCATCGGTGCCAAGCAGAGTAAAAGTGTGCCCTGGCAGTGCCAGTTGCAGATAGCGGGCATTGGTCGCGTTCAGCACGTGCCAGCGCTCGTATCCGGCCGTGTCGAAGCGCAGGCCAGGGCGGTTCAGGCCATTGACCAGGACGAACTGACCCTCGCGGCCGTTCATCCAGTCCATCATGTCGTCTTCCGGGATTGTGCCGTCGGCTGTCAGGCGCAGGTCGGTGAGGGTGAGGACGCGCTCGGGGATGGGAGGGAGTGCATCGTGTTTGGCGTGTACTCTGATGGCGCCGGCCAGCCCCCGGTAGACTTGTTCGCTGGACTGGCCGTGAGGATGAGGGTGGTACCAATACAGGCCTTCAACGTCCTCGGGTATCCTGAAGTGGTAGGCGCGGCTTTCGCCTGGCGCCACTGCTGCACTGGGGTTGCCATCCTGGTCAGGCGGCACGGGCAGGCCGTGCCAGTGGATGCTGGTAGGTTCAGGCAGATGGTTCTCGAGCGTGATCTCGACCTGGTCGCCGGCCTGGAGCTCGATCATGGGGCCGGGCAGCTGACCGTTGTAGACCCATGCCTGGGTCGCAACCCCCGGGATGAGTTCTACCTTGGCCGAAGTGGCCACGAGGGTAGCCTTGAATGAGCCGGGCTGTGTGGCTTCGTTCTTGAGGGTTGCTGGCGGCACAAAAGGACGCCCGGATGGGATGGCGTCAGAGGGGGCAAGCTGTCCGCCCTGTGCCGCCGTGGCGTGCATTCCGTGGGGCATCTGGGGGGACGGACTGCCTTGTGACATGCCTCCCATGCCCGATGCGGCTCGGGCTCCACCGCCGAGCGCCAAACTTGCAATTCCTGTCGCGCTCAGCAAAAAATCCCTGCGTCGCATTGGCTTGCTCCCTTGTCGAACGCTTCATGGCACGTCATCCCCGACGTGTGTTGAAGCATTCCTGAAGCGTAATCCTTGACATGATGTCAATGTCAAGGTCAATTGTGGTAAGCGCTGAGCCTGTCACAGCTGGAGTGTGCAGGTAGAATTTTGCTGACGCAAATTGAATTCCTGGCTGCACGTGGGGTCTGACGATGGTCTTGGTGAACGTTTCGAGCATGGATCATGTGCTGCTGGTCACGCTGGACCTGGGCGGCACCTTCGTTTTTGCAATCAGTGGGGCTGTGGTGGCGGTGAAGCATCGCCTCGACGCGTTCGGCGTCATGGTGCTCGCATTTGCGGCAGGCAATATGGGCGGTATTGCGCGAGACGTGCTGATTGGCGCGGTTCCCCCTGCGGCGATCGAGCACCTGAGCTATCTCGGCATGTCCGTATTGGCAGGACTCCTCGTTTTTTTCTGGGATGCGCTCGCCACTCGGTTGAGCAATCCAGTGCTTTGGTTCGATGCGGTGGGCCTGGCTTTCTTTGCGGTAGCCGGTGCACAGAAGGCCTTGTTTTATGGGCTCAATCCCGTCATGGCCGCGTTGCTTGGAATGCTGACGGGGGTTGGCGGTGGCATGCTGCGCGATCTCCTGGTGTTGCAGATTCCAACCGTGTTGCGATCCGACCTGTACGCGCTGGCAGCGTTGGCCGGCGCCGCCATTGTCGTCGCTGGAGATGCCTTGTCCATTCCTGCCGTGGTCACCACAATAGCAGGGGGCTTGGCCTGCTTCTTCTTGCGCTATATGGCGATCCGCCATGGCTGGCATCTGCCGACTGCCTCGTCAGGCAAGCATTGATTCGTTGGTTCGCAGCCAGTTCTGCTACTTTTCTGCTACTTGGTGGGGCGTGCGCTGGCGCTCTTCTTCGTTGCCAAGATGAGCAGCGCAATCACGCAGAATCCCGCAGCTGCGTGAAAGGTGGCGGGGGCACCGAAGTGTTCCCAGAGAAACCCGGCAATCACGCTGGCGAGCAGCATGGCGACACCACTGACCAGGTTGAAGAAGCCATACGCCGTGCCGCGCAGGTCTGCAGGAGCTGTGTCCGCCACCATCGTAGCAAGCAAGCCCTGGGTAGCCCCCAGGTGAACGCCCCAGAGGACAATCCCGATCAGGATGACGAGCCAGTCGTTGCTGAGCGCCAGCAGAAGGTCGGCAGCGATCATGACGACGAGCCCAATGGCGAGAAGTGCGCTGTGGCTCATGTGGTCAGAAAGCTTGCCAAATGGATAGGCTGAGAGCGAGAACGCGAGATTCATGGCGACGATTGCGAGCGGAACCAACGCAATGGCGATCCCACTTTGTTGCGCGCGCAGCACCAGGAATGCCTCGCTGAATCGCGCCAGGGTAAAGGCCGCGCCGATGGCCACGACCCACCAGTACGGGAGTGTCAGGCGCCGCAGGTTCTTGCGCTGAATGGGGTTGCTGCGTTTTTCCTTGCGGGTGGAGGGCGGCTCGTGCAAGCCGAAGACGAGGAGCGCCACGCAGGCGACGCCGGGGATGACCGCAATCCAGAAGACGGTGCGAAAGTGGTCCGCCCAAAGCAGCATGAAGGCGACGGCAAGCAAGGGGCCCAACATCGCTCCGACCGCATCCAGGGCCTGCCGCAGGCCAAAGGCGGCCCCCCGGATTTCGGGAGGCGTCAGGTCAGCGACCAGAGCGTCTCGGGGAGCGCCTCGGATGCCCTTTCCGACCCGATCCAGCAGGCGTGCCGTGAAGACCACGCCGAGTGTCGGTGCCAGTGCAAACAAGGGCTTGGTGAGGGTAGCCAGGCCGTAGCCAAAGACAGCGAGCCCTTTGCGCTTGCCGATGTAGTCGCTCAGGGCGCCTGAGAAAACCTTCATGATGAGGGCTGTGGATTCCGCAATGCCCTCGATCCAGCCGACTTCCAGTGCGGTTGCGCCCAGCACTGTGACCATGAACATGGGGAGCAGGCTGTGGATGAGCTCTGATGAAACATCCATCAAGAGGCTTACGAAGCCTAGAACCCAGACCCCGCGTGGGATGGGTGGAGTGGAGCGAACGTCTTGATGGTGCATGGGAATCGAGGGCCGTGGAAGTGATGGCGCCACTCGCGATTTTCGAGTGGGTTGCAAATCGTGCTTCTGGAGGAGTCAGCGGTGTATCCAGCCTGATGCAATCAGTGGTGCAAAGAGTCTGCGATGAATTTTCAACGCGAGCAGGTAAACCGGCGTCAGATGTCGCCGGGCTGTGTGGCGTGCAAGAGGCACGCTCAGGATAGCGACGGCCGCTGCTCCGACCATGTCGAGTGGGAAGTGCACACCGAGGTAAATGCGTGCCCAGGCGATGGGCACTCCAATGAGTGACAACGCCAGTCCGAGACGGTGATGCCTTTGGGACAGAAGGCTGAACGCAACGGCCCACCATAGCGTCAGGTGGTCGCTTGGAAACGAGGAATCGGGTGCATGCGGGATAAGAGTACGCCCGATGGGAATCATGAATGGGCGCGGATGCCAGTAGAAGAAACCTATGCATTGGTTGATCAAGAGCCCGATCACTCCGGCCACCGCAGCAGCGATCAGTGCTCGGCGCATTCGGTTGCCAGCGCGCAGCCATAGGATGATCATCAGGCAGGGGATGGCCCAGATCAGGTCGTTGGCGAAAATTGTCGCCATCGACACCACCCACGCACTTGGGTGTGCAGGAGCATTGATCCAAAGAAACAAAGTGTTGTTGAAGGCGTCCATGAAGTTCTCTGCCGCGAGCCTGTTTCGCCCAAGGGCCGCCCGGCCCGGAAGATGCGAGGAGCGGATTTTACGACGCCAGACTTAGGGTACGCTGAGGGGCTGGCGCAGCCACGCAAGCACGTCATCCACATTGCGATCGGACGGAAAGACCGGATAGAACACTTTGACGATATGGCCGTCACGCAGGACGAGCGTGAGCCGCTTGTAAAGTTCCATCCCGCCTGCCTTGAAGGTCGGCAGCCGAAGATGCCGCTTCATTAGCAGCCCGGCGTCGCTGAGCAGTTCAAAAGGCAGGTGCAGTCTGTCTCTGGCCTCACGCTGGTAGTCGGTTGCTTGCGTGCTCAGACCAAAGACGCCGCAGCCCAGGTCGCGCAGCTCCGCGTGGTGGTCGCGGAAGCTGCAGGACTGTGGCGTGCAACCTCGCGCGCCCGGGATGTCGTCCCATCCTGCAGGCAGGGGTACGCCGGGGCGGCCCGTCATGGGGTAGATATAAATCACCCAGGTGCCCTTCAGGGCGCTGAGATTGATGTGCCGGTCGTCGGTGCCTGGCAGGACGATCGCGGGCAGCGCCATGCCTTGAAAGTGATCGGCCGCCCCATCGTCCATAGGTTTGGGCAGGTCGTTGGGTAGCGGAAAATCAAGTGCGCTCATGGTGTGCTCCCGGACATGGATTCAACTGTGCAGCTGCGTGATCTTGGAACAACTCGGTGCAATGCGTGAAGATTTGTACCTCAAGTGCCGAGAATACTGCGTTACGTAATATCTTGATGTAAGTGGTCAGAAGTCGTCAGCTCATCCGCCTGCCTGTGAGGCGACAATGAAGCTGTTTTAAGTTCTGAACAGGCGACTGATGAAAAAAACGATAGGCGTGGCTGCTCTGATACTGGGCCTGACTACGGCGCTTCCGGCAGCGCAGGCGGGTGGGGTTGACCTGAGCATTGGCATTGGTGTTCCAGGTGTCGTGTTCGGTGGGCCCCCGGTGTATTACGCGCCGCCACCGCCACCCCCGCGCGTGGTCGTGGTGCCCGATCCGGTCTATGCGCCGGGGGTGCCTTATTACTACGACCGTCACGCCTACAAGCATGCTGAAAAGCGCTGGCGCAAAGAGCAGAAACGCGCATGGAAAGAGTATCGCCGTGGCTACTATGGCTACGGAGGCGATGATGACGACTGACGCAGTGATTTGATTCGTAGGGCGCTGGCTGGTGCCTTGCTGTTGACGGGCTGTCTGTGCGGCTGATCAGGGGACTGGCAGCGCAGATGGCCTTTTTTTGTGCACGCCATTTGCTCAGCCTCTTTCTGCGCGCCAAAATAGCCCTTTGCCAACCAGCGGCCCCTGAGGGTTTTGCGTTGGCGTTTTTGTCCTGGACGGCTGATTTGCCGCCTGCTGATGACCGACACCGCATTTCATTTCAGAAAAATTGCCATTCCCGCATTTGGCCCCAGCCTGCTGTTCAGCATCGGGCAGGGCGCGGTGCTCCCCATCATTGCGCTGAGCGCCCGCAACGCGGGTGCATCGGTGGCGCTGTCCGGATTGATCGTGGGCTTGGTGGGGATAGGGTCGCTCATCAGCAACATCCCCGCTTCGTTGATCATCGCCCGCTATGGGGAACGGCTTGCCATGGTATGGGCAGCCGCTTTCAGCGTGCTGGCCTTGGGTCTCTGCCTTTTTCCTTCTCAACTGGGGCTGCTCGCGACGGGGGTCTTCATGTTGGGGATGGCGACGTCGGTATTGCTGCTGGCACGGCAGACCTATCTGATCGAACTGGTGTCGCCCGCAGCACGGGCGCGCGCCATGTCTACGTTGGGCGGAATGCGGCGAATCGGCGTCTTCGTAGGCCCGTTTCTGGGCGCTGCTGCGGTTCATCGTCTGGGGTTGTCGGGCGCCTATTGGGTCGCCATCCTTTTCATTTTTGCCTCTGGCGCGCTGGCCTACCGAATCCCTGATCTGGAAACGCCGACGCACCCTGACGGCACCGTCGTCCGGTCCCCCCGGGTGCTGGAAGTCCTGAAGGCGCACTGGAAGACCTATTCGACGCTGGGCGTTGGCATCATGCTGGTGAGTGCCCTGCGGGCCTCACGTCAGATCGTCATTCCCTTGTGGGGCGAACATCTGGGGGTGAGTCCGGCAGCCACTTCGCTCATTTACGGTTTGATGGCCTCTGTCGACATGCTGGCGTTTTACCCATCGGGCAAGGCCATGGATCAGTTCGGGCGCTTCTGGGTCGCCGTTCCTTCCGTGCTGATCATGGGGGTGTCCATGATGCTGATTCCCCTGACGGGTGGGACGCTGTCCTTCGTTCTGGTGTCGATGATGATCGGGCTGGGTAACGGCATCGGCTCCGGGCTGGTGATGACGCTGGGCGCAGATGCCTCCCCGCGAGAGGGACGCACGCAGTTCCTGGGTGTCTGGCGGATGGTGTCGGACGTGGGCGCGAGCGGCGCACCTGCACTGTTGGCCGGCATTGCCGCAATTGCCTCATTGGGCCTGGGCATCGTGGTGATGGGTCTGGGCGGCTTTGCCGCCGCGGCCGTCTTCTGGCGCTGGCTACCGCGTCAAACGGGACACTAGACGGTTTCACTCGCTGCGCGTGGGAGAGGCGAGCGGGCTGCCACCGCAGCGCACAGTGCGGCAATGATCAGTGCCACTGCCGCCATCCCGAAGAGAGGGCGGTAGCTACCTAGATCGGTGTAGCCCCAGGCCATTCCGTACGCCGCGATGGCCTGCAGTAGCGCAAAGGACAAAGTGGCCCAGCCCCATGCTTGTTGCTGTCGTGCGGGTGGTGCCAATTCCATGACCGAGCCGGAAGTCAACGCGACGGTCCCAGGGATGAGCAGGCCCACCAGCACGGATGAAATCAGCAGGGCCGTAGGCGCACTCGATGCGACGGGCAGGGCCACCGCGCCTGCTTTCGCCAGCAGCCCCAGCACGAGGGCGGGACGAAACCCGAGCCAGTGTGCCAACGCTCCGGCCACGAAGGGTCCTACGGCTGCGCCCAGCCCGAAGGCCGTCCAGTAGATCGCCCCCGTGGTCAACCCACGCCCGAGTTCGTGGGTGATGTAGTCCACCCAGAAAAGCGTATGGGGAACGAATCCGACGGCATCAAGCCCGTAAGCGAGCAGCACGAGCATCAAGCCCAGGGCCGACCAGCGGCGGGGGGCATGTGTTGCTTGCGGCACCGGCCGGCCGGCCGCAGGTTCGAGGTGGCTCCAGACGTGGACCCAGGCCCACAACGCCAGGAGTGTGGCCAAGGAACCCAAAGCGAACCAGGTGGGTGCAATGCCGTAAGCGATGAGCCAGGGGACCACGGTCCCGCTTGCAGCAATCCCAAGGCCTATGCCTGAGAAGATGAGCGCCGAGGCGGCGGGGCGGTGCTGAGCGGCAACGCGCGACAGCGCGGCTGAAACACCTACTACCGTCAGTACGGCGCCGCTTACGCCGCAGGCCAGGCGCCAGATTCCATACCAGATGACACCGCCATCGTAGAGACACGCGTACAGGCTGACAGCCGTGACCGCCAAGGCAGTAGCCAGTACCTTCCGTGATCCGAAGGATAGGGTCGCCCGGTTGGCGATGGCGGCACCGATCAGGTAGCCCAGCAGGTTGAGTGCACCCAGATAGTTGGCCTGAGCAATGGTGAACCAGTGTGCATCGACCAGCGCTGGGATCAGGGGAGTGTAGGCGAACCGTGCGAGCCCTATGCCCAGCAGGACACAGACCCCACCGGCAAGGCTGAGCGAAACCCAGGAACGTTCGTGCATGATGTGTGTGAAGGCAAGGACGGGCTTGAGCTTACACCAGGGCCACTGCACTCTTGGTTTGACTGGAAAAATATATGCGATTCGGTCACACTTCGAGTCCCGAATCGGCATTTGCCTGGTTCCTTCTCGGAGACTCGCCATGAATGCATTGGATCGACGTGAATTTCTGAAACTTGCCGCTGCCACCGGGCTGGCAGGGGTGGGTGGCTCACTTCCGGGCATGGCCAGGGCGCAAGCGGTTTCTGCGCAGGCCAAAGCAGAGGGCAAGGCGGTGTTCTACGCCAACATCACGTCCGTCGAAAGCGTCATGAAGGCGTTTGACGAGGCCACTGGGATTCAGGGCCTTTACACGCGGATTTCCAGCTCCAAATTCATCCCGACGATCGTGACGGAGCACAATGCTGGCAAGTTGCTGGCAGACGTCGTTCAGGCGCCGCGTCCCATGCTGAGTCTGCTGGCTCAGAACAACGTATTGGCGAGCTATCAGTCGCCTTCCACGCAGGGCTACCCCGATTGGGCGATTCATGATCCTCGGATGACGCTCTTTGGGATCGAATACGTGTCCTATCTGTTCAACACGCAGCACCTGAAGAAAGCCGATGCACCGCAGCGCTATGAAGACCTTGCCGACCCCAAGTGGAAGGGGCAGATCGTGATGGCCAATCCTGCTACGCACTCCTCGACGATCTCCTGGCTGGTGGGCCTGAAAGAGCAAGTGTTCAAAACCGAATCCGACTGGATGGCTTACCTGAAAGGCCTTGCGGCCAATCAGCCCATGTTTGTCGCCTCTTTTGGTCCCACGCCTGCCCCCATTGAAAGTGGAGAGAAGCTGGTGGCGATTTCGATGCCCAAGTACATTGTGACCAAGGCCCCGGCACCTCTCGAGTGGGGCCCTCGCAGCGGGCAACCTTTGCTGGGCACCCCAAGAGCCATCGCCGTGACGGCCAAGGCACCGCACCCAGCTGCCGCCCGTGCATTCATGGATTTCTGGCTTTCCAAACCCGCCATGAGGCTGCTCGCCAAAAAGGTGGGTGAGTATGTGCTGGCTCCGGGGGTCTTTCCAGATGTCGAAGGCATCGATCAGGTCAAGGTGCTTCCGGTGCGCGATCTGACCGATCACGAAATCGAAAAATGGGGGCGCGAGTTCGGCCAGATATTTGGCGCCCGGTGAGCGCATGGATATTCAGATTGAAGGTCTGGTGAAGACCTACGTTTCCGAAGGCCGCACAGTTCGAGCGTTGGATGGCATCGATCTGCACATCCCTGCCAATCAGATTTTTACGTTGCTGGGGCCCAGCGGCTGTGGCAAGACCACGTTGTTGCGCTGCATTGTGGGGTTGGAGACTCCCGATGACGGAGAGATCCGCATTGGCGGCGAGGTGGTCTGGTCGCGCAGCAAGCGTGTTGCGGTACCCCCCGAGAAACGGGGCCTGGGCATGGTTTTTCAAACCTATGCCATCTGGCCGCATATGTCGGTGTTCGACAATGTCGCGTACCCGTTGCAGGTGAGGGGCGTGGCGCGTGCAGCGATCCGTGAAAAAGTGTTGCAGGTGCTCAAGCATGTGCAGCTCGATGGCCTGGAGGGGCGTTCCGCAACCCGTTTGTCGGGGGGGCAACAGCAGCGGGTAGCCTTGGCACGCGCCCTCGTGGCTGAGCCCAAGGTGATTCTGTTTGACGAGCCCCTGAGCAATCTGGATGCCAAGCTGCGCGAAGAAACTCGCAAGCTCTTGCGGCATTTTCTGACCGAGCTGGGGATCACCGCTGTTTACGTGACGCATGATCGCGTCGAGGCGCTGGCGCTGTCGGATTCGATCGCCGTGCTTAATGGTGGGCACATCATCGAGCGCGGCGATCCTCAGAAGATCTATTTCAGCGCGGATCACCGTTTCGTAGCGGATTTTATCGGTCGTGCCAATCTGATCCCGGCCACCGTGCACGAGCAGCAGCCTGATTGGACCGTGGTTCGGACACCCTGGGGTCTGGTGTCGTGTCAGAAGCGCGATTTTGCGCCGGGTTCGCAGGTGACTCTGTGCATCCGCCCCGAATTTCTGCACCTGACTGCCCGCCCAGAGGGCAGCGCTCCATCGTCTACTGAAGAGACAGGAGTGCGGAACGTTGTCGAGGGGCGAGTGGAGGCTCTGGACTTTGTGGGCGAAGTCTACGAAGCCGAAGTGCGAGTCGACGATCAGGTGCTGCTGGCACGCGTCGACCCCACGCTGGCGGTCGGGAAAGGGGACATGGTGCACTTTGCGCTTGCACCCGAGCATTGCCTGCTTGTGACAGCGTAAAGGGGCACGGGATGAATCCACACCGTCCTGGTCTGACGTGGTCTCTGATTGCCATCGTCGGGTTTCTCACCTTGTGCCCGGTATTGATGCTGCTGCTGGGGAGCTTTTCTCAAGGCTTGACAGCCTTTGGTCACTTTACCGTGGCCAAGTATGCGGCGGCCTACACCGATCCCTTCCTGCTCGAGGTTCTCGGCAATACCGTCATCTTCGTCTTTGGCTCGACGTTGCTGGCCACAGTATTGGCGCTGGTGCTTGCTTATCTGAACACCCGCACCAACATCCCGTGCAAGCCACTGTTCACGGTGTTGTCCATCGTGCCCATGATGATTCCTCACTTGTTGTTTGCTGTGAGCTGGGCGCTGTTGTTGAATCCGTCCAATGGACTGCTCAATTTGTTCTTGAAGGATTTTCTGGGACTTTCGGCGGCACCGTTCAACATCTATTCTCTGGGAGGGATGATTCTGGTCGAAGGGCTGTTGAACATGCCCATCGCCTATCTGATTATTGCGCCCGCAATGTCGTCTTTTGACGTGGCACTCGAAGAATCGTCGCGCGTCAGTGGCGCTGGGGTCTGGCGTACTTTGTGGCGCGTCACCTTGCCGGTGTTGCGTCCCGCGATCCTGGCGGCGTTCGTGCTCGGCATCGTGCGCAGCCTTGCTTCGTACGCTGTGCCGCGGGTGCTGGGTACGCCGGGCCGCGTCGACGTGCTGGCCACTTATCTGTACGAGATGATCTCTACCGGGTTTGCTCCCGATTACGGCAAGGCGGCTGCTCTCGGGATGAGTGTACTGGCGGCTTCGATAGGCTTGGTCGTGTTGTATCGGGCATTGACTGCATCGGGAGATAAGTTCGTCACGATATCGGGGCGTGGGTACCGGCCCACCGTGGTCGAACTCAAGAAGGCCCGTACGCCGCTTCTCATTGTCATCAGTGTATTGAGCCTGTTGATGGTCGTGCTGCCAGTGGCGGTGTTGCTGTATACCTCGCTGGTGCCGTATTCCATGGTCCCCAGCGCGCAGGCATTTGCCTCCATGAGCTGGAACCATTGGGTCGAAGTGTTGCAGGACCCCACGTCGATTCTGGCCCTGCGCAACAGCTTGGTCCTGGCGGTGGTGGGCGCCACGCTGGGAGTAGTGCTGTCGCTTTTCATTGCCTACGTGGTCGTCAAGATCCGGACGCGCGCCTCCGGTTTGCTGGAATCGCTCAGTTTTCTGTCGTTTTCCTTCCCGGGCATCGTGATCGGCATCGGCTTCATGTGGTTCTTCGTGCAGACTCCGCTTTACGCCACCTTGAATGCGCTTCTGCTCGCTTATATTGCGGCCTATTTGCCTTATGGTGTCCGGCCACTGGCCAGTGCTTTCGTCCAGGTGCACGCCCATCTTGAGGAGTCATCGCTGGTGTGTGGTGCGGGCCCGTTGACGACGCTGCGGCGCATTATCGTGCCCTTGCTCATTCCAGGTATCGTGTCAGCCTGGATTCTGATGGCCACGATGTTCGTGCGTGAATTGACCGTGTCGGTCGTGCTGTCGCGTCCGGGGAGCGAGGTGCTGGCGGTGCAGATTCTGAACTTTGCCGACGATGGCCTCTGGGGCAAGCTGTCCGCGCTGGGGATTCTCATGATCCTGATTTCTACCGGGCTGGTGCTACTGGCCGCGTATGCCGGTCGCCGATTCCGGGAAAGGAGCTTTGCATGAGTCGACGCACCCTGGCGAATCGCCCGGCCTGGCAGGTCGCGGCCGAGCTCGACGAGCCCACCTTGTCCGAACAGGACGGTGTGCGGTATCTGCATTTCAATTCCGAGTGGGTTCAGGGCGCGATGCGCGTGAAGTGCCCCTCTGAACTCGTGCTGGCCTACGCACAACAGATGTTTTCCTGGATGCTGTTCGTGCGACCCAGTGTGCATGAACCTATTGGCATTCTGGGCCTGGGGGCGGGTTCGCTGTTGCGGTTTGTCCTGCGCCATACGCGTTCACAGGCCGAAACCGTCGAGCGAAATCGGCAAGTGGTAGCGGTGTGTCGGTCGTATTTCCGACTGCCTGGATCCGCTCGGTCCGTGGTGACCTTGGGGGATGCCCGTGATTGGGTGGCCCAACCCGGTCGCGTGGGGCGCTACCGTGCCTTGATGGTCGACCTGTACGATGCCGAAGGAGAGGGTCCGGCTTGCAGTGGTGCCGATTTCTACCGGAATTGTGCGCAGTCGCTGAGTGATTCCGGTGCCATGTCAGTCAATCTGTTTGGTCGCCACGAAAGCTTCGCGCAGAATTTGGAGGATATTCAGGCAGCCTTTGGTGGACCCGTATTCTGCCTCCCAGAAGTCGACGAAGGCAATACAGTCGTTCTGGCACTCAAAAGCGCCGTCCCGCAAGTTGATGTCCGGGTGTGGCTGGACAGGGCACGGGTGTTGGAATCTCGCACTGGGTTGCCCGCCCGGCGGTGGGTGCATAGCCTGTTGCCGCAAGCGGTCTTTCCGGTACTGCGCCCATGAAAATCAAATACATGGCCACGTTGTTTGACAGCGTACCTTGGGTCTTCCTATAATCTCGCTTCTTTAGGCGGTTAGCTCAGTTGGTTAGAGCGCTACGTTGACATCGTAGAGGTCGCTGGTTCGAACCCAGTACTGCCTACCATCCCCCCCTGCAATACCCGGCCACCTCAGGCCAAAAACCCCAAAAATCACCGTATGAAATCAGGCACTTAGCCTAATTTCCCTCTGCAATTCGTGGACAACGAGTGTCAGCGAGTGTCAGTGAGTGACACGCTTTTCTTGTACACAGGATTAGTACACAGTGAGATCTCGAAGTCACAGAAAATTTCTGTGTACAAATTTTTTGAGGTCTGTGTACAAATGCGCATCGAACTTCTGACACAAAAACAGCTGGACCAGGCGCGTCCAGGCAAAAAGGAAAAGGCGCTTTCCGATGGTGGAGGGCTCATCTTTACAGTGCGGTCTAAGGACCAGGGCGGCGGACGCGGTTGGGCCTTCCGGTTTCGGCTTGAGGGCCGAAATCGCAAGGTTGGTATAGGGACGTATCCGGGCACGGACTTGGGCGCAGCGCGGGAGATCGCCCACACGCTCAGGCGCCAGGTAGCCGCTGGCGTCGATCCAGTCGCGCAAAAGCAAGCGGCGCGTGAGGCGCAGGACGCCACCACGCAGGCGCGGAAGGCAGAGCGCACGTTTCGCGAGGTGGCGGACGCTTGGCTGGCGGAGGCGGCGAGCGACTATTCTTGGTCTGAGGGCCACAAGGCGCGGCAGGAAGGTCTGCTGCGAAACCACGCCTATCCGGCGATAGGGCGGCTGCGGTTCCGGGAGATCACAGAGTCGGCCGTTGGCAAGGCGGTACATAAGGTGTGGAAAAATGGCGCCAAAAATGCGGCCGGCCGCGTGCGGGGCGTCATACGCGATGTGTACGCCTACGCCGTGCTGCAAGGTGACCTGCCATCAGAAAAAAATTTCATGCTGGGAGCGCGTGAAAAAAATCTGGGGATGCTCAAGACCCCCAGGCCTCACAATTTTGCGGCC